>JAEENL010000089.1 GCA_016283775.1 Lachnospiraceae bacterium | reverse complement strand
AGCCTTGTGACGCTCTCCGATTTTGTGACCTTTACTCTGTCTCCCGCTTTAAACGGGATAAAGGTATTTCCGTCTATCGTGACGCCTGTCTCAGTCTCGGTTCCGTTACGCCCGGGAAGGAGTTCCGCTTCAATAACGTCGGTCGCGGCTGCTATGAAGCCCTGCGCTGCCATTGAATGCGGGCAGATGGGCATCACCATTGTCATCTCGGCTTCGGGCACGCATATCATGCCACCTGCGGACAGATTATACCCTGTAGATCCTGTGGGCGTTGACACTATCACACCGTCCCCGAACAAGGTGTAAAGCTGCTTTCCGTTTACATAGAGAGCAACCTGTATCATCCTGGAATATCCGTTCCTTGTGATGACAGCATCGTTAAGGAACGCCTTTGAAGGTCCATCGTTCACGGAGACATCGAGCATCATGCGTTTTTCTATGGTGTATTTTCCTGTAACAAGGCGCTCTATCGCATCCTCAAGCTCGTCACCTTCCGCGCCCGTGAGATACCCGAGGTTTCCGATGTTGATCCCGAGAATCGGTATCCCGTGGCATTTAAGCGAATCGGCAACCCGCATGAGCGTCCCGTCTCCTCCGAGCACCACCGAAGCCTTTATCTCATCAGCATATTTTCCGAGGTCGTTGTTAAAAATATCGCGCTCAAGGATGAAGCCCGCGCCGAGCTTTTCAAAAGCCTCCGACGCCCGCTTTGCATATGCTCCGTCTTTGTCTCTTTCTTTGTTTACCGCAAGAAGATATTTGTCTTTCATGCTCTGCCCCATAGTTGTTGTGTTAAACCGACTACTGTCATATTATGCCACGCTCTCGATAAGCATGAGGAATTCCGTGTTGCCTTCGGGTCCCTGTATCGGCGATTCCGTGATCCCTTTTACTTTAAAACCAAGTGCCTCGGCGCATTCCGATACTTCTGTCTTCACGGCTTCGTGGACCTTTTTGTTCTTTACCACTCCGTTTTTCCCAAGCCTCTGTTTTCCTGCCTCAAACTGAGGTTTTATAAGGCATACGCAGTTTCCGCCCGGCTTTAAGATGTTTTTTACCACAGGGAGCACCAGTCTGAGAGAAATAAAGGAAACATCGACGCTCACAAAGTCGATGGTCTCATTCCCGATCATCGCAGGCGTGAGATCACGGATGTTCGTCTGTTCCATCGAGACCACACGCGGGTCTGCCTTAAGTGAGGGATGAAGCTGGTCTGTCCCCACATCCACCGCAAATACCTTTTTTGCGCCGTTTTGCAGCATCACATCGGTAAAACCGCCGGTGGATGCACCGATGTCCATGCACGTAAGTCCATCCAGCAAAAGTGAAAAATGATCGACAGCCTTTTCAAGCTTCAGCCCGCCGCGGCTCACGTATTTAAGCGTTTCGCCGGTGATCGTGATATCAGCGTCCTCAGGTGTTTCTGCGGCCACTTTCGAAATAACGGTTCCATTCACGCTGACCTGCCCGTTTTTTATGAGTTCCTTTGCTCTTTCTCGGGAAGGCGCAAGCCCTTTATTTACCAATAGCGTATCTAATCTCATCATAGATTTTTTCCGGGTCTACCCCGTGCAGTTTAAGAAGTTCCGCGCGTTTTCCGTGCTCAATGAAGGAATCGTCAAGCGCGGCGCCGATAAATGCAGTTTTTACGCCCGCTTCCTCAAGAATGTCCGCAACTGCTTCTCCGAAGCCGCCCCTTCTCACATTTTCCTCGATGGTAACGACTGCCTTGCACCTTGCAGCTTCCTTAAGGATCGCGTCTTTATCGATAGGAGAAACAAATCTCACGTTGTAAAGCGAAGCGCCTATCCCATCTTCCTTAAGCTTGTCCAGGATGCTAAGTCCAGTATCCACGACGGAGCCGACCGCAAATATCGCAATATCCGCACCGTCTTCGATCTTCTCCGCCCTGCCGTATTCGACTTCTGCCGAAGGAAGCGCCGAAACAGTGCCGTTTTCCTCACCTCTGGGATATCTTATTGCAACAGGGCCGTCATAGGAAACCGCAAATTCCAGCATTTTTTTCAGTTCTTCGCAATTTTTCGGAGCCATCACCGTGAGCCCCGGGATATGCGAAAGATATGAAAGATCGAATATACCCTGATGCGTCTCACCGTCGGCCCCTGTTATCCCGGATCTGTCTATCATCAGCACCACATGCCTGTGAGTAAGACAGACATCATGCAGCACCTGATCGTAGCTTCTCTGAAGGAAGCTGGAATAAATAGCTACAACAGGAATAAAGCCTTCCTTCGAAAGTCCCGCGGCAAAGGTCACCGCATGCTGTTCTGCGATGCCTACGTCAAAAAACCTGTTAGGGTATTTCTTTGAAAATTCATTCAGACCTGTTCCGAACTCCATCGCGGCGGTTATGCCGATCATCCTGTCGTTCTTTTCCGAAAGTCTTATCATCTCCTCCGAAAAAGCTTCGGTATAGGTCTTGTGCTCGTTCTTTTTTATGAGTTTTCCGGTAGCCACGTCAAACGGAGCGATCCCGTGGAATTTTCCGGGATTCTTTTCCGCAAAGGAATAGCCCTTGCCCTTTTTGGTGACTGCATGGATCAGTATCGGGCGGTCCACTCTTGAGGCGTTTTCAAGCGCCGTCATGACCTGCCCCACATCATGTCCGTCGATGGGTCCGATATAGGTTATGCCGAGGTCTTCAAAGAACATCCCGCCCACAAACATGGACTTTATGACGTTCTTTGAATGCTTCATCTTTTTAAAGATGACGGGGCCTATGCCCGGTGTGTGGAGCAGCGCGTTACTCAGGCTGTTCTTGAAATTTATGTATGAGGTGTTTGTCCTCACATGTCCCAGATAATTAGCCACACCGCCGACGTTTTTGTCTATCGACATGGAATTGTCGTTAAGTATGATGATGAGGTTACTCTTGAATTTTATAAGGTTGTTCAGTGCCTCAAACGCAAGGCCGCCGCCGAGCGCGCCGTCTCCGACCACAGCAACGACCTTGTGGTGCTCGCCCTTAAGGTCACGTGCCGCGGCAAGACCCGCCGCCACAGAAAGCGCGGTGGAACTGTGTCCTGTGTCAAACGCGTCGCATTCGCTCTCTTCCGACTTTGGAAATCCCGAGAGACCGCCAAGCTGTCTCAGGCTCTCAAAGTTTTTGCGACCCGTGAGTATCTTGTGCACATAGGCCTGATGCCCCACATCAAAGACCAGCTTGTCCTCCGGAAAATCCAAAAACCTGTGGAGCGCAATGGTAAGCTCCACCACTCCGAGGTTTGATGACAGATGTCCTCCGGTCTTTGAGACATTCTCCAGAAGGAAATGTCTTATCTCCGCGGCAAGTGCGGGCAGTTCCCGTTTCGACAGCTTTTTGATGTCGTTCGGCTTATTTATTTTATCAAGCAAATGATATCCGTCCATTATCAGTATTCCCGCTCCGCAAGGCTTTTTATGAGTTCCCTGAGGAATTCGCCGTCCTTAAGTCCGTCGGCGGTAAAAAGCGCTCTGTCGGTATATTCTCTTACTTTTTTTCTGCTTTCTTCCACACCGTGTATCGCAGCGTATGTGGATTTTTTGTTTTTTGCGTCGGATCCGACAGGTTTTCCAAGTACCTTTTCGTCAGCCACGATATCAAGTATGTCGTCCATGATCTGGAACGCGCGGCCTATGGAAACGCTCATCTCGGAAAGCGCGGCAAGATCCTTCTCCTCCGCTCCTCCGAGCACCGCTCCGCAAAGCACGGCCGCTTCTATCAGGGCGCAGGTCTTGTTGTCATATATAAACACTATCTCATCAGCGTCGAGCGGCTGCCCGTCCTTAAGGACATCAAGCGTCTGCCCGCCGATCATCCCGTAGATCCCGGCTTTTTCGTAAAGGATCTTCAGCGCCCGCATGACACGGAGATTACGTTCTGTACTCTTTTCGTCGGTTTTTCCCAGTTCAAAAGCACGGCAGGCTGTCTCCACGGAAAAGTTCAAAAGCCCGTCACCTGCGAGCACACCCATGGCATGCCCGAATTTCACATGTGTCGTGGGAAGCCCTCTTCTAAGTGAATCGTTGTCCATCGCGGGAAGATCGTCATGCACAAGAGAGTATGTGTGAATCATCTCTATCGCCGCAAGGAAAGGCCCGATAAGGCTCTCATCTTCTTTCTCCCCGTTCGCGTCCGAAAAAATGCGGTACAATTCATGCATCATAACCGGACGGAGGCGCTTTCCTCCCGCTCTCACGGAATAGTTCATCGCCTCGATCACTGTTTTCTGATATCCCGTTTCTTCCGGAAGATAAGCTGAAATGATGCTGTTTACTTCAGCTTGTCTTTCGGAAAGTTCTTTCTTAAAATCCATCACACGCCCTCTGCCTCAAGCACTTTAAGCTCTGTTTCTATCTTGTCGATCGAATCGTTGCATTTTAAAAGGAGGTCCATTCCCGCCTTATAAAGCTCAAACGCCCGGTCAAGCCTCAGATTGTCGGCTTCGAGCTCGGAGATCACCTTTTCAAGCTCCTCCATGTTCTGTTCAAGGCTGTTGTTTTTTTCTTCTTTTTTTTCTGCCATTTATTCGCACCGTGCCTTTTCTGTGTCGATGACCTCTGCCTTTACCCTGCCGTCTGTCATCACTATGTTCAGAATGTCCGACTTGTTTATCTTTGAAATGCTGGTGACGTTTTGTCCCTCTGCATCCGTGACATAGGAAAAACCGCTTTCCAGCTTTTTTGCGGGATTCGCGCTTACCAGCCTGTTTGCGAGGAGCTTGACACCGGTTTTTCTCTCGTTAAAAAGTGTGGTGAAGGCCTTTTCAAGCCTGGTCTTATCGTCACTAAGTCTGTGCCTTTCGGAAACCGCCGCGCGTGTGACCGCGTTTTTAAGCCTTAACGCCAGTTCCGCAGTTTTCTGCCTTTTAAGTTTCAGCACATTTTCGGGACTTACATTTTTCAGCCTGAATTCAAGATTCTTTACCTTGTCGCGCTGCGCTTGGATGCGGTTTAGCATTGCATCGGTCAATCTCTCGTGGAAAGAAGCCAGGTTCTTTTCAAAAAGCGCCATGTCAAAAACCGCAAGCTCTGCGCCGGCGGAAGGTGTCGGCGCACGAAGGTCCGAAACAAAATCCGCTATCGTGGTGTCCGTCTCATGTCCCACTGCGGAGATTACCGGCGTAACGCATTCGTAGATCGCGCGCGCCGTAGCTTCTTCGTTGAACGCCCAGAGGTCCTCGATGGAGCCGCCGCCTCGTCCCACGATGATAACGTCTGCTTTTCCGTCAAGCGCCTTTATTCCGCGCACAATGGTCTCCGAAGCGCCTTTTCCCTGAACCTGTGCGGGGTAAAGGATGAGCTTCACATAAGGATTCCTTCTTTTGCTTATCTGGCAGATATCCCTTATCGCTGCCCCCGTAGAAGCTGTAACGATACC
Source organism: Lachnospiraceae bacterium (assembly GCA_016283775.1). Classification (GTDB taxonomy): domain Bacteria; phylum Bacillota; class Clostridia; order Lachnospirales; family Lachnospiraceae; genus RGIG3528. Next base: position 8,729 of record JAEENL010000089.1, on the reverse strand, counting down.
GACCGTCCGCGCATAGCGGGGTATCTTTTTTTTATGTGAAACGTCAAAAAGGCCTTCGTCACCAAGTCTTTTTTTCAGAGCCTCAAACTCCTCATAAAGACGTCCGATGCCGTCAAGCCTTATCTCATCCGCATATATCTGATATGATCCGTAGGGCGCATAGACAGAGATCTGTCCCATTACGATCACGCTCTGTCCGTCAGTCAGCCTAAAAGAAATGCCGGGTCTTTTCCCGGCAAACATTACACAAGCGATCTGAGCTCCGCTGTCTTTCAATGTAAAATAAATATGTCCGGATGAATGATATTTGCAGTTTGAAACTTCACCTTTTACATAGATACGGCTGAAAAGCACATCCGTGTCAAATTTCATTTTTATGTATGAGGTGATCTCTGAAACCGTATAGGTCATGCGGAAGGTTCTCCGTCTTCAGGCTTCACGAGCTTTGCGAGCACGCCGTTCACAAAAGAAGGCGCGGAATCGTTGCCGTACACCTTTGCAAGTTCAACGGCTTCGTTTATCGCAACTCCTGCCGGAACATCATCATCAAACATGATCTCATATGCCGCCACACGCATGATCGCAAGCTCGGACTTTCCAAGTCTTCCGAGCGGCCATCCGGTGGATGCTTTTGAAAGGACTGTATCGATCTCTCCCTGCTTTTCAAAAAGCTTTAAAGCTTTTTCCTTTATCACTTCAAAAGTCTCCTGTTCGGATGCCATCTGGAGCCTTCTGAAAAGATCCAACTGTTCCGCCACATCGTCCTTTTCGTGGAAATCCAGCAGGAACACAAGCCGGAAGAAGTATTCTCTTTCCTCATGTTTTGTCATGTTTTTACCCTTTCATATTTATTTTACAAGGTTCATAAGAGCTTTTTATGGTTTCCCGCGCGCGTATTAAACGCATCACAGGATCATTTTTTGTTTACGTTCACACCTACGATGTCGATGTTGACACTGGTGCAATTCATGCCGACCATCGACTCGATGGCGCTCTTTACCTTATCCTGCACGGTCTTTACGATATCGGGGATGGAATAGCCGTACTTTATCACGGCGGCGATGGAAGCCTCAACGTTCTCTCCCGAAGGATCGAAAGTGATCTCGACACCCTTGGAAACGTTCTTTATGCCGAGTTTTCCGATTATCTCGTTGGTGATATTTCCCTGAAGCGAATCTATGCCCTCAACCTCGGTCGCCGCAAGAGCCGCGATGGTGGCGATGACATCGCTCGAGATCTTTACCTCTGAAGAAAAGTCCTCTGTTTGTGAATGTTTGATACTCTCCATAGACATTTTAAGGTCTCCTTTACGTATGATATCTTCTATCAGTTTTCTTTGCCTTCTTTTGTATTTTTCCTTTTCCTCAGAGCGATGCCGAGGATAGCGCCGCCGAGTGCGACAGCACCGAATATTATGTACAGTACTACGGAATTAAAAAAAGCATTTACGATCTCCATGAGATTACCTCCGTTTTTAATCACATACAAAGCGTATTATACATCAAACGGAGCGTAAATGCCATAAATTTATTTTAAATTTCTTGCAAACCTGAAAGATTTTATGCGTCAGCAGGCTTTTCTATCACTATCCTGCCGTTTTCCATGGTCACTCTCACCTTGTTGGAATCAAGTGAAAGTTCATCGAGAAGGTCATGCGGAAGCTGCACTCGTCCCACACGGTCGATGATCGCATATTCCTCCTGAGTGTCCTCGGTGCTCCAGTCAACGGTATTTGTCGCGATGTCAGCATACTGCTCCTTTAATATCCTCTCGCTCGATATCTTGCCGTCTCTTATCGCAACCACGCGGCGCACCATCTTTGAAAGTGTCACGTCGTGCGTAACGATGAGTATCGTCTGCCCTTTTTCGCGGTTCAGCCGTTTAAAGATGTCAAAGATATAGTCCGCCGTCTTTCTGTCAACAGAGCCCGTGGGCTCGTCCGCAAGAAGAAGCTTCGGTGAATTTGCGAGAGCTATCGCGATCGCTATCCTCTGCTGTTCACCACCGGAAAGCTGCGAAAGTCTCGAATCTTTTCTGTGCATGAGACCGACGGTGTCAAGAAGTTCAAGTGCCTTCTCTTTTTTGTTTTCCTGCTTTTGCAGAGACATCGGCATCATGATGTTGTCGAGCGCGGTAAGATAAGGCAGGAGGTTTCTCGCGTTGTTCTGCCATACAAAGCCTACGGTGTCTCTTTTGTAAGCCACGAGTTCCTTTTCGTTGAGCTTGAAAAGGTCGTTTCCCGCAACCGTAAGCCTTCCCGCGGTAGGCTTGTCAAGGCCTCCTATCATGTTCAAAAACGTGGATTTACCCGAACCCGAGTTTCCGATGATCGCAAGGAGTTCTCCCGTTTCCACGGTGAGGTCGAGTCCCTGCAGAGCCATGACTTCTATATCTTCGGTTTTATAGATCTTCACAAGGTTATCGGCCTTGATCATCACTTCTTCAGCCATTTAAAATCACTCCGTCCTCAAGCTCATATACGACATCCGCGGCGCTCATGAGTCCCGTGTCATGCGTTGTCATGACTATCGTAACGTTTTCGGTCTCAACGAGATCCTTGAACAGTTTTACCACCGTGGCCGCCGTCTGGGAATCAAGCTCTGCTGTGGGCTCATCCGCAAAAATGATGCGCGGTCCGTGAGCTATCGCTCTTGCTATCGCAACTCTCTGCTGCTCACCGCCGGACATCTCGGCGGGCATGTGGTTCATCCTGGCTCCGAGCCCCACTTTTTTAAGGCACTTTACGGCTCTGTCCTTCCTGTCATTTTCCACCCCCGCGAGCCTCATGGAAAACTCAACATTCTCATAAGCGCTCATCATGGGGATGAGGGATACCGACTGGAAAACAAAGCCAATCTGCGTTCTTCTGAGCTTTTCGCGCTCGGGTTCGCTCATTTTTGTGATATCCTGCCCGTCAAAGCAGATACTTCCCGATGTGGGAAGATCCAGCGCTCCGAGAAGGTTTATGAGCGTGGTCTTACCCGAACCCGATCTGCCCTTAAGGATGGTAAGACAGTGCTCCGGTATCGCAAGTGAGATGTCTTTTAAAACATGCAGTTCTCCGCCCGTTATCGGAAATATCCTGTTTAATCCGTTTACTGTGATTATATCTCCCATTTAGTCCTCTCCGAGTTTCAATGCATTTGTTATCTTCATTCCGGAGATGAGCCTTGAAAGCACCACGATGCAAACAAGTATCATCACGAGTATCACGCTGAAGAGTCTGATGAGGTCTCCCGCCTGCATGGTGAGTGAAAGCGGCGTAACCTGGTTTTCACCCGCATAGGCAAGCTGTATCATCGGAACGAACATCCTTGAAGCCGCAAAGCCTATGGCACCGCCGATGATGATGGAGAAAATGCCCGTAGCCGTCTGCTCATAGAAAAGCATGCGTATGATCTCCGCTTTTTTCATGCCCATCGCTCGTAAAACACCGAAAAGCAGTTCCCTTGACCTGATCGACATGATCCAGTAGATGAGGTAGCCGAAAAGGCAGAGGATGAGGATTATGATAAAACTCATCGTGAGTATGCCGTTCGTTCCCTGGAAAAGGGTGTCGCGTCTCACTGCCTCTTTTTCTTCGGACATGATCGTGTATTTTGTAAGAAGTATCCCGTTTCCGTTGATGAACTTGTTGAAAAATGACGCGTCCCGTCCGTCTTTCAGTTTCATGAAAACACGGTAGGGAGTCTTTCCCCACTCCGCCTGGATCACGGAAAGATGTGAAACGATGAGATATTGTGTCTTTTCCTGCGCGGTGCCGTCGTTCAGCAGTTCGACCGTGGATGGTCTGAAGGTCGGCCAGTAATCGACAAAAGCGCATATAACACCTGTTATCTCGTTCCCGCTCTTGTCGGTGTAGGTAAGCTTGTCGCCGATCTTCATGCCCTGCATCTTTTCAAAGCTTTCCGAAACGATGATGTTGTCAGGGTTTACGGCCATTTCGTTCAGGTAATTGTTTATATGTTTTCCGAGAAGCGTGCTGTCAAAGATGAGCGCTTCACCGAATTCCTTTGTGTCTATGCCCATCACCGTGCATCCGGTCGAGGTACTTCCCTTTTTAAAGACAGCGGAAGTGTTGTAATAAACACGCGCCGCTTTCTCGACGTCATCCGCGGAGCCGTATTTTCCAAAGTCGGGCTCTCTGTATACCAGTTCAAGAGTGGGATCCAGACGCACCTGGTTGATATTGCTGGGCCACACTTCGCTCAGGACAATGTCGCTTCCCATGAGATATTCTATATTGTCTTCCGCGTTTGAGATGATCGTCCTTGCGACCGTCGAGTCAAAAATACCAAGTGAGACCGTAAGTACCAGGAAAAGCATCATGAACTGCTGCTTCGATCCCGTTCTTATGATCTGCAGGAACGATGCATAAGCATCGGGCTTCCAGCGCTTTTTTCCTATCGCAAAGATGAGTTTCACGATAAGCGGCTGGATGCGCAAAAATACCATTCCCGCGCCGAGGATAAAAAGCACCGAGGACAGATAGAGCAAGGGATCCAGTCCGTTTCCTTCGAGCACATCACTCGCAAGGTCCGTTGTCTGTCTCGAGAATGAATAATAGCCGTAAAGTGAAATGCCAAGTATGACCACGTCAAGATAAAGCTTCTGCCAGAGTTTTTTTCCGCTCCTTGCTTTTTTTGCCTTAAGCCTTACGATTGACAGACCGCTTGCGGAAAGCGCAGGGATCAGTGTCACAAGAATGGACGCAAGCACTGCGGCAAAAGCATATATCATCACTTCTGCGTCGATCTTTACGCTTAAAGTCCTCACTGCTCCGAATTCGAGGAAAGCCTCGGACGAACCTATCAGCTTGCACATCACAACGCCGAGAGGAAGTCCGATGATCAGCGAAACAAGCGAAAGTATCGATGACTGCAGGAGATACAAAAGGCCTATCTGTTTCTTTGAAGCGCCACGGCTCTTAAGAAGCGATATCTCGTTCTGCTCCATGTTGAGCATCTGTCCGGATATCATGAACAGGAAAGCGAGAAGGAGCGCCATTACGGGAACCTGAAGGATTATAAGTGTAACAGTGATCTTGTTCTCGGTCTGGACAAATCTCTTTAATACCGAAAGATATCCGGGCTCGGAGATCTTTAATGTGGGCGATGACTTTGCAAGGAGTTCTTCCGTTGCCGCCATCGTCTTGTCTATGTTCCTTACCTGAATGGAATTTTCGTCAAATCTGTAAAACCAGTTGCAGCGCACATAGTAGTTTCTTAAGTTCTCACCTAAGAACCTGTCATTGAACACGCGTTCAGGTATAAGTATCTCAGTGTCAAACACGGAAAGGTCTTCCACCCAGCAACCGTCGTTTGTCTTAACGGGATCCACGACGCCCACGATCTTTACCTTTACTTTGGAACCGTCGGCATATTTCAGAAACCTGAACTCAAGCGTCTCTCCCACAAGGAGGTTCATGTTCATAAGTCCGTCGCCGGTGACCACTGCCTCTATCACACCGTCTTCCACTTCATCCGTGAACATCCGTCCCGCAAGTACTACCGAATCCTGCGCAAGGTTTGAGAGCGTGCCGAGTTTTGCCTGCACGGAAGTCATGTCATCTCTCTCAAGGAGTGTATCCGCATCGCTTATGACATGCACAAAGTGCTTGTTTACAGCTTTCAGCTTCATCTCAAGCCCGTTGGGAACGGTGTCCTGAGCAAGGATCATTGAATTGTAGCCTGAAATATTACTGCCGTTCTGCGTTGACAAAAAGAAGGTCATGAGGCCGACATCGTCGGCGGTCTCTGAATAGGCCGCAAGTTCGTCGTCAAGCATCTTCTTTAAGGACGCGTTTTTATACATGGGATAGCTTGCCGCCGTGGCGATGAGGAGAACGTTTCCTATCAGCAGGCAAAAGACCATCCACTTTTTATGCAGCAGTTTTTGAACCATCAGTCGAAACATTTTACGATTTCCTTTTTACATTTCGTGTTCTTTTGGAAATATGTATCTAGTAGACAAGCTCCGCTCCGGGTTCGATTCCGTCCGCGGCCCAGTAATATTCATTGCCTTTTCTTCCTGTGACGAAGCAGGTCTTTGTGACTTCTCCGTTTTCAGAAACCAGCACCACAGGTGTGCTTCCCGCCTGTACCACCGCATCTACGTTCACGAGAACTACATTCTCGACCACAACGTTGTTCACGCTTGCGTAAAGGCTCGAACCGAAATATAGATATTCAAAGCCTTCGTCAAGCTTTAACAGCGCGGTCTTCTGGGAAAGCCCGCCCGTGAGTCCTGTCTGGGAAGCCGTAAGGACGTGCGCCGTGCCGTACTGCGTCTTTCCGTTAACTGCAGCCTCCACTACGACTGTCTGGCCGTAACGGAAAGCATTGTTGGAATTGTCTGCCGTGAGCTCAAGTGAATCCACAGATGCAAAGGTGCACACTTTCCCGCTCGACTGTATCCCGCTCCCGTTGTAAACGTTTTCCATGGAGATTATCATGCCGTCATAGGGCGCTGTTATCTCTCTGGTTCCCGTACATTCCTCGATGTCCTGGAGGAGGTTTTCGTAAAAAGCTATGGAGTAAGCGTCTTCCTGCAGTTTTGCAAGCTCAAGCGCGAATTTGCATTCCGCGATGTAGTCCTCGTCAACCGTCTCTTCATAGGTTGCGATAACATCGCCTTTTTTTATCATTTCAAATGTGGAATAGTTAAAGCCTTTGAAAATGAGCGTACCGTGGTAGCATACGGCATTTAACGAAGTCTGCTCCATGTAGTTCACTCTGGCTCTTGCTTTCGTGGTTATGACAAAATCCCCGAGCTTTGCGTCGACCGAGTGCGATGTACCGTGCGCCTCTTCTTTTATGTAGATCCTGTCGGTATCCGAAAGGCCTTCGGTTATCTCGGTGTGGTTAAGACCTTCAAAACCTGTTGTCACATATGTCTTTACTCTGGTATTGTCGGAAACAAGATAAACATAGCGCCCGCCTTCGTCCTTGTAGAGACATTCGTTCGGCACCGCGATGACATTCTCGTGAAGGTCGCTTATTATCACGACGGGTGCATAATCACCTGAATAGATCACAGTATCATCCACCGTGAAATATGAATGTGTCGGCGAATCCTCGTCGTCATTCTTTAAAAAACGCACATCTGCGGTCACTCCACCGAGTATTGTAAATACTCTTACTGCGTTTTTAAGTTTGTCCTGATCGATATAATCACAGATCACATAATGCTCGTCTTCGCTGCTCACCGCCATCACAGGGCTTCCGGTGTAGATATATCTTCCCGCCTGCGCGCCGACCGCGGTCACATATCCTTCTTTGACTGCTGTAACCTTAGTCTTTGCGAGATTGTTCTTTGCGGTCTCAAGGCGTTCTCCAACGCTTTGGAGCTTCTCTTTTCTCAATTCTTCGTACTGGCTTATCATCAGGTCGTTAAGCTCTTTTGACTGCCAGGTGGCGCCTTCCGCTTCGTTTTCTTTCTTAAGTTTGTCTATCTCAAAATCAAATTGATCGTTTATTTCGTCATATTCGTCCTGTACGGCTGAAAGCTCTGCGCGCGCGTTTGTGTCGTCAAGCTCTGCAAGCACGTCACCGGGGTTTACGTGGTCTCCTACGGAAAAATATACGACCGCCACTCTTCCCCCGAGAGAAAATGCATATTCCGTGGTCTCGGGCAGGACTTCTCCGTTTATCACGGTCGTCTTGTAAAGATCCCGTCTTTCGACGTCGGTCTCTGAAATGCTCTTTCCCGCAGGTGTAATGAGTTCCGGCACATCATATATGTTTTTTTTCGCGCAGCCTGTAAAAAGGCAGCACAAGATCAGGATTATCACAGCAGATCGTTTCATGTTCCCGCTCCGTTTTGTCATCATTTTAAAACAAGTATGTCTCCGGCCTTGACGCCGCTCTTTATCTCACATAGGCTGTCGCCGATGAGCCCCACGTCGACATATTCGACGTTTCTTATGTTGTTCTCGTCGATATAATAAACATAATAAAGGTCTCCGGCATGGTGGACCGCCTGGTTTTTCACCGCCACCACGTTTTCGGCTCTTTCGAGTTCAACATTGAAATACGCTTTGGTCCCGATGGGTATCGAAAAATCAGGTTCGACAAGGTCAAAGTTAAGCGCTGTGCCGTCTTCCGAAAGATGGCAGTGTGTTTCATAAACGGTGCCGTCGATCGCAGTGATCTCATAGACCTTGTTTTCCGAAAAAAGTCCGGAATGCGTGATATCATCACAGGAAAAAGTACATTTTGCGCTGTCGATGATGGTCACGGTCTTCTGAAACTCTGAGGATGTCTGGTTGGGGCTGTAGGTCCTCACGTATGAGACGATCCCGTCCATGTTGGCATAGAGTTTTCCTTCTTCGAGTGATTCATTGTAATAGTCGAGTCTCAGTGTCTGGTAATAGATGTTGTTCTCGCATTCCTTTATATCACTCTCGTATTTTTCTTTGATCTTTTGAAGATAGGCTTCATATGCGGCATCGTCTTTCAGTTCGCCGGATTCTTTCATCCTCTTCGCCTGATCGTTTTCAAGATCCTGCCTTTCGTTTAGGAACCTGAGCTTCGTCTCGAAATCATGGATATTTGTCTCTATCTCGACAAGAAGATCGTCAAGATCCGGTCTTTCAAGCTCTGCGAGAAGATCGCCTTTTTTAACTGTGTCACCTTTTTCCACATAGATCTTCTTTACAAGGTACCCGTTAAGCTTGAAGAACTGGTCCGCCTGTTCCTTTTGAACATATCTGAGAGTCAGTTTGTCAG
>JAEENL010000088.1 GCA_016283775.1 Lachnospiraceae bacterium | reverse complement strand
TTTTCGGAGATGGTTTTGAACTCACCCGAAAGGTCGAGCTTCAGCCCCAGTCCTTTGATGATCTCGTCATAGCGCTCGCGGATCCTGTTGAGGGTTTCGGTATAATCCTTTCCCTGCTCGGCCTCGTCATAGCACTTATAAAGAAGGTCCGTTACCTTTGTGTCCTTGTCGTTTCTCTTTCCCGGAGCCGAAGGGACCACATATTTTCTGTCCTCCTCGGATCTTATGATGTCTCCGGCCTTTTTGAACTGCTCGGCAGACGCAAGAGAACTGCCGCCGAATTTAACCACTTTAACCATTGTTGTCCGCGCTTTCGTTGTTTTTGTTTTATTAAGGTTCCCGATCCCCGAACCCCTTCAGGGCACTCCTATAAAATATACCTTAAATTGCCCCAAAATGCAAGAACGGAATAGAACGCGCATTTTTTGCGAAAAACGTGAAAAAAGTGAAACCTTTCTCCTGTTTTTCCGTGGATATAATCGAGTCTGTGGTTCTATTGACACAAAAGAACGGTTAATACATAATATTAGGGTTATGATTAGGGTTTTAAGGAGATGATCATTCAGTATGAAGAAAAAGGCTTTTTTCACCAGATCCGCGGCAACGTTGCTCCTTTTGACGTTTCTTGTCGGTCTCATCATGCCGGTCAGCACCGGCGCCTCACAAGACAAACGCTTTGAGATCTCTGCCGACTACGGCTACGGCAATGTCTGCAGATATGACAAATACTGTCCTTTCAGGATCACCGTAAAAAACAACGGAGACGATTTCGAGGGCAGTGTGGAACTTGCGCTGTATGACCCCGACGGGGCACTCGTCGCTCACGACAAGCGCATTTCCCTTACGGCAGGCGCGTCCAAGACAGTAAATCTGGTGTGCCTTAACGCCGAAAGGACCAACTCCTTTTTTTCCGTGAGGATCCTCGACAGGCACAACAAGACCATATACACCGAAAACTTTGTGCTCAAAGTGCCGGATCCTGATACAACTGTTTCAGTAGGTGTGCTTTCCGACGACTTCAACGCGATGTCATACCTCTCGGGAAAAAGCCTCATCGGAGCGCCCAATTTCACCACGCGTCTTTTTAAGCTCGATGCATCGACCATGCCCGAGGATTTCCTTGCTCTCGACATGCTCGATGTCATTGTTGTCTCCAATTTTTCGACTGATTCCCTTTCCGATGCACAGCTCTCGGCCCTTATGAACTGGGTGAGCAACGGCGGCCTTCTCATGACAGGCACAGGCGACAGCGCGTCCAAGACTCTGTCGGGCCTGCAGGATTACATCAGCATAAAGACCGGGGAACTGAGATCCGTAAACACCACCTTCGGTTCGGGACGGCTCACATACACCTATGATTACACTGTAGACTCGGCTTCCGAGAGTTTTTACTATGTTTACGACACCAGAGTCCAGTATGTCATGAAACAGATCGCGCTGGGTGATTACCTTAAGGAATTTGAAGATGATCTTCAGGGTCTTGCCGACACGATCGACTACGAAAGACAGAACAGATCTCTTTACGATTCCAATGCCAAGATCTATCCCGTCTGCATAAAGATCTATGAAGAAAATCAGGATCTTTTCACGACACTCTGGGACCTCTACTTCGGAGAGTCTTACGTTTCTTTCATTTCACATGCGGATTCCAGCCAGCTGGAAAGCGAAAAGATGTGGTTTCAGGAGTTCTGTGAACAGCAGCTCATCATGGAGATGCTCAGGTATTACGTTGGCAATATCCTGATCACATTACCTGCCGTCAAGGAAGAAAACGGTCCTGCCGTCGCAAAGGTCCTGGATATCTCTTTCGGCGAAACGATCATTCCCGGAGACGATATCGACACAGGAAAAGACTACTGTTTTGCGAGCTATGCTCCTGTCGGTAAGGGCTATATATCACTCTTTGCCGTGGACCTCACAAAAACACCGTTTGTAAACTCGCCGGACAATCACAAGCTCATCCTTCATGTCATCGAGTCTCTGATCGGTCAGACGATCTCCGACAGATCGTACTATTGGAGGTCGAGCCACAATGTAGACTGGTATGTCTCCGATCTCACAAACAAGCTCTCGAGCGCGTCGATGATCCCCATCGCCGCATATATACTTATCCTTTTCGGATATACGGTCGCCGCGTTCGTTATCTATTTCCGTCTCAGAAAGAAAAACAAGACTTCAAAGATATGGGGAACGCAGGCGATACTTGCAATGTCCACGGCTCTTCTGATCTTTTTGCTTAGCTTTACCACTAGGATCATGTCGCCCAGGGTCACATCCGCCACGATAGTCACCGACTTCGGAGGAAAAGTCACCAAAAAGACTTACGCCTCAGTGCTTCTCCCGAAGATCAAGGGGTACAACATCAACTTCTCCGAAAACTTCGATCCCGCGCTTTCCTACTCAAATTCGGGCAACAGTTATTATTATTCTTCATCGAGTCCTGTCGGCAGTAACGAAGAGATATATGTTGCTTTCCGTGACAAGCCGGGTGTGAGCTCAGTCTCGATCAACTCTCCCGCCACTATGTCCACGGTGCCTTTCGTACTCACGGACAAGAAATATCCTTCTTCATCGGGCATAGACTTTGAAGCAGACTATTCAAACGGTACCCTTACAGGTCATGTCACCAACAACACAGGTGAGACTCTTGAAAATGCCTTTGTTTGCATAAACTATGTGCTTTACCGCATAGACACGATGCTTCCCGGTCAGACAGTGGACCTCTCGACTCTTGAGGGCTATACCTTCATAGACATTGACAGGAGCACCGGCAAAGAGATCTATGCAAGAAGCGGCAACATGCAGATGTTTGATTATTCCGTATCTGCTGCTTCCGTTCTCTTTGGCACGGGAAACGGCAAATTCAAAAAAGAATACAACAAAAGAGCTCTGTACAGCTATATCCTTGATGAATACCTTACAGGCTACACCGGATTGTACAGCAACATATTCTTTGATTCATACATTTACACAACAAAAGGCGGCGAATATTACAAAAAGATCGTTCCCGAGCAGCCCTCTCTTGAGGCGGCTCTGAAGACCCTCGGCCTCACCGCTCAGGGCTTTCCGAAGGATCTGTATATAGCGCCCTGCTTCGTAGCCTTCTCAAAAGATGCGGGCAGCGTTCTCGAAAAGCGCGGACATAGTGAATCCGCCGTGAAGGTTTATGTGGTGAGACCGGATTGGGGCAATTCTTCGACCCCTTTTTCATCCACATTCGCAGACATTGATTTCTAGGGGGCTAAAAACATGCTTGAGATAAAAGATCTTAAAAAGAATTACGGATATTTTCGTGCATTGAACGGCCTCACTCTCACCGTGGGAGACGGAGAGCTCTTCGGCTTTGTCGGCGCAAACGGCGCAGGTAAGACCACGACCATGAAGATATGCGTCGGACTCCTCAAAGCCGACTCCGGACAGGTCATCATAGATGGTGTGAACACGCTGGACGGCGGACGGAAAATGCGGAACAAAGTAGGCTATGTACCCGATTTCTTCGGTGTATACGAAAACCTCACCGCAATGGAATACCTGACGTTTTTCGCGGGAACCTACGGAATATGGGGGACAAAAAGCAACTCCCTCTGTGAAGGGCTTCTCGAACTGGTAAACTTAAGTGACAAAAAAGACACCCAGGTCGATTCCCTTTCACGAGGAATGAAGCAGCGCCTCTGCCTCGCAAGAGCACTGGTCCACAACCCCGAAATACTGTTCCTTGACGAGCCCGCGTCAGGGCTCGACCCCAAGGCCAGATTTGAATTAAAGGAGATCCTCAAAAACCTCTCCGGGATGGGAAAGACCATAATCATCAGTTCTCACATCCTCCCCGAGCTCATCGAGATGTGCTCGACGCTTGGCATCATAAGCCACGGAGAGATGAAATTCAACGGTTCCGTCGAGGATGCAATGCTCCTCTCAAAAGGCAAGGTATCTGTCGAAGCCACCTTTGCCGGAGAGACCGAAAAAGCACTTCTTCTCTTAAAGGAATCGCCGTTCGTTACAAGCCCCGAAGCAGTCGGGAACAAGATCACGCTGGGCTTTAACGGCACGGACGACGATGCCGCGGGTATCATCAAAAACCTTGTAATGCACGACATCCCGCTCACAGGCTTCACCAAAAAGAACGAAAACGTGGAAAACATCTTCATCAACATCATGGAAGGAAATGAAGGAGGAACAGCAGAAAATGCAGATGCCAACGTTCAACCTTAAAAATGCCGTTCTTGTAAAGGACATGCAGGTAAGAGCAAAGCGCAGCAACCTGCCGGCGCTCCTTTTCATCGTCAACATGGTGCTGTCGCTTGTGGCCACCATAATCATGATCGTGATAAATGCCCGCCTTGTGACATATTCAAACAATTCAAACGATCATCTTCCCTGGTTCTTCATAGGCTGTATAATCGCGGAATCGGCGCTTATCTGCCTTGTGATACCGATAATCTCATCCACCACGATCGCGTCGGAGCGTGAGCACCAGACACTGGATGTGCTGCTCACCACCAGCATGTCGCCTTTTGACATCGTGCTCGGGAAATACCTTTCCTGCATTGCCTATGTCGCGATCATGCTCCTTTCGACAGTTCCCGCGCTTTCCATTGCATCGATCTACGGAAGCATCAACTTTTTCCAGATGTTTTCCATCCTCCTCGTGATGATGGTAATGGCAATGTTCCTTGCGGCTTTCGGAGTTCACTACTCCGTATCGCTTAAAAAGAGCAACCACGCTGTGGTGATGTCCTTTGTGATGACGGGCGTCCTCCTCGGAAGCACCATCATACTCGTTATGATCGCCTACGGCATCATCAACGCGATCGAGGCAAGTTTCGAACTGAAATACGGGTACACCGGCACACCTTACGTTACTCCGGATCCTTCGATCTTCCTCCTCTATGTAAATCCCATGTGCACCATCTTTGATGCTGTGGGCCGCATTGTGGGATTTAAATTTGTGGACGACTACTCCCTTCATACCACGATGTCGATAACCGGCATGAAAACGGTCATCGCGGAGGTATGTCCCCACTTAAGCCTTGACAACATCTTTGTCAGATTCTGGACTCTGTTCAGTTGTATCACACAGCTTGTTCTGTCATGGCTCTTGCTCAAGTCAGCGGCGAGAAGGCTCGATCCTTCCCGCGCGAAGATAAGACACAGAAGGACAAAAAATGCAGGAAAACAAAGTTAAGATCCTTGCCTTTCTGAAAAAAGCAAGGCGGAAAACCGCATATGAACGTTTCTTAAAGCGTATGCTGCAGGGGCTTGTCATAGGTCTTGCCCTTTCGGCATGTGTGTCTCTCGCGTCGCTCTTTGTTCCGGTACCGTATCTTGCCCGGATC
>JAEENL010000087.1 GCA_016283775.1 Lachnospiraceae bacterium | reverse complement strand
GAATGCTGACTGGTACAGCCCCAGGGAAATGAACGCGTATACGATCTTAGGGATGAGGTTTACGTTGATATCCGCTCCCCAGGAATTGAATATCCTGAGGATAGCAGGTATCCCGTAATAAGCCACATACAGTTGGATCAGCATCGGTGTGCCGCGTACTATCGAAAGAAAGCCTGTAGCTATGGGGTTCAGCACCTTTATTTTTTTGTACCTTGCGACCGCGATGAGAAGTCCCACAAAGAGCGATACCAGGAATGCAAGCCCTGCAAGTTCCAGTGTTATCGGGATCTTTTTTATTAGTTCGGGGATCCTTTCCCATACGATCTCAAAGCTGAAATAATCCGAAAATGATAAAACGATCATTGTCTGTCACCTTAGTTCAGATAGTTGAAATCGGATTCGAGAGGAAGTACGGATACTGTCTCGTCTCCAAGCACCGTTGCGATCCATTTCTTTCCGAGCTCGGCAAGGGTGCCGTTGTCATAGAGTGTCTTTATCCCCTCGGAGATCAGTTTACGGTATTCTTCGGAATGAGCGCCCGTCTTTCCGAAAAGGATGTGCGATGTGTTGTTGGCCGTGATGTTCTTTGCGGTCTCATCATCCGCAAGGACCGTGATGCTGAGCTTTTTGAACTGTTCTGCGTAGGTGTCTTTGTACTTAAGGATAACAGGCTGGTCATGGATCAGTGCCACTTTCCCCGCGATCGCTTCGTCGAGCTGCACGGTCATATCGACCGATGTGTACTGGAGGTTTATCTTGCTCTGTCCTTCTTTTCTGGTGTCATTCCAGCGTTCGATGGCGTTCGTTGTGTTGCCGCCGGCGCCGCCGTAAATGATGAGTCCGGAGTCCGCAAGTTCCTCAAAGGTGTTTATCGATGTTCCGAGTGCCGAGGTGATGGTATATCTTGATTTTGTGTAGGGGTAGGAAAAAAGATAAGATTCCGCACGCTCTTTGTTGTAGCTCCAGTTGTTGATGGTCGCATCGATGACTCCCTGCTGCGCGTCCACAAGTGAATTTGAGCTTACGGAAAGATCCAGCTCATAGTCGGCAAAAGCAGGAAGCTTGAAAAGTTCCACAAGCACCGCAATGTCATAACCCGCAAGGAACACGCCGTCCTTTGTGGTGTAAAGCCCGTCCTTTTCTTCGTCCACTGTGTAGATAAAAGGTGAAGGACGTCCGTTGGTCTCGATCACTATCTTTTTCTTACCGCTGTCTTCCTTTTTCCCGCATCCGGCTATCACCGGTAAAACAAGTGCCGCTGCGAGTATTAATGCTATTTTTGCAATGATCCTTTTCATGTCTGTTCTCCTTCATGATCAATGTATCTTTTATATGGTCTTTCTCATTTCCTGTTGCTGAGTTTTCCCTTAAGAGGATTGATGGACGGATCCACGGAAATGCTCACATTTCTGGGCTGACGGTCGTCCCAGCCGGGAAGGTTCCACTTTGAGAACGATATCTCGCTCTGATATTCCTCAGGGGAAATGTCGGTGTGAAGGTAAACGTTCTCGGGATCGGACGATATCTTTTTCCTCTCTCCGTCTGTCTTCCACAGCTCATCGTAAGGCACCTGTGACGCGATCCTTTCGGCAAACGAGCCGTTCCAGCCTCTGTGGCCCTTGAACTGCTTCTTGGGAAATTCAAAGAAGGTGTACTTTTTGAACTCGGGGATGCTGTAAAGATCCTTGACGTAGCCCCAGATGTTCGGATATTCGGTGATCCTCTTTTTCATAGGTCCGATGTTGTGATAATAGCTGGTCTCCCATCTTACGAGAGTAACATAAAGCCTTACGTCCGAATCGGTGATGTAGTCGCCGAAGATGAAGCGGTTTGTTGCAAGTCTCTCATCGATCTTGTCGAGCGCCGCGAAGAAATCCTGATATGCTTCGTCATACGCAACCCATGAAAGGCAGAAATGCATTCTGTAGTGGCCGTTGTTTATCGTGGGGAAAAGCCAGTCGTTGAACTCGTCGATCTCTTTTCTGTATGCCTTCGGATAAAGGTCTATGTCGGTCTTCTGGAACTTTCTGAACTGCACTTCGATATAGTTTGTAAGACGGTGATAATCGTTGTTCACTGCCTTTTTCTCTTTGACGTCCACTAGCGTGGGAGTTGTTGCTCTGCCCTCAAAACCGGGCTTTGCGTTCTCATAAAACTCCGAAAGGAAATATGCTCCGGTCGTGGGATCCTTGAAATCCTTCTGGTCTACGAAGCCATGGCCGTATTTTCCTGTGCCTGTGGTGGCGATGTCGTCGATCACGTCCTCAAGCCCCAGGATGTCTCTTACGATAACGGGACGGTTTGACCAGTGGCAGCCGTGTGCCCAGAATATCTTGTAGCGGTTTGCTTCTGCCTTGAACTCTCCTTCCTTTTCACCAAAGGGTGTGATAAAAGAATTTGCCTGTCTTACAAATACTCCGCGTTCGTCGATCTCGCTGATCGTCTCGTTGGGACGTACCCTTACG
>JAEENL010000086.1 GCA_016283775.1 Lachnospiraceae bacterium | reverse complement strand
CAGGTGCAGTCGATCTTTCGCGATTCCGGGGTCAGCTTGTTCATACTGATGAATATCTTGTCGAGCTCCTCCTCATTCGGGGTCTCATACCTGCATTCATCAGATCTGTCGGTATAGCCTCTCAGGAAATCATTAAGATCGAGGTCGGAAAACTGACTGTTAAAGCGTTCGAGGCGCTGCTCGGGTGTGTCACACTTTGACCACGCGTCACCCGCGGTCTGTTTTTTTGCATTTTCCCTGATGTCGAGCAACGCATAAAGCGCATCGTCCGTTCTTGATTTATCAGGGTTTACGGCTGTACCGCAGATACAGCCCTTTTCGCAGTTCAATGCGTCTATGAACAGGAAAGGAGTACTACCCTGTCCTATTCGGTCCTCATTCAAATGAAGCCACTCGTACAGCCTTCTCTCGCCTTCGATCTGTCGGATATAGACACTGTCGCCGAGGAACCATCTGACATTCTCGGCAAGACCTCCGGGCGTGGGATAAAAGGCACCGAGTCCGTATTCGGTCTCGCTGTCCGTGCCTTCACCTTCGATATTGTGCTCATGCACATATTTCATGAGATGCTCAAAAGTGACATTGTACTGTACAAGTCCCTTGTTGTGCGGATCTTCGATCTCAAGTTTTTTTGCTATGCAGGGGCTTATGAAAGCAAGCCTGTCGGTCATGCCCAGCTTTTTTCTTGCATAGATCGCGGCGCACATGAGCGGGCTCTGCACAGGAAAAAGCTTTGGCAATAGTTCCGGCAGATACCTTTCGATATAGCTCACGAGCGCAGGACAGGGCTGCGAGATGCCGCCGAGGAAGTCATGGTCTTTGATGTAGTTCAGATATCCCCATGTGGTGATATCGGCGCCGAAAGAAACGCTTAAGATGCGGTTCACGCCGAGCTTCTTTAAGCCGCCAAGGACACTTTTGTATTCATCCGGATAGTTTGCCTGAAATGCCGGAGCAAGGAGGAGCGAGATATTTTCACCTTTTCTCAGGTCGTCAAAAAAACGCTCCGTGTCATCCGAAAACTCACGGGCACCGTGTACGCATACATCAAGACAGCTTCCGCATGCGACGCACTTGTTGGGATCCACGTCGATCCTTGCTTTACCGTTTTCTTCGATAGAAATGCAGGCTCCTATCGCAGAGCAGACCTTGATGCACTTGTTGCAGCCTATACAGTTGTCGTTTGTAAAAACTATGCTTCCAGCCTTCATCAGTTTTCTCCGTGTCAAAGATTCCGGCCTTTTCCTTAAAAAGGCCATGGACAATCAATGGTATTATAACGCGAAACACTTGTGTTTTTAAGAGGGCAGGGCAATAATTAATCTTTTTTTAAGACTAAAGGAGATTTTATTTCATAAATTGAGAAGTGAAGAGCACGAGATTGCTTGACTGCCATGTCGAAAATACGTATAATCATTGCGCCGGGTTCATGAAAAAGACAGGCGCATCAGGGCGCCAAGAGGAGAAACAATGCATCACATTTTAAAAAAACGACCTGTAACCACAGGCAGAAGGATCATAAAAGGCGGTCTGGGGCTTCTGACTGCTCTCGCTATGGTCTTTTCGGGCCTTTCCGCCGCTCCCGCAGAAGTAAGGGCAGCAGAGCTCACAGGTAAGACATCAATGGAGATCACCGCCGACATGGGGCTGGGCTGGAATCTCGGAAACACTTTTGATTCCACGGGCGGAAATCTCACCAACTTAAGTTCCCTTGAGACCTCATGGGGAAATCCCAAGGTCAACGAAGCACTAATAAGCGGGATAGCAGATGCCGGATTTAAGACCATCCGCATTCCTGTAACCTGGTACAGGGCTTTCACCGACAAAAACCACACCATTTCCGAAAAATATCTGGAACGTGTGCGTGAAGTCGTAGACCTGTGCTATAAATACGACCTTTATATCATCCTGAACATACATCACGAAAACTGGCTTAACGTTGCGACACTTTCCGCAAACTATCTGAAGATCGGTGAAGAACTGGCCGACGTATGGAGTCAGATCGCCGTATATTTCGGTGACTATGACCAGCACCTCATCTTTGAGGGAATGAATGAGCCGAGACTTGCCGGCACCACTCAGGAATGGACCGGAAACGATGCGGGCTACAAGGCAGTAAACTATCTTTCCCAGGTCTTTGTAAACACAGTAAGATCCACTGCCGGAAGTTTCCCAAACAACGCCGAACGTTGTCTTGCCATACCCGGATATGCCGCATCTTCTTCAGCAGCGATCCTCGGTGCCATCTCTCTTCCCACATGGGACGGAGAACTCTGCAAAAACCTGATCGTTGAAGTTCACTGCTACAGTCCTTACGAATTCTGTCTTTCAAACAGAAATACGTTCGACCCGGACGATTCTTCGGATACAGGCGGCATCGATTCCGCTTTCAAAGCTATTGACGAACTTTTCCTGTCAAACGGTGTTCCCGCGATCATAGACGAAGCAAGCGCAACAAACAACGGAGACAATACCGAGGCAAGGTGCAAATGGCTTGAATATATCGCAAAGCGTTCTTCGGGCTATTCCGTTCCCGTGGTCCTCTGGGACAACGGAAGCAACGGAAAATCAGGCGGCGAATGCCATTCTTACCTTGACAGGCGCACAGGAAAGCCCACCGAGCAAAAGCTCATCGATGCTTTCATAGGCGGAGCGGCATCCGTTACCGCAGGCAGCATGAGAAAAGGCCCCTCATCAGAAGGAGAGCTGAAAGGTCTCGTGATAGACGGCACTGTGATCTGGCAGAACAGATCCGGTCTTAAGAATACACAGCAGTGGGAATACAATTACATCAAAACCCCTTCAAAGCCCTCTTTTTACGGGGAAGGCGGAGAGATCGGCATCGTCTACAAACCGGAAGGCTCGGGCGAACCGAAGATCATCCTTGACAGCTCCGCAAACAGTGCCTGGTGGATCCCTATCGATATGGCCCGCAAGGAAACAAAGGATGTGTACACCATTGCATGGTTCACCTACGCAGACATAGTAAAAGCCTGCAAAGCCAACAAAGTAAACGATCTGAAACAGCTTTCGGATTTCAGTGTAGTCGCTGCGAACGGCGACATCACGACCTACGAGATCGTTGCTGTCGGAGGTTCGAGCGATTCCGTTTCCTTCTATGCGAACGGAGTGCTCATATCCTCCGGAAACAAGCTTCCCGCAGACCCTGTATTTAAGGGCCTCAAGTTCCTCGGCTGGTACACGACAAGGACTTACGCTCCGGGAACCGAATATGTGCCCGGCTCCGGAAATGCCGATACGATTTTTGCAAAATTCGGTCTTGAAGAAAAAGAGCCTGCTGAAGTTCCTACCGCAGCCGCAACGACCTCAGCTCCTTCGCCCACACAGGCCGGGAATACGGGAGGCGTAACCCCGACAACTACGCCGACTCCTTCTGGCTCAAGCGTGCCTGTCATACCCATAGCCGCGGGCGCAGTTCTTGTTGTCGCAGTCGCTGCATTCATAGTGATAAGAGCAACAAGAAAAAAATAGAGCGATACGTTTCAGGAAAATACAAAAACGGGGCATCTCATATGAGACGCCCTGTTTTTTCATGTTGTTTTTGCCTGCCGTTATTTCATGCAGTTTTTGTATTTCAGGCTTTCAGATAGCGATCGAGTATTTGAGATAGATCAGCACCCATTCGTCATTTTTTGAGTCGTAGGCGACATTTACGATCATATCGATCGGAATGCTCTGATTGTTGAGATACGTGGTGAGCTTGTCAATGCTCTTGAAAGAATGAAACGTATACCTTGTCTGTAACGGATTGTCTGCCATATTGTCCTCCCCGAGCGCACACGTCAGGTGCTCTCTCTTTCTTTTATTTTTCCTTCGAATACCAGATGTCTGTGCTCTCCGTCCCCCTCAAGGACATCAAACAAAAGGCCCGTGGTCTCCGAAGCCATAGTCTTTATAGGCTGTACAACGGTGGTAAGCGACGGTGTGCAATATTCGGACAGTTCGATCCCGTCAAAGCCCATCACCGAGCAGTCGTGGGGGATCGAGATGTTTTTCTCGTAAAGCGCTCTCATCGCACCGACGGCCATTACATCCGCAACCGCAAAAATCGCGTCAAACTCCGTTCCGTCAGCTATAAGCCGTTTTGCGGCCAGATACCCGTTCTCGTAGCTGTATTCCGGGTCTTCGTCCGGAAGATACCTGACAAGCGCCTCGTCAAACGCGATGCCCGCTTCCGAAAGCGCGCGCTTGTACCCTTTCAGTCTCAGCATTCCGACGGATGTGTCGTTTGCCGCTCCCGCAAATATCGCGATGCGCCTGCGTCCTTTATCTGTCAGGAATTTGGTTGCTTTGTGGCCTTCCACCTCGTCATCCACAGAAACCGAGGAATAATCCTTTTCACGCACCTTCCGCAAAGGCGCTCCTACCGTGGATACAACATAGGGGACCTTGATATTTGCGAGTTTTTCTCCCGTGCGTGTGGCAATGCCGCCAAGAAAGATGATACCGCAGAGCCTTTTTTCTTTTGTGAGACCGAGCGCAACGTCAGCCTCGTCCTCAGACGGATCGACATGCTGCAGGACCATGGAATATCCGTGATCTATGATATCGGCCTCCATAACCTTTATCATATCATTAAAAAAGGGATTTGTCATGCCCTTTACAAGAACAGCGATATTCCTTCCTTCGGTCCGCTTAAGATTGCGGGCGCTGTTGTTCGGGACATAGCCGAGCTCCGCGATCTTTTGAAGGATGCGCTGCTTTTTTTCTTCGCTGATATTCGGATGATCGTTTATGGCGCGTGATACTGTGCTCACGCCCACACCGCAGGCCTTTGCGACCTCCCGGATCGTAATCTGTTCCATGTTCGTCCTCCGGCCCAAGGCCGGAGGAAGCCCCGCGGCTTTGAGCGCTATATTTGAAATGCCGCAGGCATTTCGGTCCTATTCGTCCTTCGGCCCAAGGCCGAAGGAAGCCCCGCGGCTTTGAGCGCTATATTTGGCTTTGAGCGAAAAAATGTGTGTGGAAACGTTTCCACACACATACTATCACTATTTTTTTATGTTTGCAACAGAAAAATGCCTATATCCCTTTTATGCTCCTCACGACCCTTGAAGCGCTGCAGATAAGATCCTCACGCTTAAGTTTTCCGGTGCGGAGCGCCTTCATGATATCCCTTTCGTCTGCCTTTGCGCCCGGCATCGTGAGGTCATTTCCCGCCTTTATGTTGTTGCTCGCATAAGGCGCAGGATGCTCTGCTTTTTTGCAGAATGTGCGTCCGCTCGCGATCCAGTCCGACATCACAAGTCCTTTGTAATGCAGTTCGCAGCGCAGGATGTCATTGATGAGTTCGTAGCTTTCGGAGGTATGCACGTTGTTTACAAGATTGTAACTCGTCATCAGAGCTTTGGGCGCTGCCTCTTTTATGCAGATCTCAAATCCTCTAAGATAGATCTCACGAAGCGCGCGCTCCGAAACACGTGAGTTTCCGTTGTTTCTGTTGAGTTCCTGGTTGTTGCAGAGGAAATGCTTTATAGTGACGCCTCTGCCCTTGTGCGCTTCCACGCCCTTTGAGACGGCTGCCGCGATCTTTCCGGACACAAAAGGATCCTCGGAAAAATATTCAAAATTCCTTCCGCAGCAGATGTTCCTGTGAATGTTCAACGCAGGAGCAAGCCAGAGATCCACTCCGAAGAGTTCCATTTCTTCGGCGACGAGGTTTCCGAGTCCTTCTGCAAAGTCATTGTTGAAGGACTGCGCGATCGCTGTTCCTATGGGGATGGCGGTGGTGTACTGATAATGCACGTCTCCGTGCCGTTTACGCGACGGCTTGATCAATAGTCCCGCGGCTTTCGGCAGGAAATCGAGCATCTTTTCCATCATGGGATCGACGCTCAGATCATATGTGCCTTTTTTGTCCACCCCGTAAACCGCTTTGAGCCTGAGACCCGCAGGGCCGTCCGCCATGGTGACGGACTTATTTACAGACGGAACTGACAGACAGGTCTCTCCCGCCCCTCCGGGCACATGCTTACAGGAATCACCGACTATCGCGGCAAGTCCCGGCTCATGATGCCCCAGCGTGAGCAGCATAAGCTCGTGATCCGACAGTTGGTCAAGATCGTGGTCAATATAAACATCTTTGGCATATACTGTCTTTTCACAAGGTATCTTTGCCGCATCAATATCTATGTGGTCAAGTCTGTCCGCACCGGTCCCTGCAGTGCCGCCGTCCGCGGCATCACCGTCTTTACGCGCCTTTCGCAGTATTACCATGTCGGTAAAACCCGGGCGCCCCATCTTGTTCTCGCACTGTTTTACGACAGCGTCGGCATTAAGCCTAATACATGCCACCGCTTTTGTATTTTCGGAGGAATTACCGAGTCTTATGATGTAGTCGCCCTTTTCCAGCATGTAGCATGCTTTCTGTTCGGAAAAGGCCGCAATGCCTTTAAGGTCAAAGCAAAGCTCAATCTCTTCTGTCTGTCCGGCTGCGAGAAGCTTTGTCTTTTTAAATGCCGCGAGCTGCTTTTCCGCCTTGTCTAAAGCTCCGTCAGGCTCCGAAACATAGATCTGTGCGACTTCTTTTCCTGGGAGTGCCGATATATTTTTTATTTCTGCTTTTACAGTGATCACGGTGCCTTCCGCGGCACATGACCTGTATGATATCTCAAATTCCGAATAAGAAAGGCCGAATCCGAACGGAAACAGCGGTTTTTTGCCGGCACTGTCAAAATATCTGTATCCGACATATATCCCTTCTTTGTAATCGACATCCTGCAGTGTCCCGAAATTTTCATATGTCGGATAGGCTTCGGGGGTTGCCCAGGTCGTGGTGAGCTTTCCCGAAGGGTTCGATCTTCCGAGTATTATGTCGGGAAGGACATTGCCGGTGACGACACCGAGCTGGGATATGCACAGGATATTATTTACAGCCATGACAGGTGAAAGATCCACCACTCCGCCAACGTTCAAAACGAGCATGAAGCGGTCGTAATGCTCGTTAAGCCACATGATATCGCGTATCTCGGTCTTTGACAGATATACGTCTCCGGGGATGAGCCTTCGGTCGTTGCCCTCACCGGAATTTCTTGAAAGCACATAAAGAGCGATATCGGCATCGCATTTTAAGGGCAGATCGTACTCGGGTTCCGCCGGAAAATACCCCATTGAAAACACTACAGGCATGTATCCCGCTGCTTTTGCGGCTTTTTTTGCTTCTTTCACATAAGCCGTGTATGCCGCTCTGCTTATTTCATCGTAGGAATCGAGCCAGTCCCCTGTGGTTACTGTAAACCCCGATTCCTTCAGTCCCTGCTCGAAATTTACAAAAAAACGCGACGCGACGTCACCTGACCCCGTCCCGCCTTTAACTGTCTTCCTCGCACCGTTTCCGTACAGCGCGACGGTACATGGCCCGTCGATTGGAAACGCGTTGTCACGTTTCAAAAAAAGCGTACATTCATGAGCATTCTGCCTCAAGAAATCTATGTGTTTTTTCTCGTGATCCTGTAATTGCATGATGCCTCCTTAAGCAGCGCCCGAAAGGCAGTCTGCGTGATCTTTCATCAAACAGGCGTTTTTATTTCATTCTGTATCTCTATTACCACCGTTAAAGGAATATCGCAAAGCTCAGCTATCTCCTCAGCATTTTTTCCCTTTTGCAGCATGTTGTTTACGATCCGGGTGCGGCTTTCTTTAATGCCCTTTTCTATTCCTTCCCGTATACCGTCTTCACGGCCTTCCTGTCTCAGCGATTCGTTATGCTTTTCTTCGTCAAAGTCCAATACATGCATTTTTATCACACCTGCCTTTTCTTTGATCAGAAAGTCCTCCATGACATGCTCTGCGATACAACTGTCCACAGCCTTTGTCGCCGCTTCCTCGATAGAGTAGCCCATTCTAAGGTTCTCACGAACTCTTTCGACCAATATCGCATAGTCTCTGAGCGCAACACATTTCTCCATGAGTTCCCGGTTATGGCCATAGTTTACATTCAGTACCTGTACGGTAAGTTCTAATTCCGGTAATATTGCTTCCTTCTGCCCTGTGCTATGTGGCCTCGCTTCATACTGTTTCGTTTCATGCAGAAATGAATCCGATAATTTCAATGTCTCTTTGTCCGGGATTTCTGTAGTTCCGTTATAGAAAACTACAAATTTCGGTGTAGGGACTTTTATGAGCGTCCGCCCGTAAAGATCCGCTTTCATCGCATAGCGCTTATATACATCAGCGATATAAAACAGATCTCGAAGCGGCATATTCGGATTTACTGTCGACTGATGCTCATACAAATTCACCGTTCCTGTGATCATGAAAGAAACGTCATTGTAGATCTTCATAAAGAACGCATTGTCCAGCGTATCTATGACAAGATCTTCCTCATTGGTGTAAGTTGTGCCGTTAAGGGCATTGTAGAGTTCAAGCGCGTTTTTCCTGATGCTGAAATACATCTTAAAAACGTCGGACTTATACTCTTTGTTTACCGTGCTTCCGGTCCCCCTTTCCGAAAGATCGCGGTTGTCGTAGTTTTGTTTCATTTAACCTCCTTTGAGATAAACTGCAGGAGGTCAACCCCTCTTTTGTTTTGATCTTGGAAGCCTCCTGCGTAGTTGATGGGTGTTTAAGCAGGAACTTCGTCGACTCGATCGAAACACATAGAATGGTTAGATAAATGAACTGTTCTGCTTATAGTCATTTTACCACACAAACGAGCGGCGGGCAAGAAAAAACGGCTCCGGTATAAAAAGAACAGCCTGAATACCAGACTGCTCTTCTACTTTCTTTTAATTTCATACATCATGAGAGCCGCTGCGACTCCTGCGTTCAGGCTTTCCACCTGACCCTCCATGGGGATGATGACCTTGAGGCTTGCAGCGCTGACGGCTTCAGGTGTGAGGCCGTTTCCCTCGTTTCCTATGAGGACCGCTGTCTTCTCGCCATAATCTGCGTTTGCATAATCGGATGAAGCCGAAAGATCCGTCGCCACTGTGGTAAAGCCTTTTACGTTTAAGAGTCCGACAAATCCTATGAGATCATCCACATAGATCACAGGCTTTCTGAAAAGCGCTCCCATAGTGGAGCGAACGACTTTGGGATTGTAAACATCAACGGAATCCTTTGACAGAACGACGGCATCCATGCCCGCGGCCTCGGCTGTGCGTATGATGGTCCCGAGATTTCCGGGGTCTTGGAGATTTTCCAGAAGGATCAGTTTTGATGCATTTCTCAGGATCTCTTCCACATCATGTTCCGGCATCTTTACCACAGCGATCACTCCCTGAGGCGTGACCGTTTCGGAGATCGAGCCAAACACTCCGTCAGAGACCACCTCATAAGGAATGCCCGTAAACGTTTGTCTGTCGGCAGTCTCAAGGCCTTCAAAGAAATGCTCCGAATAATAGGCGCTTATCACAAGCCCCAGTTCAATAGCCTCTTTGAACATCCTGATGCCTTCTGTGACAAAGGCCTTTTGCTCTTTACGTTCCTTTGCTTTTTTTAACAGGCTTTGAAGGTTTTTTATCTGTTGATTTGAACTCGATGTGATCATGCCTACCCTTTCGGTGTCAGACTGTCAGCCGGGTAACACGTTCTTACTGTTCTCCTGCCATTTCGGCGAGTCTCTCCGCCTGGTCTGCAGCTGTAAGTGCATCAATGAATTCCTGCAGGTCGCCGTTCATCACATCAAGAAGGTTGTACACAGTAAGGTGTATCCTGTGATCGGTGCAGCGTCCCTGAGGGAAGTTGTATGTCCTGATCTTTTCCGAGCGGTCACCCGTGCCCACCTGGCTCTTTCTGGCAGCCGCTTCGCTGTCATGAGCCTTTTCGCGCTCCAGCTCGAGGAGCTTTGCGCGAAGAACTTTCATCGCTTTGTCACGGTTTTTGAGCTGAGATTTTTCATCCTGGCAGGAGATCACTATTCCTGTGGGGATATGTGTGAGTCTTACCGCTGAGTCGGTCGTGTTGACGCACTGACCGCCGTTTCCTGAAGAACGGAAAACGTCGATACGGCAATCCTCAGGATTTATCTGCACTTCAACCTCCTCGGCTTCCGGCATGATGGCCACAGTAGCCGTGGATGTATGTATCCTGCCGCCGCTCTCTGTTACGGGTACGCGCTGTACGCGGTGAACTCCGCTCTCATATTTGAGCTTTGAATATGCGCCCTGTCCGTTTACCATGAAGACGCATTCCTTGACGCCGCCGATGCCGGATTCATTGTAGTCGATGAGATCTATCTTCCATCTCATGGCTTCCACATATTTTACATACATCCTGTATAATTCGCCCGCAAAAAGCGCAGCCTCGTCTCCGCCCGCGCCCGCTCTTATCTCTACGACAACGTTCTTGTCGTCATTCGGATCCTTGGGTATGAGGAGGATCTTAAGCTTCTGCTCGAGTTCCTCGATATTTTTTTTGGATTCGGCAAGCTCTTCCTTTGCAAGTTCTCTCATCTCTTCATCCGATTCCGAATCAAGGATATCGAGGGAATCCTGCACATTCTGCTTTTGTTTTTTATATTCGTTGTAGGTGTCGACAAGCTCGGAAAGGTCGTTCTGTTCCTTCATGAGCTTTCTGAACCTTGCCTGGTCGTTCACCACCTGTGGCGAAGCAAGCTCGGCCTGAATCTCTTCAAAACGCCTGACCAGGTCTTCAAGTTTATCAAACATGTCTGCCTCCGTATATGCCCGCAGCCACTCTGTCAAGTCCCGCAAGGTCTTTGATGATCTTTATGTTGCAAAATCCGCTCTGTTCCATTATCGCTGAAACATCTGTGCCTTCGTCGGATCCAGTCTCAAAAATAAGCAGTCCTCCGGGTTTTATGTGCATATGAGCGTCTCTGCATATCCTTCTGTAAAACAACAGCCCGTCCGCGGAACCGTCAAGTGCCGTCATCGGCTCATGATCACGTACTTCCGGGCTTAGTTCTTCTATTTCCTTTGTTTTTATGTAAGGCGGATTGGAAACGATCACGTCAAACATTTTCGTTTCGAGTCCTTCACGCTCCAGTGCCTCGTAAAGGTCTCCGGTGCAGAAAACGATGTTCTCGCATCCGAGGCGTGAAGCATTCTCTTTTGCAAGCGCGACCGCTTCAGGTGAAGCATCTGTCCCAACGCATCGGTTCGCGCCAAGTTCCTCGGAAAGAGTGATAATGATACACCCTGTTCCCGTACAGAGGTCAAGGATAGAAACATCCCCCGGTGCTGTAGCAGTTGTTTCACAGTATCTTCTTATGAGTTTCAGGCTTTCTTCAACGACCACCTCGGTATCATACCTCGGTATCAACGTTGCCGGGCTGACTTTGAACTCTCTTCCGAAAAAGTCCTGAGTTCCCGTGATATACTGGAGCGGTATCCTCTGCGCACGTTTTCCGATTGCATCCTGAAAAACTGCGATCTCGTTTTTTTCCGGGATCTCCTCCCGTAACGCCATGAAAAAAGCGGCGCGGTCCATTCCCGTAAAATGTTCAAAAAGGCGCCAAGCATCCGTCTTTGCATCCGGAACGTTTGCCGCCGTTAATGTTTTTGTTGCGTTTTCCAACAATTCTTGGTAAGTCATCTTTAATTATCCGACTTGCTTTCCTCTTCGGGACCGGTCACACATACTTCGGGATCGTCTGAGATCTCGATCTCTGTCTTTTTGCCGTTATATTCAAACATGAAATCAAGAGCCGCAAGGATAGCGTCATCCTCATAGCTTCCGGTATCAGCCGCAGCCTGAGCCGGGGTATTTTCGGATTCCGTCCTGTCCTTCTTTTTGCTCTTCTTTGAGGTATCGCTCTCGGCACTCGGAAGCTTGATGTCAAAGAACTGCGAGATATCGATCTCAAGTGGCTTGTTGTCAGCCGGCGCCATTTTTTCGGCCTCTGCAGCCGGAGCAGGCACTTCAGCCGTCTCCGCGGCAGGTGCGGTAGCGGAAGCCGCAGCCACGTCAGCTGCTACATTTGCAGCACCTGAACTCTTGACGGTATATTCGCTTCTTTTCTCGTTTTTCTTCGAATTATCCTTGTTTTTCTTTGGCGCTTTGCCATGATATCTTGCGACAAAAGCCTCCCAGTCAAACACCGCCTCTATCGAAGCGATGGCCACCTCGAGCATGTCATCTTCAGGCTCTCTTGTGGTAAGCCTCTGCATGAGCATACCGGGCTTTGAGAGGATGTTCACGATTTTTGAATCATGATTTCCGGCAAATCTCAAAAACTCGTATGAGATACCTGCGATCACGGGGATCAGGAGAAGCCTTAAAAGAAGCTTAAGCGCCATGTTGTCTACACGGATCACCATGAAAAAGATGATGCTGATCACCATGACGTTAAGGATAAAACCTGTTCCGCAGCGCTTGTGCTCACGGCTTGAAGTTCTTGCATTTTCAACGTTAAGCTTTTTACCGTTTTCTATGCAGCTTATCGCCTTGTGCTCGGCGCCGTGATACATAAAAAGACGCTTTATGTCCTGCACCTGAGAGATCAGGACTATATAGAGCACAAAGATGGCGACTCTGATAAGTCCTTCAAAAAATGCGAGGAGCACCTGATCCTTTACGACTCCCGCAAGAAGCCCCGATAAAAGCACGGGAAGGAGCACAAAGATCACAAGTGCGAAGCACACAGATATGAAAACGGTCACGCCGTTTATTATCTTTTCGGCGCGTCCCTTTGTTATCTTGTCAAGTTTCTGTTCGAAAGCGGACTGCTCTTCCCCTTCAACGTAATAGTTTGAAGCCAGGGTGAGCGCTCCCATTCCTATGGTCAGCGAATCGATAAAAGAAACGACTCCTCTGATGATGGGGAGTTTTAAAAAGTCGCTTCTCTGCGACTCGTCCTTGCAAGTCTTTACCTCAACGGCTATGTCACCGTCAGGTTTACGAACGGCAACCGCATATTTGCCGCCGTTCTTCATCATAACACCCTCGATTACGGCCTGTCCGCCGATACCCGAATTTTTCATTGCCCTCTCCCCGCCCAGGTGGGCGTGTCTTAAGAAAAAATTAGGGTTGAGACTATCGAAAATAATCTCAACCCAATTTCACTAAAATAAGTGTTCCTATGCCAAGCCATACTTACGGTTGAACTTCTCGATAGCGCCACGGGCAGCTGTAGCCTTCTGCTGACCAGTATAAAAAGGATGGCACTTGGAGCATACTTCAACGTGAATATCGCCCTTTGTGGAACGTGTCTCAAAAGTGTTGCCGCAGTTGCAGGTAACGTGAGAAACAACGTACTTAGGCTGGATATCTTCCTTCATCGTAAATCTCCTTTCAATTCCCGGGTCCTGAGATTTGGCTCAGAACTTCTGATAAACATAAGTGAAAGCATCTTCTTTCACAAGCACTATGGGATTATATCACCCAATGTGCGTTTATGCAAGAAGAAAATTTAGAAAATCTTAATGTAACAAGGCTTCGTCACGGATTCATGCTCTTTAAGATGGTCATGACAAATTCGCGGTTGTTCCTTGTGTGTGTGCACATATTGATGAGGCGCTCCGTGGTATCCTCGGGATGCGCGCCGTTCAGTGCTCTTCTGACACGCGCCATCGCCTCATATTCCTCACGGCTGAGCAGCAGGTCATCGCGCCGCGTTCCGCTCTTTGCCAGGTCGATCGCGGGGAAAATGCGTCTTTCGGAGAGGTTTCTGTCAAGCACAAGCTCCATGTTGCCCGTTCCCTTGAATTCCTCAAACACCACATCGTCCATGCGGCTTCCCGTGTCGACAAGCGCAGTCGCGAGTATGGTAAGGCTTCCGCCCTCACGCATGGTCCTTGCCGCGCCGAAAAACTTCTTTGGCATGTGGAGAGCTGCGGGATCGAGACCTCCGGAAAGCGTACGTCCCGACGAAATGCAGGTGAGATTGTATGCTCTTGAAAGTCTTGTGATGGAATCAAGAAGGATCACCACGTCCTCGCCATGTTCAACAAGACGCTTTGCACGCTCTATAACCATCTCGGAAACACGCTTGTGATTCTCGGGCAGCTCGTCAAAAGTGGAATAGATGACCTCTACCTTGCTTCCCTTGATGGATTCCTTCATGTCGGTCACTTCCTCGGGACGCTCATCGATAAGCAGGATGATGAGGTGCATGTCGGGATGATTTGTAGTTATCGAATTTGCGATCTCCTTTAACAGCGTTGTCTTACCTGACTTGGGCTGCGAAACGATCATTCCGCGCTGTCCCTTGCCTATGGGCGAAAGAAGGTCCACCATGCGCATCGCAACGGAGCTGAACGTGGTCTCGAGATGTATCCTCTCGTGAGGGAATACAGGAGTGAGATTTTCAAATTTCCTGCGCTTTGCCGTTTCCTCCAGAGTGTAACCGTTTACAGTCTTGATGTAGAGGAGGGCTGAAAACTTTTCCGTTGCCATCTGTATCTTGGTATTACCGCAGATGATATCGCCGGATCTTAAGCCATAGCGCTTTATCTGTAAAGGGGAAACATAAACATCATTGTTTCCCGGGAGGAAATTGTCGCATCTGATGAAGCCGAAGCCGTCGGGCATGATCTCAAGAATGCCGTTCTTTTCAATGCCGCTGTCAAGCTCCTGCTGCTTTTCGGGATCCATAAAAGATGCGGGATCGTATCTCTTTACGGGCTCTTCCTGCTGCTGGGGCTGGGGTTCCCTGACCTGAGGGGCGTTTAAGGCATCTCCCTGAACGTTTTCGGCCATGCGCTGGGGCTGCTGATTTCCCCATTGAGGACGCTCGGACGTGCGCTGAGGCTGCTGGTTTCCCCACTGAGGACGTTCGGACATCCGCTGGGGCTGCTGGTTTCCCCACTGAGGGCGCCTTAACGGCTGCTGATTCATTCCCGTACGGTCACGCTGTGTATCATCAGTGCGCTCACGCATCTCTCTCGGACGTTCAGGCATCTCTCTCGGACGTTCGGGCATCTCGCGCCTGTGGTCTCTTTGAGCGTTGTCCTGTCTTACCGGCGCATCATTTCGAGCCGCCGGCTGTTCCTGTCTTATTACGGGCTGTTCCGGTTTTGCCGCAGTCTCCCTTACAACCGGGATGTCAGATTTCTCAGCCTTCCCGGTCTTCTCGGTCTTCTCGGTCTTCTCGACCTTTCCGTTTTTATCGGACGTCCCGGCCTTTTCATGTTTTTCCGTCTTTTCCGCGGGTTCGGCTTTTGCCGTCTTTGTGCGCTTTGCGGTCTCTTTCTTCTTGCCGTCTGCTGCGGGCTTTGCGGCAGTCTCCTTCTTTTCCGTGCTCTTTAAGAGTTCGATAAGCTCGGCCTTTTTAAGCGCAGTCGCCTTAAGTCCTCTTTCCTTTGCGATCTCTTTCAGCTGCGTGAGCTGCATTTCGTCATAATTCATAAAAAAACTCCTTTTGGAAAAATACGATTGATCTGTTGCATGTAAGGGTGTTTTGTAATGAAGTTCCCGATCGATGTCGAATAAATGATCAAATGAAATAAATGATTTCTTGTGCACGTATTGTAGCCCAAAATCCCGCTCACGTCAACAAAAAAAACTCCGAAGACCGAAATCTCCGGAGTGGATCTCTTAAGATCAGAAAATCTGTGCATTCTTTACGATAAACTCGATGACCATATCCATCGTGATGGCATCCTTTATCGTGTCTGCGCCGTAGTCCTCGACAAACTTGTCAAAGTCCTCATAGTTGTAGTTCTTTGCATAGTCGCCTGCACGCTTGTTGTATTCCTCGTCGGTGACAGCGATCTTTTCGACCTTTGCGATCTTTTTGATGATCGCCTGGTATTTTACGGAATTCTCAGCATACTCATTGGCAAAGTTCTTGAGCTCATCAGTGCTCTGTAATCCCGTGTAATAATAAAGCATCGTGTTGAAATCCGCGCCGTACGCGTTTGCAAGAGCCGTGATGTAGTTGTAATAGGTGTTGTACCACTCATCGGAAGCCTTATCGATATCCTTCTGAGGAATATTCTTCACCTCACACACGCTCATGAGATGCTCACCGATCTGGTTCTGGAAAGTACGCTGGTTAAGATCTTCTCTCAGCTGCTCCTCAAGTGCCTCAACGGATGCATATCCGAGCTTGCTCGCCGTATCGTCATTAAGCTCGGGCACAACGCTCTTTGTTACTTTGTTTACCGTAACCTTGAATACAACGGCCTTTCCCGCAAGGTCCGGATTGTTCTGATAAGGATCGGGGAATGTAAGATTGAGATCAAGCTCCTGTCCCTTTGTCGCGCCGATGAGTCCGTCCTCAAAGCCCGCGATGAATCTGTTGCTTCCGAGCACAAGATCGGTGCCTGCTTCGGAATCGTCCGTACCGCCTTCAAATGCCACACCGTCAAGATAACCCGCATAGTTGATGTTCACGGTATCGCCTTTTTCGGCAGGCTCCTCGCTCTCTTCCATCTTTGCGTTGTTCGTAAGAAGTGAAGAAAGCTCGCTCTGATACTCTTCTTCCGTCACTTTCTTGAGCGCGATCCCCTTATACTCTCCAAGCTTTACGGAAGCCCCGCCGCATCCGGTGAGCGCCGCAAGCATAGCAGTCACAAGTGTAAATACCAATAATCTCTTTTTCATGATAAACAAATCCTTCCTCGCCTGTATTTTTTACAAGCAAGGGGCATTCTAACACAACTTTGTGAAAAAATAAAGAACAAATATGATTATTTCTCAAGTCTTAGTATCTCGGAATATGCGAGAAGGAACGGGCCAACACCCTTTGCGTCGTCCTTTACCACAGGCTCGGACATATAGTAATCGTATGTTCCGTTCCTGCGCTGCTTTCCGCCGAGTCCCGCGACAAGGCAGATATTGTCGAGACTTATCGTGTCGTTCTCGGTCTTTAAGCTTCTCTTGCAGATACCGTGGAACGCTCTCTTTCCATTTTCGACGAATCTCTCGGGGAGAAGCCCGAGTCTTGTGCCCTTGAGCAACGAATATGCCATTATCGCGCTTCCGCTGGTCTCAAGATAGTTTCTCTCTCTTCCGGGGAACGCGGGAAGCTGCCACCACATGCCGCTCTCGTCCTGGAAGGAGCACATCGCCTCCATAAATTCCACGTAGATGTCTTTTAGCATGTTGTACTCTGCTTCGTAGCCCGTCTTGTCGATCTCGGTGAGCGTGTCGAGGAGCGCCATCGCGTACCATCCAAGTGCGCGGAGCCAGAAGTTTTCGGAAAGTCCGGTCTCCTTGTCGCTCCAGTACATCACTCTCGAACTGTCGTAAGCGTGATAATAGAGCCCTGTCTTCGGGTCTCTTAAGATATCGTGCACCTTAAAGAACTGGCTGAAAATATCCGGATAGTTCTTTTTGTTGTTGAAGCGTGTCTCATACTTGATATAGAACGGCTGACACATATAAAGCCCGTCAAGCCATACCTGCGCAGGGTAGATGAGCTTGTGCCAGAAAATGCCTTCTCTTGTGCGCGGCTGCAGCAGTATCTGCTGATAGATCTGGTCCATGGCCTTTTTGTATTTTTCCTTGCCCGTGAGATCATAAAGCTCAAAAAGCGTCTTTCCGGCATTTATGTCGTCGAGATTGAACTTTTCCCAGTTGTAGCCCGCTATCTCGCCGATGTCGCTCACTCGATAGCTGATATATTCGTCGGCAAAATCGAAATAGTGCCTGTCACCCGTAATGGAATACATCTCAAGGATCGCCTTGATCATGCATCCGTCGATATAGTTCCACTCACTCTTCACTCCCTGGCGCTTCTTTTCGATGTTCCATGCCGGGAAATCCAGGTTTTCTTTTGTCTTTTCGATCAATGAATCAATGTAATCCTCAATACTGTACATACAGGCCCTCTTTTCTTTCAGTGTTGTCTTTTCAGCAGGCAGATGTTCTCAACCTTCGGTGTGTGGCTGAACATGTCCACGGCCTGCATTTTTACGCATTTGTATCCGTTTTTCATGAGGAACTCTACGTCCCTTTTCTGTGTTTTCGGCTCGCAGGATATATATACTATCCTGCCGCATTCCGATCTCACCGCAGCTTTTAAAAATGTCTCATTGCTCCCGGATCTCGGAGGATCCATGATGAGCACATCGATGTGCTTTCCGACCGACTCGAGATATTTTCCGGCATCTTCCTGAATAAAGTCTGCATTCTGAATGCCGTTTGTCCTTGCGGCCTCCTTTGCGTCACGCACAGCGTCGTGATTCACTTCGACTCCCGTGACGTGTCCCGCAGATCCCGCCGCGGCAAGCGATATCGTTCCTGTCCCGCAGTAGGCATCCACGACTTCGTCGTTTTTTCCGATCTCAGCCATCTCAAGCGCCGCACGGTAAAGCTTTTCGGTCTGGTGAGGATTCACCTGATAAAACGAATGCGGCGAGATCCTGAATTTAAGCCCGAGAAGCTCGTCCTCGATGAAGCCTTTCCCGTAGAGCACCGTATCCTTGTCCCCGAGCACCATGCCCGTCTTTTTGGGATTTACGTTCCAGATGATGGTCTCTATGCATCCGTGCTTTTTTGTGAGAGTCTCCACAAAACGGCCGGAGGCCTTGAAATCCTTGCTCCCGGTCACCAGCACGAGCATCACGCCGCCGGTCTTTTCGGAAACTCTGAAATATGCATGCCTCAACGTTCCGGTCCCGGACTCCTGGTCATACGCCCTTGTTCCTGTGAGCCTCATCAGATCGATGATGGTAGAGGTGATCTTCTGCGCGATCTTTTTTTCAAGCAGGCACCCGTTTGTCTGCACGACACGCCTGGTGTTTTCCTGATAGAGCCCGGCAACATATCTCACCTGTCCTTTGGCGTTCTTTTGATAGTCAAAAGTGGTGTAGATCTTGTTTCTGTAGTTGTCCGGCCGGTCAGACGCGATAAAGGGAAGTTGCTCCGCTCCCGTTTCTTTGAAGAGGTCCGCCACGAGCTCCTGCTTGTACCTGCATTCCGCCCGGTAGTCCATGTGGAGGAGATTGCATGCTCCGCATTTTCCGTATGCATTGCAGGTAACATCCACCCTGTCCTTTGAAGGTTCAATGACCCGTACAAGGCGTGCACCGGTCTCATTTTTACCGTATACCAGCTCGATATCGCATTTTTCTCCGGGAAGGACATACGGAACACTGAATATTGAATTGTTGAAGGTCACAAGTCCGGCTCCCTTGGAGTCAAGTCCCTTGCATCTCACCGTATATTGTTTTGACATGGTTTTCCTTGAGCGCTGCGCCCGCAAATTGCCGCGGCAAAATGTAAGCGCTTACACACTTCTCTCCTATTCTACAATATTATCTTAAGTTTGTCATCAAAAAGCAATTAAAAAATCTTGACTGAAAAATAAAATTACACTATGATTAACAGCAAACCATCACGGGAGGCGCTATATGAACAGCAAAGAAACAAGGATCGACACAAAATGTGTACAGGGCGGATACAGGCCGCAGAACGGCGAGCCTCGTCAGATTCCCATCGTACAGAGCACAACCTTCAAATATGACACCAGCGAGGACATGGGAAAGCTTTTTGACCTTGAGGCGAGCGGATATTTTTACACAAGACTTCAAAATCCCACAAACGACTTCGTAGCGGCAAAGATCTGCGAGCTTGAGGGAGGTAGCGCCGCAATGCTCACCTCATCCGGCCAGGCGGCAAATTTCTACGCAGTGTTCAACATCGCAACAAACGGCGACCACGTGGTCGCATCTGCTTCCATATACGGCGGCACCTACAATCTTTTTGCCGTTACCATGAAAAAAATGGGCATCGAATTTACTTTCGTTTCTCCCGACTGCACGGAAGAAGAGCTTAACGCGGCATTCCGCCCGAACACAAAGGCGGTGTTCGGAGAAACGATAGCAAATCCCGCTCTCACCGTACTCGATATCGAAAAATTTGCAAAAGCAGCTCACGCTCACGGTGTTCCGCTTATCGTGGACAACACCTTCGCAACACCTGTCAACTGCCGTCCTTTTGAATGGGGCGCCGACATCGTGACCCACTCCACCACAAAGTACATGGACGGACACGGCGCAGGCGTCGGCGGCGCGATCGTTGATCACGGCTGCTTTGACTGGATGGCCCACGCGGATAAATTCCCGGGGCTCACCACACCCGACGATTCCTATCACGGGATCACCTATGCCGAAAAATTCGGTCTCGGCGGCGCTTTCATCACAAAGTGCACCGCGCAGCTCATGCGTGATTTCGGATCGATCCAGTCGCCTCAGAACGCGTTTATCCTGAACCTTGGCCTCGAAAGCCTGCATGTCCGCATAAAGCGCCACTGCGAAAACGGTCTTGCCGTAGCGGAATTCCTGTCAAAGAACGACAAGGTCGAATATGTGAACTACTGCGGACTTCCCGGTGACAAATATCATGCGCTCGCGCAGAAATACCTGCCGAACGGCTCCTGCGGTGTTGTAAGCTTTGGGATAAAGGGCGGAAGAAAAGCCGCCGAAGAATTCATGAAGCACTTAAAGATCGCCGCCATCGAGACGCACGTTGCCGATGCGCGTTCCTGCTGCCTGCATCCCGCAAGCGCCACACACCGCCAGATGAGTGACGAGGAGCTTCTCGCATGCGGAGTATATCCTAATCTTGTGCGTTTGTCCTGCGGTCTTGAGGACAAAGAAGATCTGATCGCTGACCTTGAACAGGCTCTGAGCTTCGTAAAATAAGGCCTTCCCATGAAGGGAAAGCCTTTTACCAGATGAAAGTCTTTTCTTTCGGAAAGCGTTTTGCAAGTTCGTTTGCGGCAAAATCCCGCATTTCACGGCTTATATTTCCGTAATGCGAAGCGCCCTGCTCCGTTACGAACGGGAACGCCGTGACAGGGTCAAGAGCATCACAGTCACGCATCCGTTTTAAGTAATTATTTGAAATGCGGAACACGCCCGCGCTTATATCGAGTATATCTTCCGGAGGGATGGCCTCAAAGGTTTCGTCAAAAAGCCTTGTGTAGCTTTCCCTCCAGTTTTTATGGAAAACTATCGGGTCAAAGCAGAACCTTATCGGAAATCCGGCCTTATGTGCGGATGCCGCGGCTTTTAACCTTTCCCTCGAGGACGGAGTGCCTTTTTCCGCAAATTCTCGGACCTCATCGGGAGAAAGCGTCCACGCAAAGATCACATTGTCGTGCACGGGTACCGGAAAATGCTTAAACACCTCCGAATTTGCGCACTTTGTGCGTATCTCTATCTTAAGGTCCTTGTGCAGGTTTGCAAACTCTGTCCATTTTTCACAATATCCGAGCAGCCCCTCAAGCGCGAGAAGATCCGTATCATAGGACACACAAAGATATACCGGGTGCTCTTTTAATATCTTCTCAAGCTCTTCAAAATAGTCCTCCGTGTTCACAAAGACCGTTAGAAACCCGCATGGATACATGCCTTTTAAATAACAGTAGGCACAGTCGTAAATGCAGTTTTTTACGCACGACGCATAGTAAAAATGCTCGTTCCCGAAACTCTGGCAAAAAGGCGCTCCGGGATAGATCAAAGTATCTCGGTTCTTTGCGACGATCACCGTGCCCGAATGCTTTTCTTTAAGAAAATCGTGCGTTTTCACGTTGAAGACATCCTTGTAATGATGTACCCGCTCTATATGGCGGATGCGCTTTCTCAGGCCTTCCGGGATCTCATCCTTCGAGACGTCTTCTTCAAGATAGCAGTATTCACCGAGAGCGCCCGCATTTCCGCTCTGTGCTCCTGAAGCAATGCGATCTCTTTCAAGTTTTTTACTGTCCGGAGTACAGGAGATGCAATAGTCCCTGAACGCCGAAAGCACTGCTTTTGAGTCGTTCTTGCATATGGGCGCGCCGTCTTTTGTTTTCTTTGAAAAGAAATGAAAACGCGGATCGGCTGCCA
>JAEENL010000085.1 GCA_016283775.1 Lachnospiraceae bacterium | reverse complement strand
AGACCTTTGCGGAGATCTTCACATCGC
Source organism: Lachnospiraceae bacterium (assembly GCA_016283775.1). Classification (GTDB taxonomy): domain Bacteria; phylum Bacillota; class Clostridia; order Lachnospirales; family Lachnospiraceae; genus RGIG3528. The sequence continues at coordinate 4,021 of JAEENL010000085.1, read as the reverse complement.
TTGACGAAGCCGGTAATACCGTGCTTGACATGATCTCAAAGATGAACAGGGTAAACGACATCGCTACGAGCGTTGCCGCCATCGCGGAAGAGCAGTCCGCAAGCGTTGAGGAAGTCACCGCAACCGTTGAAAATGCGACAGTCAGCGCGAGAGAAGTCGCAGACGAGAGCAAGGGCGTGGAGAACAACGCAAACAAGGTCGCGATGAATGCAAAGAAGATAGAGGATTTCGTTTCGGATTTCAGGATCTGACGATAAATGAAATGATACTGAGCGGTTTTTGCGCAGGTTGCGCCGACCGCTCATTTTTTGCGCAGTTTTTGCGCATTTTTTTCGCAGTCTTGTGGTAAAGGCCATGATGTGTTAAAATAATATCACTACTGATGGGACTAAAGACCTACGGAGCTGACATGAAAAAGAAACTTGCGATATGCGCAAACGGCTGGAATTACGATCTTCTGGCCGAAGCCCTTGAAGGTATAAAAGAATACTCCGCAAAAGAAGACTTTGATGTCTTTGTTTTCATGTGCTTTGCTTCATATAGCGTTTACTCCGATATGGTCCGCGGTGAGCTGAATATCTACGATATGATGGATCCCGAGGACTATGACGGCGTGATCGTTTTTTCAACGTCGCTCAATTCTCCCGATACCGCAGTAGAACTGTGCCGCCGCGCGAAGGAAAAAAATGTGCCGGTCGTAAGCATAGGGCTTGAGGTCGAAGGGATCAGTTCCATTTGTCTGAGCAATGACGAGGGGATGCGCGGACTGGTGACGCATCTTATAGAAAAACACGGCATTGAGAATGCGTTCTTTATAGGCGGGACCACCGATCATGTGGACAGCATCTCCAGACTTCAGGCAGTGCGTGAAGTCTTTCTTGAGCACGGGCTTAAACTTACCGACGAAGATGTGGGCTATGGCAGATGGTCCAACAAGCATACCGCGGACATTGTGGACGAAGTGCTCGATTCCGGAAGAGACCTGCCCGATGCTTTTATATGCGCAAATGACGTTATGGCGATGGCGGCCGCGACAAGGCTTGAAGAAAGAGGTCACAGCGTCCCGGACGATGTCATAGTGACCGGCTTTGATTTCGGCAAAGAAGCGCAGCAGTTTTATCCTGCCATCACGACTGTAAAACAAAAATACGATGATATAGGACGTCGCGCCTGCGAACTGATCTTTGAGGAGATAAACGGCAGCACAAAGCGTGTGAACGAGAGCGTGCCGTCGAGGTTCGCGTGCGGTGAGAGCTGCGGATGCGCAGGCGATCTGGACTACAAGAAGCTGCACATACAATATTGCAGACACTCATTCAAACGAAATACCGATGCGAGACTTCTCGAACAGAACGAGAGAGTGCTGAGGCAGTGGCTGTCGGATGTCGAGAGCTATGAGGCAATGCGTGATGCCATGAGGGACCACTACCTTGCCAATCACCAGTTCGAGGGTGATTCCTTTTTCATCGTCATAGACGGGGAATATTTCAGCAATCTTACACTGGATGAAAAAGAACTCGGACACAGGGCCGGGAAAAAAGGCAAAGAAGTCCTTCTCGCGATCAAGGACAACAAGCTCGCGGAAGGTCTTTCGGTGAGCGCGAAAAAGATCGTGCCCGGCTACAAAAAGCACGACGGCGAGCAGCATGTGTATATCCTGCTTCCCATGCACTATTTTGAATACACATACGGCTATGTGGTGTTTACCGATCTTCCGTATATCCTTCGTGAAGGAATGCTCTATCCCTACATGGAAAAGCTGCAGCAGTCCTTCAAGATAATGCGTACAAACTTAAGGCTCAAGAGACTTAACGACATAGACCGCATGACCGGGCTCCTTAACAGGTACGGATATGAAAACAAGGCGCTCCCGCTGTATGAGGAGAGCCTCAAGAACAAGGCGGACATGATGGTGATGTTCGTCGATATAAACTATCTTAAGATCATCAACGACGAGCATGGGCATCTGCACGGCGACAATGCCATTATGACCGTTGTCCGGGCCATAGAGGAAAACCTGGCAAAGGGCGCTATCGCAGTGCGTTTCGGCGGCGATGAATTTTTGATCCTCGCACCCGACCACGACGAAGCAAAAGCGGCGCTGGCGCGGCAGGCCATCTTGGACTGGCTGCAACGTTACAATGACACGAAACAGGTCCCTTACAATATCTCCGTGAGCATTGGCTATGCCGTGACGGATCCTGTGGGACGGCCCGACGCCACTTTGCAGGACTATATCAGAGAAGCGGACAGATTGATGTATGAGATAAAAAAAGAGATGCATTCGGAGAATGACCGCAGAAAGAGCTGAATATGACTAAAGAAACATGCTTTAAAACACTTGCCGCGATCCTGTGCCTTACAGTTATCGCGGCATTGTCCGTGTTTGCGGGAGAGACGAGAGTTTCCCGGGCGGACGAGATAATATCCATCACCGACATTTCCGGGATGCTTTCAATGGCGGACGATCCGCAGGGAAGCTACAGGCTTGATGCCGATATCGACATGGACGGCGTGAACTGGATCCCGTTTGGATTTTCAGGCACCTTTAACGGAAACGGCCACACGCTTTTAAACCTTACGGTCAGTGAGACGGGAGAAGAAAAAAGGACCACCTACGATGGAAACCACAAGGCCTACGAGACAGCTTTCGCAGGGCTTTTCAGCGTCCTTTCCGGAACGGTGGAAAACCTGAATCTGCTAAACGAACGGATCCGTATCGATGTGTCCGACAGTGCTTTTTCGGGAGGCATCGCAGGCTACGGCGATAACGGGACCATCAGAAACTGCAGCGTTCAAGGGATACACGAATTAAAAGCGGACGCAAAGATGTTTGGCATAGGCGGTATCATGGGATATGGTTTCGGCAGTATAGAAAACTGCGATGTGGACATCACGCTGATCTGTGTCGACAAAAACGCGGCGGAGCGTGATGAACAGTTTCTCGGTGGTATCCTTGCGGGAGGCTATGCTGACATAGTTTCCTGTAACATAGATATTCAGGGCTATGTTTCCGAAAGAGGCTATGCCCATAACGGCGGCATTGTCGGTATCTACATTTTTTTCCCGAGAGGGACCGAATACTACGGAAATGTCACCGAAAACACCGTAAACGGCACCATTCACTTTTTTGAGGACAATACCGACAGAAGGGCATATTGCAACTCGCTGATAGGTGAGATAATGAACTGGAATTTCAGGTTCAGCGGGAACAAATACGGTGAGACCACGGTAAATTCCACAGACCGCTCGATAAGGGACGAGATAAAGGCCTATGACAAGGATCTTTATCCGGAGACCTGTGAAGTGCCCGAATACACTGTGACCAGAGTGGAAGCCGCGCCCGGAGCCTTGGGATACACGGAATATGTCTGCAATGGCTGCGGATATACGTTCAGAGACAATTACAGGATATATAAAGAGCCGCTTCCGACACCGACATATACACCCACACCGGAACCGACAGATACTCCCGCGCCCACGGCAACGACAGCGCCCACCGAAAGCCCCGCAAAGACACCGGAAGCAGCGGTCACGGGGGTGCATTCATTGACAGACGGTGATATCACCCCTCCCGGAAAAGAGGATAAAGAGCAGAAAAAGGATGAGATCTCAGACATCGAGCCCGACAGCTCGGAGGTCACCATCAGAGTGATCTCGATATGTATCTCGGTGGTGCTCCTGGTGGCACTGATATCTGCGATAGCGCTTAATTACCCGGGCAAACAGGAAAAGCACAACAGAGAAGGAAAAAGAGATTGAACGATCCTTGTACGGAAAATGAGCTTAAGAAAAAACTGACACTGTCCTTTGCGATGGAAAGAGAGATGGAGCAGTGCCTCACTTATCTTTACGCCTGCGGCCTCGACGCAGGGGAAACCGCAAGAAGCTTTATGGCAGCCGATCCGCGTTTTCATTTCTTTTCAAAGAAAACAAAAGACGGCGCGCCCATATGCAAGAACGACTCAAAAGCAGTGCTTTCGGCGTTCAGGGACTATTGCATCTCCTGTACTCCGGACAG
>JAEENL010000084.1 GCA_016283775.1 Lachnospiraceae bacterium | reverse complement strand
CTCCCTTGAACATATTTCCACCCGAGGTGTTGTGTTTTTTAAGGGAATTGTCATCCCCGCTCATGCTGGACGAATATACGATACCGTCTTTGTCGACAAATACGTTTGAAAATGTCGTGGGCACAGTCATTGACAGGTTTGCGAGCTGGTCTCTGGTAAACAGGACCTTCTGGATCAGCTGTGAAAAAGTAATCTTTGTGGTGTTTACGGCGAAATACCCGAGGAACTCTCCTGTGGGCGCGAGCTGGATGATACCGTTGTACACGCCTTCACCTACCACATACATGTTTCCGGCATTGTCGACCGCAATCTTTAAGGGATCGAAGTTTGTGTCGGAAAACGAGGGCTCTGTGGGTCTTTCAAACTTTTCGATGAATGAAAGGTCCGCACCGTATTTTAATATTGCCTTTGCACCGTTGTCGGCTACGTATATCGTACCGTTCTGAGCAACAAAGACGCCTCTGGGAGTCTTCATCGGAGCTCCCTTGATCTCACCTGCGGCCGCGTCTTTTTTAATGTCATAGAGAAGGATCCTGTTGTTTCCGGAATCGCAGATGAACATCATATCGTCGTCCGTGATAAAGATGTCCGAAGGCTTTGAAAGTCCCAGAGTCGTTACTGTCTCATCCGGAAGATATGCGTCCTGTGTCCTGGGAAACTCATAAGAGCCCGACTTCACCTCCAACGTATATGTATACGTGGTAGCATAGGCAAAAGCCGCAGATGCGGGCACCGACGCGATCAAAAGGATCACCAGTATGGAACTTATCAGATATTTGATCTTTCGCATAATGCTCTCCTATTTGATACCGGAATGACTCATCGTGTTCATTACCTGAGACTGCATCACGATAAAAATGATGAGGTTCGGAAGGAACAGTATGACTGATGCCGCAGCCTGCATTCCGGCCGCAGCGACTGTATTGTTTGTCGAAAGTGAGGACAGGTAAAACGCAAGAGTCCTCATCGAATCGTCTGTGATAAAGTTATTTGAAGCCTCTACCGCGCCCCATACCTGCTGGAAGGTGAGTACCACGCTCGTCGCAAGAGCGGGCTTTATGAGCGGCACAAGGACTTTCCTGATGATGACGATGTCGTTTGCGCCGTCCATTACCGCTGCCTCGATGAGAGCATCGGGGATCTGATCGGTGAACTGCTTCACAAGGAAAAGTCCGACAGGCATCGCGGCAAGCGGGAGTACGTGAGCCCACCAGGTATCGAGCATTCCCGAACGGACGATCACAAGGTATCTCGGGACCGCCACCGCCGTGGGTACGAACATGAGTGCCAGCTGGTTGATCTCAAAGAGCACACGCTTTGCCTTGAATTTCTTTTTTGAAAAGACATAGGCTCCGAGTATCGTGATCACGAGGTTCAAAAGGATCGTGAGGAGCGTTATGAGCGCGGAGTTCAGGATGTATCTCGACATCGGGATACCTGTGGTGCTCGACAGTTCAAAGAGGTCTTTGAAATTTTTCAACGTCGGGCTCTTCACAAATATCGTCGGAGGAAAGGCGAACAGCTCTCCGAGAGGCTTGAATGCCTGATTTATGACGTAGATTACCGGTATTATCATGAACACCGCGAGGGGAAGAAGGATCAGATAAAACTTTATCTGACTTGCGGAAAAGTATTTCGGGTTTATCTTCGCCCCCATAAATTTTGATCTTTTTCGTCTCTTTTTCATGAAATCCTCTTTTCCGTCGTTACTCGTCCTTAGATCCGAAGAATTTATGCGCCACGATGTTAAAAACATAAACGATGATCAGCAGCACCACGGAAATCGCTGCGGCGTAGCCCATCTCATAACGTATGAAGCCGTAGTCGTCGATGTGGTTTGTGATGAGCTGTCCGGAATATTCCGGAGTGGGATTTGCGCCGGAGAGCGTTACACCGATCCATCCCATGTTGAAAGCGTTGACTATCGCCATTACGGCGCCGAAGAGCATCTGGGGCTTCATAGAGGGGATCGTGATGTAGATGATCTCCTGCACGCGGTTTTTCATGCCGTCCACATATGCCGCTTCGTACAGTTCCTCATTGATGTTCAGTATTCCGGATATCATGGCGAGGAAGCCGATACCCATTGCAGACCAGAGAGAGATGAGGATCATGATCTGCATGAAATAGTCCTTTGTGAGGAGAAACTGTATGGGCGTGTCGATAACGTTCAGTTCAAGCAGGATGTTGTTTATGATGCCTCGCTGGTCGCCGGAAAAGATCGTTTTCCATACGACTCCGATAAATACCTGTCCTACCATTGAAGGCGTGTATATCGCAAGCGAGAGTATGGTCCTCGGCAGTGCCTGTATCTGTGAGAGCATCCATGCTATGAGGAACGAGATGACATATCCTCCGGGTCCTACTATCAGAGCGTAAAGGAAGGTGTTCGGAAGGACCTTTTTCATGAACACGGTGTCCTGTGTGAACAGGTAGATGTAGTTCATAAGACCGGTAAAAGTGGGCTTGTTGATCACGTCAAAATATGTAAAACTAAGGCCCATGGCCACTGCCACCGGGATAAGTATGAACATCGAGAACAGAAAACCGTACGGGAGGAGCAAAAGCCCCGCGTGGAGCGTTTCGCGCCTGTCACGAACACTTGTTCTGTGCTTTTTTTGTATTTGTTCAGACATCTTTTTTCCTCCGTAAGAAGCGGCTAATTCCCTGCCGTCTTCGCGGTCTTTGCTTTTTCTATCTGTTCTTCTATCCAGTCCACGTCACGGATCACATAGGGTCTTGTGACATTTCCCTCTTCATCCATGTAACCGAGTTCC
>JAEENL010000083.1 GCA_016283775.1 Lachnospiraceae bacterium | reverse complement strand
GTCGGGATGCCCTTCTGTTACCGATTCTGAAGTAAATAATCTTTTATCCATGTTGTCCTTTCCGTGCTGCCGTTCGATCCGCCCAAAATAAAAGTCCGCATCATAAGCGGACTTAAAAGGCGTTTTCTTTTATGTCCTCTTATTGCTCGAAATAAATCGCTCAGCTTGGCACCTTCCCTTGCGGGGGTTGTCGTGACTTCACAGAGTCTTTACTCTCCGTCACTCTTAATAAGAGTTAAATATAGTGTAATACTAATACAACAAAAGTATAGCAAAAGTCAATAAAAATTCGGAGAAAAATAAATAACTTTGGATATACAAAATTTTACAGAAATGTTATAATATCAAAATGAGTGAAATCTCCTATAAATTGCGAGGTTTTTGAGAATGACGTTAAAGCAGAAAACTTTTACGGCATTTCTTGTCATGCTCCTTTTGCCAATAGTGCTGACGGCAGGTGCCGCCGTGCTCGGCATGCGGTTTGAGGTCATGCGCTTCAAACAGGAATACGATGTCGATGTAACGGCGCTGGAGGTCATCAATTCTCCGGCAGTGGTGCTGTCGAGGATGACGCAGACCGCGTTCTCCGAACTCAGTAACGCCGCGGCCTTCGATCCGTCAAAATTTACCGACGTGATCTGGCTTGATGAAGCTGATGAGGTGCTTAACAACAAATTCTCATATCTGGTCGTCATCAAAGGCGAAGTGCCTACTTACATCGGCCAAAGGGGGACAGAGTTTGCATCGATCTCGGAGAGGGTGATCATGAGCTCGTCAACGGGCGAGACCACCACGAGCAATGCAGCGGTGCTGTTCAATGACCGGAAAGTCATCATCAAGTTTGGCGCGATCTATTTTTCCGACGGTGTAAGGGGAAGTTTTGTCATCGTGAGCGATCTTGGCCCTATGCTGAGCGCGAGCAGAGGACGCCTTATCTTCACATTTGCCGCGGGAGGCCTCATAGTCCTCATCGTTACCGTGGTTCTGATGATGTGGGTGTACAAGAGCCTGCTGCGTCCCGTACTGGCGCTTCGTAACGCGACAAGAGAGCTTGGAAAGGGCGATCTGAACTACAGGCTCGAGCGCAAAGAAAAGGACGAGATCGGAGAGATCTGCGCAAACTTTGAAGAGATGCGGCGCCACCTGAAAACGCAGATAGACGCCAAAGAGCAGTACGAGCTTGACGTGCGCGAGATGGTGAGCAATGTCTCCCACGACTTAAAGACCCCGCTCACCGCGATAAAGGGCTACGCCGAAGGAATGCTCGACGGCGTGGCGGATACCGAGGAAAAACGCGCAAAGTATCTGAAGACCATCGCGGTCAAAGCAAACGACATGACAACGCTGGTCGAGGAGCTCTCCTACTTCTCAAAGCTCGATACGAACAAGATGCCGTACAAGTTTGAGATCATCGACGCAAACGGATATTTTTCGGATTGTGTGGATGAATACGCTATAGAGCTTGAGATGAAAGATTTTGAGATCCATTTTGTATCCGAGATCGAGCCCGGCACGCTGGTTTCCATCGATACCGAGCAGATACGCCGGGTAATGAACAACCTGGTTGGAAACGCCGTAAAATACAGGAACAACGACATTCACGGCATCATGAACGTACGACTCACGGATGCCAACGACTCCGTCAGGGTGTCGGTGAGCGACAACGGCATAGGCATTTCAAAAACAGCCCTGCCGCACATATTCGACCGCTTTTACAGAGCGGACAAATCACGAACAGCCGGGCGAGCCGGAACCGGTATAGGCCTTGCGATAGTTAAAAAAATAGTGGAGGAGCACGGGGGCAGAGTCTTTGCACGAAGCGAACTGGGATCCGGAACCACGATATCATTTACCGTAAAGAAAGGAGCTAAATAACATGGCTGCAAGAATACTGATAGTTGAGGATGACGCTTCCATTTCCGAACTTGAGAAGGACTATCTCGAACTCAACGGATTTGAGGTAGATACTGACTCGGAGGGAAAGAAAGGACTTAAGGATGCCCTTGAGAACGACTACAATCTTCTCATCCTTGACATTATGCTTCCCGGACTTGACGGCTTTGAGATATGCAAAAAGGTTCGCGAGGTAAAGAACATTCCCATCATCATGGTTTCCGCAAAGAAAGAGGACATCGACAAGATCAAGGGCCTCGGCTTCGGTGCGGACGACTACATCACCAAGCCTTTCAGCCCCAACGAGCTCGTTGCGAGGATCAAGGCACATCTTGCGCGTTTTGAGAGACTTTCGGGCGACAATGCAGGACGCGGAAATGAGACGATCGAGATCAGAGGCCTCAAGATCGACAAGGCTTCCCGCCGTGTATTTATCAACGGTAACGAGAAAAACCTCACCAAGAAGGAATTTGACCTTCTCACATTCCTTGCCGAGCATCCCGACAGAGTATTCGAAAAGGAAGAACTCTTCAACAAGATCTGGGAGATGGAGTCCTACAGCGACGGCGATATCGCGACCGTTACCGTTCACATCAAAAAGATCAGAGAAAAGATCGAGGAGGATGCCACAAATCCTCAGTACATCGAAACCATTTGGGGAAAGGGCTACAGATTTAAGGTATGATCTCAGAGGCTATGATGGGGCTCGGAAAAAAGCGCTCCACGATAAGAGAGATATTTGAATACGGAAATATGAGGGCAAAGATCGTAGGACGTGAGAACATCTATGATTTCAGTCTCGGAAATCCCAACGTTCCCGCGCCTTCCGCGGTCACCGACGAGATAAACCGTCTTGTTGCCACGGAAGCTCCCGAAGTGCTGCACGGCTACACCAGCGCTCCCGGTCTCGACTGGGTGAGACAGGCGATGGCTGACAGCCTTAATTCCCGCTTTGGCACTGCTTTCAGAAAAGAAAATTTCTACATGACCGTCGGAGCGGCGGCGTCCATCTGCATCACCCTTAAAGCGATAGCGTGCCCCGGTGATGAATTTGTGGTGCCTGCGCCGTTTTTCCCGGAATACAGGTGCTGGATAGAGAACACCGTAAACTGCAAGTGCGTAGTGGTCCCTCCGGATATCACCAGCTTCCAGATCGATTTTGACGCACTGGAGAAAAGCATAAACGAACACACAAAGGCAGTCATCATCAATTCGCCGAACAACCCGAGCGGCGCGGTATATTCCGAAGAAACGGTAAAACGCCTTTCTTCGATCCTTACGGCCGCCGAAAAGAAATACGGACATCCCGTTTTCCTTATCTCCGACGAACCCTACAGAGAGATCGTTTACGACGGATTTAAGACGCCTTTTGTTACCAAGTATTACAAAAACACGTTTGTCTGCTATTCGTTTTCCAAGTCGCTTTCCATGCCCGGCGAACGTATAGGCTATGTACTTGTTCCCGATGAGATGCAGGACTTTGAAGACGTGTTCGCAGCCGTGTGCGGCGCGGGAAGGATACTCGGATTTGTAAATGCTCCGAGCATGTTCCAGAGAGTTGCCGCAGCCTGCGCGACCATGACCAGCGACATAGGGATCTATCAGAAAAACAGGGATCTCTTATATGACGGGCTCATAGCGGCAGGATTTTCCTGCGTAAAGCCCAAGGGAGCTTTTTACATGTTCCCCAAAGCACTTGAAGCGGACGAAACGGCATTTTGCGAGAGAGCAAAGAAGTATGATCTTCTTCTTGTTCCGGGCGGCGATTTTGGCTGTCCCGGGCACGTCAGGATCTCATACTGCGTAAAGACGGAAATGATCGAGAGGGCCCTTCCCGTATTTGAAAAACTAGCAAAGGAATATCGGTAACGATACCCCATCAGTATGAGATACCTCGGAGGACAACAATATATGCAGAGAGCGCGGGAGAAGCTTGAGCTGATCTCGGCTCTTTTTGATGACTGGATCTTTGAATATGATTTTGTCGACGGGAAATTTTATACGCTCAGCGGAGACCCTGCCGATTACGGACTCAGGCTCATAAGGAACGGCGACGCTGTCCTCATCGACAAAAGGACCATCCATCCGGACGACCTTGACGAATTTACAAAGGTATGTGAGGAATGGGAAGGAGAAACGCCCGAAGACATAGAAAGGCATTTCATGGAGTTCCGTGTGATGAACGGGAACGACTGGAAGTGGCGCTCCATCACGGGCGTGCCTTCGGCCTTTTTTGACGGCGCGGTGACATCCTTTGTCGCAAAGGTCTCGGACATCGACAACGAAAAGAGAGAAAAACTGAAGCTGATCGACAAAGCACAGCGCGATTCGCTCACAGGTCTTTACAACCGAGAGGCGTTTGAAGCCAAGGTAAACCGCAGGCTTGAAAAAGTGAGACGCGGAGAACTGGAGCGCTTTGCGGTCCTTATCGTTGACATCGACAATTTCAAGCACATCAACGACAACTATGGACATCTCTTTGGAGACCTCTCCATACTCGACCTCACAAATCTGCTTAAGACACATAAATACCCCACGGACATCGTGGGCCGTTTCGGCGGTGACGAGTTCATCATCGCGACCACCGAATTTCCCGACAGGGAAGAACTTGAAAGAAAGATAATATGCCTAAAGACGGAATACTCCGCATCGATGCACAAGGAATATGAGGCACTGCCGTTCAGCTGCAGCATCGGTGTTGCGGTATTCGGACCGGACGGCACGGATTACGGTGAACTTGTCGCAAACGCAGACAAGGCGCTGTATTACGTCAAGGAGCACGGCAAGGACGGTTATTCCTTCTGCAACCAGACCATACGAAATACCTTTGATGCAAAGAGCAATGTGAGCCAGAAGCGCACGCCTATCCTCGTGAACGACAATATGGCGGACGAGCTTGTACAGTTTGCTCTCGATCTGTTTGAGTCAACAAACGACATAATGAGCGCTGTGGGACTCCTTCTCGGGCGCATCGGAAGGCGCTACAAGCTTTCCTTTGTAGCTCTCAGAGAGAGGATGCAGAACGGTTCGAGCAAGGTGAGCTATACCTGGTTTTCCGAGGACACTCAGAAAGACCTTCAGGTAAACACGCCGATAAGCGCCGAGGACACCGTTACCACGGACAGGATGTTCAACAGCAGTGAGAGCATCGTTTCGTGCGATACCAACGAAATGGATCCCACCTCCCCCTTTACAAGGCTTATGAACGCCGAAGGAGTAAAGGCCTTTGTAAAGAGCCCGCTCCTTTCGGGAAGCGAAGGGATCGGCTGCGTCCTTTTCGGAGTGCGTACAGGCACGAGAGAATGGACCGATGACGAGATCAAATCATTTGCCGTAGTCAGCAGGATCTTAAGCGTCTACATAGTCCGCGAAAAGGGCTATGACAAGGCACAAAAAGAAATAGAGCGTATGATGAACTACGATGATGTGACCACGCTCCTTAAGTTTGACAAGTTCAAGGAAGCTGCGGGACAGATCATCGTTGAAAATCCGGGCGATACCTATGCGGTGATATCCGCCGATATCGCGCATTTCAAGTATTTCAACGAGCATTACGGATTTAAGCTCGGCGACGACCTTTTACGCGATTTTGCGGATATCATAGTAAAACACAATCCCAAGGTGGTGGCGTCCTGCAGAGAGTATGCGGACAATTTCCTCCTTCTTGCGAGAGTGACGCAGCCCGATGCACTGCAGTCCATTCTTGAGGGCTACAGCAAGCGCTTTACGATGAACGAAACCATACGTTTCCCCGAGACGGGAGCCGAAGTAAACGCGGGCTATTACCTGATCGAAGAGGACAGGGTCGAGATATCGGTTGCGATAGACAACGCAAATTCTGCAAAGAAGACACAAAAAGAGACCGGAGCTGCCGGTGTGCTGCGCTTTGAAAAGGGAATGAAAGAGGGAAAGATACACGAAGTCACCCTCATACATACCATCGAGGATGCTCTGGAAAATCAGGAATTCAGGCCTTTCCTGCAGCCTAAGGTCTCCCTGACCACCGGGGAAGTTGTCGGCGCCGAGGCACTGGTACGCTGGCTCAAGCCCGACGGTACCATCGGAATGCCTGATGAATATGTGCCTCTCCTTGAAAAGTGCGGAAAGATCCTGAATCTCGACTATTATGTTTTCGAATGCATACTAAGACTTCTGAAACGCTGGGAAACAGAAGGAAGAGAACTGATCCCGATCTCGGTGAATTTTTCCAGAAGGCACATAAAGAACAACCTTTTTGTCTCATATCTCACGAGACAGACCGATCTTTACGGCATAGACAGGAAGAATATCGAGATAGAGATCACCGAGAGCGCTTTCGTTGACGATTCCGATGCGTTGATCAGGATCATGAACGAGATAAGCGCCCTTGGCTTCAAGCTTGCTGTTGACGATTTCGGAAAAGGCTATTCTTCACTCAGCATGCTGAATGAAGTGCCCGCCGACGCGATAAAGATCGACAAGGAATTCCTTAAAAACTACCAGGACGTATCGCAGAAAGCGATGTTAAACAACGTCGTAAGGCTTATCAAGGATGTCTCGATGACCGTCGTGTGCGAGGGCATCGAAGAAAAAGAACAGGCGGAATTCCTCGCCCTCATCGGATGCGATGAAGGACAGGGCTTCTGGTTTGGAAAACCCATGCCTGTAAGCGAATTCGAGATAAGATTCAACAACAAGATAAAAAGTACTATTTCCGGTATCTGATGCCTGTCAGGAAAGTCTGTTCCTTACCGGGTAAAGCGCAAGATAGAGCAGGATCCCGATAATGCCGCAGGCAATGACTTCGCCGGCACCCACGGTGAGAACATTAAGCCAGTAGGCGGTCTCTATTCCGTAAAGAGGAAGGTATGTGGGAACGATGAAAGCATTTGCGAGGATATAAGGCAAAGGCATCAAAAAGATAACAAGACTCAAAGGACCGCGGTTTTTGCTCGTATTATCCGATGCAGGAGCAGCGGCCTTTTTTTCCGCGTTAAAGCCTATGGCTTTCCAGATGAGCCAGCCGCCCGCACAGCCGATGAGGGAAGCGAGAGAGCCCAAAAAAACATCGATCAGGATGCAGCCTGATGTAAGGTTGTAGATGAGGCATCCGATGGTAACACCGGGGATCGCAGCGGGAGTGAATGCGACAAGCATACAGAGGGCGTCGGAGATCCTAACCTGGATCGCGCCCGAGGACAGCCCCAGCAGGCCGGAAACCCAGCTGAAGGCAACATAAAGCGCGGCAATGATGCCGGCTTGAGCGATAAACTTAACTTTCTGATTCATTTTTTTTCTCCTAGTTTTGTTTTACAAGAGGATGGTCACGAACTCTTGGGGCGGTCATTATACAACGACCGCCCCAAAAATGCAATGATTATTTTCTTGTACAGGGAGAAAAAATATTTTTTGAACTTTAGATGATCTTTTTGATCTCAAGATCCGGGCGCTTCACGAGGTCCACAAAGCCTGTGCTGACCTGCACTATGGGCTTGGTAAAGCGGTCGTTTAACAGGATTATCTTTCCCATGGAGCCGTCGCTTAACAGCACTGTCGCGCCGATCATGGACTGCGCAAGGCACGAAAGGAACGGGAAGAGAGCAGCGGGATCGAACTGCTGCAGGCCTTCTTTTTCAAAGCCGTCTATGACATTGAACGGGCATATCTCGTTTCTGTACGGACGTTTTGACGTCATCGCGTTGTATACGTCGGCAACTGCGACATATCTTGCGTAGAGCGGGATCTTTTGACCTTTAAGACCTGCGGGATAGCCTGTCCCGTCATAGTGCTCATGGTGATGCAGAGCGCAGAGCGCAACATATTCTGGAAGGCTTGTGCGGACAAGCGTCGAATAGCCGAGAGTCGTGTGAGTCTTTATGGTCTCGCGCTCTTCGTCAAGCAATGGCTCGGGCTTGTTCAAAATCTCTTCCGGGATCTGCAGCTTTCCGATGTCGTGATACAGCGAACATAATATGATATCGCTCATCTGGGTATCATTAAATCCTGCTTTTATGCCGATAATCCTAGATATAAGGGCAACGCTCACCGAGTGCACAAAAATGCTGTCCTCAAAGTCGCGTGAGCACTGGAGGAGTTCCAGAAGATGCAATGTGCTTCCGCTCTTTTCGGAAACATCGTTCACTGCGGCTATCATGGGACTTGCTTCTATGGGGAGCGCAGGGTCCTCGAGGATCTTTTCAAACGATTCAGAGAGCTTATTTGCGATGGCAAGGATGGACTTTCTGAATTCCTTGTATTCCTCGGTGGATTTCAAAGGGTTTTCTTTGGGCTCAAACTCCCTGATCTCTTCGGGAGTTGCAATGTAATCAGGTATCATCACCGTGATCTCCTTGACGCCCGAAGCCATGAACCTGGCAAGATGACGCTGTGAAAGCACGGTGTTTCTGGGAACGATGACCTCGTTTCGCGAATTGACGGTATCGGCGTACAGGATCATTCCCGCGCGCAGATCATTGACTGATATGCTTTTCACGATCATGCGAAGTCCCTCCTTAAAGTGGTGTCAATCTGATAATAGCTTAATCCCTTTTGTTTTGCAAGAAAAAAGGACTATATGAAAAAGATTTTAAGGAAAACCGGAAGGATATTATGGATCGCGGTGAAGATATCGATCGTGGTCATTCTTTTGGCTGCCATTTTTCTGGGGATAAAGCTCTACAATAAATACGGTCCGATGGTGTCAAAACTCAGGATGGACGCGTTGAGGATCGCTCAGGGCTCTGTGAGAGAGGATTTCACCGGGGGGCTCACAACGGTCATATATGACGCAAACGGCGAGATCATCACATCTCTCCGCTCGGGGAAGGAAGCATATTACCTGGAATATTCCCAGATCCCCAAGGCCGTGGTGGATGCCATGGTGGTGACAGAGGACAGGAAATTTTATTCTCACAACGGCGTGGATTATGTGGCCTGCGTAAGGGCGGCTCTGGAGCTTGTAAAGAACGACAACCGCATCACACAGGGAGCGTCCACCATCACACAGCAGCTCGCGCGAGGGATATATCTGTCCTACGACGTGACCTATGAGCGAAAGATCACCGAGATATTTCTGGCCTGGGAACTTGAAAAAAAATATTCCAAGCAGGATATCATGGAGTTTTACTTAAACGACATCTATTTCGGGAACGGTCTTTACGGCATACAGGCTGCTTCCTTCGGCTATTTCGGGAAGAGCGTGAAGGAACTGTCTCTTTCGGAAATGGTCTATCTTTGCGCTATCCCGAACAACCCCAGCGCTTACGATCCTTACAGGCATCCGGACGACACTGCAGTCAGACGTGACCGCATGTTAAAGCAGATGTACGATCACAAAAAGATCGGCTATGACGAGTACCAGGAAGCAATGAACGAAGAGATAGTGATACAAAAGAGCGGCGTGAGCAGATACAACTATGCGGAAACCTATTCCAAATACTGTGCTGTGCGCGCCCTGATGGCCGCGGACGGGTTCGAGTTCAGGAACACCTATACGTCAGACGATGACCGTGAAGCCTATGAGGAAGCATACGACCGGGCGTACAGCTACTGGCAGCAGAAAATGTACGGCGGCGGGTATCGTATCTATACTTCGCTTGATCTTGGCATGCAGGATCTTTTGCAGGAGGCTGTGAACGAAAATCTTTCAGGGCATACTGAAATGAGCTCCGAAGGCGTGCTGGAGCTGCAGGCTTCCGCCACATGTATAGACAACGACACGGGACTCGTGGTGGCGATCGTGGGCGGCCGTGAGCAGGAATTTGCGGGCTATACGTTAAACCGCGCCTATCAGTCGTTCAGACAGCCGGGAAGCTCCATAAAGCCGTTGATAGTCTATACTCCCTGGTTTGAGCGAGGGCTCTCACCGGATGACATTTTAAACGACGTATACAGTGAAAACGGCCCAAAGAACGCAGGCGATACATATTCGGGTGAGATCACGGTGCGGTTTGCGGTAGAACGCTCGAGAAATACGGTCGCATGGGAGCTTTTTAAAGAACTGACGCCTGAAGTTGGGCTTTCGTACATAAAGAACATGATGTTCAGAAAGATAGTGGATGAGGACAACATCCCCGCGGCCTCGCTCGGCGGCCTCACATATGGCGTGAGCTCGCTTGAGATGGCAAGCGCATATTCCGCGCTGTGCAACGGCGGCGTTTTCAGGACACCCACCTGCATCGACCGGATAACCGATGTCGACGGAAATGTCATTGTTTCAAGCGCGGTCAGGGAATGGCGTGTATATGAGGAAAATGCGAGCCGTGTCATGACCGATGTCATGAAAGGCGTACTGATAAGCGGAACAGGAAAGAAGTTTAAGCCTGAGACCGCGATAACCGCGGCAAAGACCGGAACGACAAACGACACAAAAGACGGATGGTTTGTGGGCTTCAGTGTTTATTATACCACGGCGGTCTGGGTGGGCTATGACTATCCCAGAGAGATCGAGGACATAAATTCCACATCGCATCCGGGACGCATCTGGAAACAGTTTGTGGATGAGATACATGAGGGGCTTCCGGCAGTGGATTTTCCGGCCTTTGAGCCGATACCTCAGACAAGGTTTCCTGCCCCGAAATATGAGGATGCGGGACAATATAAATTCACCCCCACTCCCATGCCGGAAAGAGATCCGGAAATGGAAAATGAGGGTGAAACAGATCCAAATGAAGAGAGCGGCGGCACAGACCAAAATGAAGACGGCTGGACCGACGACTGGCACTGGGACTGATGTTCCGGTGCTTTTTTAACCCTGCTTTTTCTGCTTTGCTTTGTACTTGCTGACGTAGCGCTGTATGCGGTCCGTAGGGTTCAGGAACTCGCTGATCGACAGATCGTGGTTCAGTGAATCGATGAGGAGCGCAATGTATTTGGACATGTCCGCCGTGGTGTAGTAAGGGCGGGAGAGCAGCGCTTCGGGCTGGTAAACAAGGTTTGTGGTGATGAGAAGATCGAACGTGCCGTTCTTGTAGGCTTCGTCAAAGCCTTCCATTCCGCTCGTGAACAGGCCGAATGTGGCGCAGATGAAGATCCTCTTTGCTTTTCTCTCTTTGAGCTCACGTGCGCAGTCAAGCATGCTCTCACCTGAGCTTATCATATCATCGATGATGATGATGTCTTTTCCTTCAACGTTTGAACCCAGGAATTCGTGTGCCACGATGGGGTTCCTTCCGCCTACGATCTTTGTGTAGTCGCGGCGCTTGTAGAACATTCCGACATCCGCTTCGATGACGTTTCCGAAGTAGACCGCGCGGCCCATGGCGCCCTCATCGGGGCTGACTACCATGAGGTGGTCGGTGTCAAGAGTGATATCGGGTGCTTTTCTCAAAAGCGCCTTGATGAACTGGTAGGTGGGCTGTACCGTTTCAAAAGAATGAAGCGGGATGGCATTTTGTACACGGGGATCGTGCGCATCAAACGTGATGATGGAATCGACACCCATGTTTACAAGTTCCTGCAGAGCGATAGCGCAATCGAGAGATTCACGCGCGCTTCTCTTGTGCTGGCGTCCTTCATAGAGGAAGGGCATGATAACGGTGATACGGCGTGCTTTGCCGCCTACAGCGCCGATAAGACGCTTGAGGTCCGAGAAGTGATCGTCGGGAGACATGCAGCTCTCGTGACCGCACACGGAATAAGTGATGGAATAGTTGGTGATGTCAACAAGGAAATAGAGGTCGTCGCCTCTTACCGATTCTTTGATGAGGCCTTTGGCTTCACCCGATCCGAACCTCGGACATACAGTGTCGATAAGATACGAATCTCTCTTGTAATCGTTGAAATGGATGCTTTCCAGGTCGTCACTGCTCCTGTTGTAACGCCATTCAACAATATAGTCGTCGACTTTTTCGGCGATCGGCTTAAAGCTTTCAAGAGCTATGATACCGAGCCTTCCGACGGGTAACGTGTTCAAGATGTCATCCTGTGCCATCAATGGTCCTCCGTTTCATTATTTACGAAAACGCTTCCTTAATACGTTGCTAACCTTACAACAGAAAACCTGACTTGTCAAGGCGAATTAAGAAAAGGGCATTTTAAGACGCAGGTCATCTCCAAAGAAATGCAAAATGGTGTAGTATCCGGATATCCTTGAAAAAATACGTTCGCCGTAAACGTTCCCGATGTCCGAAAGACTCAAGTTTGTGGAAAGGATCGTCGATCTGTTTCCGAGGAGGCGCTCGCTTATCACTTCGTTGAAACGTGATATAGTAAAGGCGGTGGCAAGCTCCGCTCCGAGATCGTCTATTATGAGAAGATCGCAGGTCATGATGTAATCTGCGGTCTCCGTGATATTTTCTCCGTTATCTCCGCCAAAGTTCCTCAGGGCTTCAAACATCTGATGCGCCGTGAGATAGAGCACCGTGTGGCCTGTCTTTAACAGTTCCGCTGCAATGCAGTTTGAGAGGAAAGTCTTTCCGAGCCCGGGATTTCCGTAAAGGAGCAGATTGTCATGTTCCTTTTTGGTGTCAAAATCCTTTACGAAGTTGAGGCAGATGTTCAGATTGTCCTTCATCTGGTCGTAGGACGAAGTCCCGCTTCTGGGATCTATAAAATCTTTTCTGTAAACGTTAAGGTTGAAGGTGGAGAAATTTTCTTTTTTCAGCTTTTCCTTGAGGTTTGAATTGTCATATATAAGCTCGGTGATGGCTTTTTTAAAGCATATGCATCTTTCGGTCCCGATATGACCGGTGTCCTTGCAGTACGGGCAGGAATAGACACGCTCCAGATAGTCTGCGGGAAAACCGTGCCCGACGAGCAGGGCTTTCTTTTTTTCTGCAATGCCGGAAAGCTGTTTTTTTAAGAGATCAAGAGCACTGTCGGCTTCAGGGCTTTCTGACATAAGGCTCTCTGCGCAGCTCATGGAAAGATCGACGGTCTGTTTTTCGAGAGCTGCATATTCCGGAATGGCTGTAAGGACTTCCTTTCTCCGGCTTTCCGCAATGTGCGCGGAACGGTCCTGAAGTTCATCGTAATGACGCATTATCCTGTTGTACTGGTAGTCTTTAATTGCCATTAGGCTGCTCCCTGTTTGCTTTTAATTTGCTGCGCTGTAAAAGCTGCCTTTCGATCTCGTCCATGTCGGAATCGGTATAGTTACGTTGCTGATAGGAATTGTATGCCGCGGCAGACTTGGAGACAGCGGTCTTGAGATTGCTGCCGTTCCTGGACCTTGATGCGCCCGCGCCGGTGTCGGCCTTTACCTGATCGAGCGTGGTGTAACCCTTTTCGTGCCATGACGTGAGGATCTTGTCAGCATAACTGAAGCTTGGCTTTCCTGCATTTAAAAGCGTGCGGTCGCAGGCTTCCTTGACGATGTCTGTGGAAAAGCCCATGGATTTCCATTTGTTGATGAGCTTTTTCTCTTTGTCCCCGGGAAGACGTCCCAGGTTCCATGACCTGTTGATCACTGAAAAATAGTTGTCAAACGCAGCGGAATACTGCTCAGCGTCCTCAACGGTGGTGATGCCTTCTTCAAACCAGTTGATCGCCACAGTTTGGATGTACTTGCAGTTCTTTTTGTTCCTGCTCACGCACACCTCATAAAGGTGGAGGATGAGCTCATTGGAAAAATGAAGATCGTAGTACATGAACAGAATAAGCGAATAGTCTTCGTTTGTAAGAAGCCTTTCGAGGTATACCGCAACGATGTCGGAAAGCCATTTGATGTTGGGATCACCCAAGGCTTTGTCGATGTCATCGCGGGTATATTCTTTCTTTTCAGGACCGGTCTTCTCACTGATGGAGATGACCGCAGGAGCGGAGACCACTTCAGGCAGTCTCTCGCACACAGGATCCTGCGAAAGGTCGGTGAGACTTATCGCGGTGATCTCGGAATCTTTCTTTTCAAGCTCCAGAACGCCGGACTTCTCCCAATAGTTCAAAGCACGGATTACGTCCTTTTCGGATTCGTCAAGCATATCTGCAGCCGACGAAATGGTAAAATCCACATTGCTGCCCGAAAGACAGCGAAGAACATACAGGTAAACCTTTATCTGCAGACCGTTGGCTCCCGCCATGTAACGGTCGATGAAAACGTTAGGTATGACCGTAGCGGAATACTTACGCCCGGTCCTTATCTTGATGTCACTCATTATACTGATCCGCCCCCGATAAATTATCCCGGACAGGTATCCCACGCCTCTCCGATGTCGCGTAGTATAGCATGAAAAAACGGGTATGTGAACGGGGACTTTTTTGTATTAAAGTCGTAGAACAGGAATGTGGAAAAAGTGGAAAAGTCGGTGGGAAAATTCAAAAACACCTTAAAAATCACAAAAAAGCGGATGAAAAATCCACACACAATTGTGTATATTTTTAACACAATACATGTGTGGAAAAAGTGGAAAAGTCAGTGGCCAAGGAGCATATCGCCTATATTTACAACATCTCCGGCTCCCATAGTTATCAACATGTCACCCTGTGTAGAAAACTGGAGCAAAAAATTTTCAATTTCATCAAAACCGGAAAAATAGTAAGCTTCCTTACCTTTTTTTGCGAGCAGGTTTTTGATGTCTTCCGAGGACACTTCACCCGTGTCTTTTTCACGCGCTGCGTAGATCTTTGCGAGCACTACGACGTCCGAAAGGCTGAGAGCATCGGCAAATCCGTCGAGGAGCGCTTTTGTGCGAGAGTATGTGTGCGGCTGGAACACAGTGATGATGCGCTTGTGGCCCGTGTTTTTCGCGGCGGTGAGAGTGGCTTTTATCTCTGTGGGATGGTGCGCGTAGTCGTCATAAATGTCGATCCCGCCGAGTGTCCCTTTATATTCGAATCTGCGCTTGGTGCCTGTGAAGCGTTTTGCCGCCTCCTGTACGGTGGAAAAAGGTATGCCGTATCTCATTGCCATAGCTATCGCGGGAACCGCGTTTGAAACGTTGTGTGAGCCGACCAGCCCCAAAGAAACACGGCCGATCACCTTGCCGTTTTCACAGTAATCAAAGCTTCCGCATCCCTTGTCGTCATAGGTGACGTTTGCAGCGGCATAGTCAAAGGCATCCGCATTCTCGCCGTCCTTGCACACACCGTATGTCTTAAGGCCCTGTATCCCTTTAAACAGTACGGAAAGGTCTTCGATCTCCGAGTTTACCAGCACCAGTCCGCCTTCCGGAACAAGCTTGGCAAAACGTCTGAAGGAGCACCTGATGTCGTCAAGGTCCTTAAAGAAATCAAGATGATCCGCCTCAATGTTAAGGATGATCTCATCTGTGGGGAAGAAACTAAGGAAAGAGTTTTTGTATTCGCAAGATTCCACTATGAAATCCTCGCCGTGCCCCACGCGGAAGTTTCCGCCGATCTCGGGGACCACGCCGCCCACAGAGATCGTGGGATCCGTGCCCGCATCAAGAAAGAACATCGAGAGGAGCGAAGTGGTGGTGGTCTTTCCGTGAGTTCCCGCAATGCCTATGGAATGAGGGAACAGCTTCATCACCTGTCCCATGAGTTCTCCGCGTGTGAGAAGAGGGATATTGCGGCGCTGCACCTCGAGAAGTTCCGGATTGTCAGGGCTTATCGCGTTTGTATAGACCACGACATCGATGGTATCTGTTATGTTTTCCGCGCACTGCCCTATCTTTACATCGGCGCCGAGGCTTTTGAGCTCATCGGTGAGCGCCGAAGGATTCGGATCCGAACCTGAGACCGTAAAGTGTCTCGAAAGCAGGAGCTTTGCAAGACCGCTCATGCTGATCCCGCCTATCCCCATGAAATGGACATGCACAGGCTTGTTAAAATCAATAATATACATCTTATTTCCTCCGTCAGCCGCGGCATACCGCGGTACGTTAATTATAGTCATGACACGAGCAAAAATCAAGGGCAGGAGAGTTTGGAAACGTTACCGAAAATTTTCGAAAAAATATCAGATGGTATATTGACAGAGCGACGAAAATGGTATATTATGACTTCAACAGCGAAAATTTACGAAACTCGCGTTGGGTTTACAAGTAACACATCCACAAAGGAAGGGAGAAAGGGACTTATGGGAAAAGATCAGCTGAAACGAGGTTCGGGTCTTTTAATGCCGGTCAGCGCGCTTCCGTCGCCTTACGGCATCGGTACATTGGGAAAAGCCGCTTTTGATTTTGCGGATTTTGCGGCTGGTTGCGGAGCAAAATACTGGCAGGTGCTCCCGATTGGCCCGACAAGCTACGGTGACAGTCCGTATCAGTCGTTTTCCGCTTTTGCGGGAAATCCTTACTTTATTGATCTGGACATTCTCATAAAAGAAGGCCTTCTTTCGGAAGAGGATGTGAAAAACGCCGATTTCGGACAGGACCCTTCGGATATAGACTATGCCGCGCTTTATGCTTCCCGCTTTGAAGTGCTGAGAAAAGCATACAATGCGAGCCGGCACAAGGATACAGAAGGATACAGGGCCTTCACCGAGGCAAACCGCTACTGGCTTTCCGATTATGCTTTCTATATGGCGTTAAAGATACACTTTGGCGGAAAGTCCTGGCAGGAATGGGACGACGACATCCGTCTGAGAAAGCCCAAAGCCGTATCCAAATACAAAAAACAACTCGCGGACGATATCGATTTCTGGAAGTTCCTGCAGTTCAAATTTGATATCCAGTGGAACGAAGTAAAGAAATATGTAAATTCCCTCGGAATAGAGATGATCGGTGACATTCCGCTCTATGTGGCGCTTGACAGCGCGGACGTGTGGGTGCATCCGGATCTTTTTGAACTGGATGAGGACCTTCGTGAGATAAACATTGCGGGAGTGCCGCCGGATATGTTTTCCGAGACCGGACAGCGCTGGGGCAATCCCATCTACCGCTGGGACAAGATGAAAAAGACTCACTTTAAGTGGTGGGCGGAAAGAATGAGATCGTGCGGTTATCATTATGATGTGGTTCGCATAGACCATTTCATAGGCATCGTAAACTACTGGTCGATACCGGCGACATGCCCCACGGCAGTGGACGGTCAGTGGATAAAGGGACCGGGAAAGAGCCTCACGGACATGATAAACCGTGTGATCCCCGATACAAAGCTCATCGCAGAGGATCTGGGAGTCCTCACGGAGCCCGTAAAACAGCTCATCGAAGCAAACGGCTATCCCGGAATGAAGATACTCGAGTTTGGCTTTGATGTGGAGCCCGGCAATCCTTATCTTCCGCATAACTACACCACCGACAATGTCATCGTATATATCGGGACTCATGACAACGAGACCCTTGTGGGCGCCATCCTTAACGCAAAGGTACAGGATCAGAAAAAACTCATGGAGTATTACCGTGCATCGAGCGAGGAGGAACTTCCCAAAGCGATCATCCACGCAGCTTACGCAAGTGTGGGACGCGTAGCGATAATCCAGGTGCAGGATATGCTGGGGCTCGACAACAGCGCCCGCATGAATTTCCCTTCCACCATCGGACAGAACTGGCGCTGGCGCGTGACAGAAAAACAGCTCGCCTCCATAGACAGGAAATATTACAAAAACCTCGCAGAGCTTTACGGAAGATAGAATCGATTTAAAAGGAGCACCAAATGAAAGACTTTAAAGCAAACGTATCCGAGATACTTTCTCTTGACTACGGAAAGACCGTGGAAACGGCCGACACCCGCGAACTCTATGCCGCGGTGGCCGGAGCCGCTATGTGCGGTGTGGGCAGGGATTTTGCCGAAAAAGCAAAAAACGCCGAAGGTAAGAAAGCGGCATATCTGTCAGCGGAATTCCTCATCGGAAGGATGACCTACAACAACCTCCTGAACCTCGGGCTTCTGGGTAAATACACCGAGCTCATGGATGCTCACAGAAGAGATCCGGGTGAGCTTGAGGATGTGGAAGATCCCGCTCTCGGAAACGGTGGTCTCGGAAGGCTTGCCGCATGTTTCCTCGATTCCGGTGCCACACTCGGCTACAATCTCAACGGTTACGGCATCCGTTATCGCTACGGCCTGTTCAAACAGACCTTTAAAGACGGATTCCAGAACGAAGAGCCCGACGACTGGACAAAGGACGGAGATCCCTGGTCTGTGCGCTGTGAAAAAGACAAGGTGCTCGTTCATTTCAAAGACGGTGACGTTTATGCCGTTCCCTACGACATGCCTGTTGTGGGCTACGGCGGGAAAAAGATAAACATGCTGAGACTCTGGCAGGCAGAGCCTGTGAACGAGTTCGATTTCGATCTTTTCAACGGGCAGAAATATTCAAAAGAAGCCGAAGAGAGGAACAAAGCATTTGCGATATCTGCCGTGCTCTATCCCAACGACTCCGAAAAGGCCGGAAAGCAGCTCAGACTCAAGCAGCAGTATTTCTTTTCCAGTGCCTCTGTGCGCGATATGATCCGCACCTACAAGGAAAAGTACGGAAACGACTTTAAACAGTTCTCTTCCGAATATGCGATACAGCTGAACGATACTCATCCCACCGTTGCGATCCCCGAATTCATAAGGATCATGGTGGAGGAAGAGGGTCTTACGACCGCAAAAGCGCTCAGGCTTGCCAAGGAGACCTTTGCATACACAAACCACACCGTAATGGCCGAAGCACTTGAAAAATGGGATGTTTCGCTCTTTAAGTCAGTTATCCCCGACGTTTTCAAGTATGTAAAGCTTCTGCAAAGATCGCTTGAAAAAGAGATCGCGTCGATCGATACAGGAAAATTTGACAAGTCGATGTACAACATCATCGACGGCAACCTCATACACATGGCGCGTATGGCTATTTTTGCGTCGCATTCCACAAACGGTGTTGCCGAGATCCATACTGAGATCCTTAAAAACGACGCGCTGAAGGAATGGTACAAGGCCTACCCCGAGCGCTTCAACAACAAGACGAACGGCATCACACAGCGCAGATGGCTTGCTCTCTGCAACATGGAGCTTTCCGGCTTTATCTCGGACCGCATCGGAAAAGACTGGGTGACCGACCTCGACGAGCTCAAAAAACTCGCGCCTTACGCCAAGGATACCAAGTGCGTAAAAGAGTTCAACAAGATAAAACAGATCAAGAAACAGCAGCTTTCCGACTATATCTTTGAGAAGGAAGGCACAAGGATCGATCCGCAGTTCATCTTTGACATACAGATAAAGCGTCTCCACGAATACAAGAGACAGCTCATGAACGCTTTCTCGATACTTGATATCTACTTTGGGCTGAAGGAAGGCAGGATCAAGGATTTCACACCGATGTGCTTCATTTTCGGTGCGAAGGCCGCTCCGGGATATTTCAGGGCAAAGAGCATAATCAAGTTCATCAACGAGATCGCAAAGCTCATCGATTCCGACAAGGATGTGAAAAAACTCCTTAAGGTCGTATTCGTGCAGAATTACAATGTTTCCTATGCGGAAAAGCTGGTCACAGCGGCCGACATTTCCGAACAGATATCGACTGCGGGAACGGAAGCTTCGGGCACAGGAAACATGAAGCTCATGCTCAACGGAGCTGTAACGCTCGGCACCTATGACGGCGCGAACGTTGAGATCGTGCGTGAGGCCGGAGAGGAAAACAACTACATCTTCGGAAACCGCGTCGAAGACATAGAAAAACTTAAAGCCAAGGGCTACAACTCGAAAAAGATCTACAAGAGCAACAAGAGATTAAAACGCGTTGTTGACACGCTTGTGGACGGCACTTTTGACGACGGCGGAACGGGCGGATTTAAGGAGCTTTATGACTCACTCCTTGAAGGCGCATCTTGGCACAAGCCCGATCACTATTTCATTTTTGCCGATTTTGACAGCTATGTCGAAGCAAAGCTCAAGGCAAACAAGGATTACAAAGACCGTGTCGCTTTTGGCAGAAAGTGCCTGCTGAACACGGCAGCGGCAGGAAAGTTCTCTTCCGACAGAACGATAAGAGACTATGCAAAAGAGGTGTGGGACCTCGACTGAAAGACCTGAGATCCAAATATCAAGGGGTTGTCCTTATGGGCGGCCCCTGTTTTTTTATCCTCGGAAAGGCTTGCGATCACACTCGATTCTTGACAAACAGCGCGCTCTGGGATAAAGTATTGAGGAGTATAGCCTTCGCTCGGACAGCAAGGCAAAAAGGAGAATCAAAAAATGGCAGACGACAGGAAATTAGTTGAAGAGATCACATCCATGGATGTGGATTTCGCCCAGTGGTATACAGACGTTGTTTTAAAAGCCGAGCTCATCGACTATACGTCCGTAAAAGGATGCATGGTGATAAAGCCCGACGGATATGCGATCTGGGAAAACATACAGCATGAGCTTGACAGAAGGTTCAAGGAAGCGGGCGTTCAGAACGTTTATCTTCCCATGTTCATTCCCGAAAGCCTTCTTGAAAAAGAGAAGGACCATGTCGAGGGTTTTGCTCCCGAAGTGGCATGGGTAACACAGGGAGGACTGCAGCCTTTACAGGAAAAGCTCTGCGTGCGCCCCACATCCGAGACGCTTTTCTGTGATTTTTACAAAAATCTCATCCATTCCTACAGAGATCTGCCCAAGGTATACAACCAGTGGTGCTCGGTAGTGCGCTGGGAGAAGGAGACCAGACCTTTCCTTCGTTCCCGTGAGTTTTTGTGGCAGGAAGGTCACACCATCCATGCATCTCACGACGAGGCACAGGAGCGCACGATCCAGATGCTCAACATCTACGCCGATTTCTGCGAGGACTTCCTTGCAATGCCCGTGGTAAGAGGCAGAAAGACCGATAAGGAGAAATTTGCGGGCGCGGAAGCCACCTACACCATCGAGGCTCTCATGCACGACGGAAAGGCTCTGCAGTCCGGCACGAGCCACAACTTCGGTGATGGCTTTGCAAGAGCTTTCGGCATACAGTACACCGACAATCAGAACACGTTGCAGTATCCGTACCAGACTTCATGGGGCGTTACCACACGTCTCATCGGCGCGATCATCATGGTCCATGGTGACAACGAAGGACTTGTGCTTCCTCCCAAGGTTGCGCCCACACAGGTCATGGTCATCCCCATTCAGCAGAAAAAGGAGGGCGTCCTCGAAAAGGCGCAGGACATCTGCGACAGAGTCGGCCGCATAGCACGCACAAAGCTTGATTCTTCTGACAAGAGCCCCGGCTGGAAGTTTGCTGACTGCGAGATGAGAGGCATCCCGCTCCGTATAGAGATCGGACCTCGCGATCTTGAAGAAGGAAAGTGCATCGTCGTAAGACGTGATACAAGAGAAAAGACTCCCGTAATGCTTTCCGAGCTTGAGGAGAGGATCCCTCAGATGCTCGACAGAATGCAAAAGGATATGTACAACCGCGCAAGAGAGCACAGGGACGCACATATCTGGGATGCGCACAACTATCAGGAATTCAAGGATATAGCAGAAAACAAGCCCGGCTTCATCCGCGCCATGTGGTGTGAGAACAGAGAGTGCGAGGACAAGATCAAGGCCGATCTCGGCGTTACATCACGCTGCATGCCGTTCAACGACGACGATCAGATAAGCGATGTCTGCGCATGTTGCGGAAAGCCCGCAAAGAAGCTTGTTTACTGGGGCAAGGCATATTGATCTTGGAAATGAAGCTACCCGAAAATGTAAAAAAAATAGTGGATGCCCTCATTGAAAACGGCTATGAAGCATATGCCGTGGGAGGGTGCGTAAGGGATTCGCTGTTAAACAGGACTCCGAAGGATTGGGACATCACAACGTCCGCATTGCCCGGGCAGGTGAAGGAGATATTTCCGCACACTGTGGATACAGGCATCAAGCACGGCACCGTGACTGTGATGCTGAACCATGTGGGCTATGAAGTCACCACCTACCGCATCGACGGAAAATATGAGGATATGCGCCACCCTTCAGAGGTGTCCTTTACAAAAAGTCTCTCGGAAGACCTTTTACGTCGCGATTTCACCATAAACGCGATGGCATATAACGAAAAGGACGGTCTTGTGGACCTTTTCGGAGGGCAGGAAGACCTGAAAAACGGGATCATCCGCTGCGTGGGAGATCCGGGAGCGCGTTTTGACGAGGATGCGTTAAGGATCCTCAGAGCCTTCAGGTTTTCCGCACAGCTCGGTTTTACCGTCGAAAAAGACACAAAGAACGCAGCTGCGGCGCGCGTGCAGAACCTTCGGAAAGTGAGCGCGGAGCGTATCCGCGACGAACTTTGCAAGCTTATCCTTTCAAAAAATCCGGACAGACTGTTCGATGCGATGGATGCAGGCGTCACCGCGGTCGTTTTACCTGAGTTTGACACGCTGGTCCGCGGAGGGCGGGACGCAAAAGGACTTAGAGGTGTCCTGAGC
This sequence comes from Lachnospiraceae bacterium, assembly GCA_016283775.1. Lineage (GTDB taxonomy): Bacteria > Bacillota > Clostridia > Lachnospirales > Lachnospiraceae > RGIG3528. Next base: position 3,262 of record JAEENL010000083.1, on the reverse strand, counting down.
GGCAATGCTTCTTCCGGCATGAGAGCGGTGAAAGCCGTGTCCCTTGCGGGAAACAAGGATCTCACAGACCTTAAGGACCTTACTGCAAAAGAAGAACTGATCTTAAAGTGGGCGGCGCTTCTTTCCGAATATGCCGACACTGATGTTTTCAAAGAGGATATAGAAAAATTCACCGAAGAACGCGGCGGCGAAAAGCCCGAAGACCAGTACAGGGCTGTGAGCCTCACAGGACAGAGCGAAGCCGCGGAAGAAAAAAAGAGGACCGAAGTCAGGAACGTGATGAACAGGTTCAAGTTTGACAATGAGACCCGCGACATGGTCGTAAGACTTGTCGGGCTTCACAACAAAAAGCCTGTGTTTGTGAATGACGTTTCGATGAGACAGCTCCTTCGCCGTAACGGTGAAGAGACCGTGAAGCTCCTGTTTGAGTTGCAGAGCGCTCAGTGCCTTGCGGAAAGCTTTGTTTCCGTGGGCGGTATAAATGTCGGGAGCGTGAAGACTCTCGAAAAGATAAAAAAAGCAAAGGAAACCGTAAAGACCGTGACAGAGCGTGGTGACTGCTACAGCATCAGGCAGCTCGCGGTAAACGGGAGGGATCTCATTGAAGCCGGTATAGACGAGGGCTCCAAGGTGGGAGAGACCCTGGAATTCCTTTTGGACAAGGTGATAGCAGACCAGTCGCTTAACGACAAGGAAAAGCTTATCAACATAGCATGTCTTAACTATTGATCCTGATACGGAGAGAGTAAATTGATAAATCTCGGACCGGAAGAAGAGAATAAAAACAGCAGACTGTATGAACAGCGTGTCTACGGGACCGACAAGCAGAAACGAAAACGCTATGACGAACTGCTTGGAAAGGACACTGCGGATTCTGCGAGAAAACGGAGCGGGTACGATCCGCGTCCGTCCTCGACCGAGAGCCACGGCGGGATAATCGCGCTCATGGCGGTTTTCATGGTCGCGATCTTCGGACTCCTGCTCTACCTTGTTTTCGGAGGAAAGAGCAACACGGGGAAAAGGCCCGGACAGCAGACGGATCCCACGGGGACGGCATCCCTGACACAGGGAGTTTCCGCAACTCCCATACCCGCGGGCTTTGAATACCTGGCGGTCGTTCTTTCGGTCGACACGGAGATAAAGACCATAAAGATCTACAATGTCCGTGAAGATGTGGAGCAGCTTCTTGTATATACGGGAGCAAGCCTCTTTTATGCAAGACAGGGCAGTCAGATCACCGCTGCACAGCTTTCGACGGGCGATATCGTGAGATTTTCCTGTGATTCCCGGGACATGGTGGTAAAGGCTGTATGGGCTGACGACACCTGGGAAAAGCTTAAGGTCGATGACCTGGAGATCGACACGGAGACGCACAGGATGACCGTAAAGGGCAGAAACTACAGATATCCCGAAGGTGTCTGTGTCCTCAGTAACAACGAGCAGGTGAAGCTGTCTTCACTCATCCCGTCCGAAGACAAATATACGGTCCGCGGCGTGGATGACACGGTCTGCGAGATCATTGTCACAACAGGCCACGGAACCATCGCTTTACGGAATTTTGAGGATTTTGTGGGCGGTACACTCCAGATAGGCACAAGATATTTCAAAGAAGTCACGAACGACGGCGTTTTCGTGGTGCGGGAAGGCGACTACACCGCAACGATCAGCCATGATGAATATCAGGGCACGGAAGAGATAAAAGTCGAGCGTGACAAGGAAACGATATTTGACGTGTATGAATACGGACGCGGCTCGATACACATCGGAAATGTTTATTTCACCGTATCGGACGGAAACAACAATCCGATAGCCGCAACGCTTTACATAAACGGGAAAAAGACGGAATATGCGGGCATAGCGGTGGCGCTTGACTATGGCACATACGATCTGGAGATCGAAGCCGGCGGGTTTGAAACACAGGCCACAAAGATAAACGTGGACCGTGACGAGATGAGGATATCGCTTTACCTCACAGCGACCGCGCCGTTTACTCCGACGCCCACACCTGAGCCCACAGTGACTCCGGATGCCGGGCTGACACCGGGGGCAACGCCGACAGTAATTCCGACACAGGGGGGAACCACATCCGCCAGCGTTGATATCTCTACAATGGGATTCACGTTAGATCCCAATCATCTGATCTTTGTAATGGGACCTGAGGGAGCGGAACTACAGCTTACTAACACGGATCTGAGCGAAACGTATAATATCGGGACGGTACCGTGTGATTTTCAAAAGATATTAAGCAATAACTGGCAGATGATAATCCTGTATAACGGACAGGCGGTCATTTTCGAAGAGGTGGATGGTCCACTGCCCAATGACGGCGCAGATGTCTTTTACAATTTTGCGGACAGATTCAGTACCGGTAACTGATATATGCAGTATCATGCCTTAGGGCATTTACAATATGCACTATGAAAAGGAGAGCAAATATGGCTGATCACACAAAGAACTATGAGGAATGGCTCAACAATCCCTACTTTGACGAAAAGACAAAGGAAGAACTTAAGGGTATCGCCGACAATCCGAACGAGATAAAAGAGCGCTTTTACAAGGATCTTGAGTTTGGTACCGGCGGACTCAGAGGCATCATCGGCGCAGGCACAAACCGCATGAACGTCTACACCGTAAGACGTGCGACTCAGGGCCTTGCAAATTACATCAAGCGCATGAACGCTCAGAAAAAGGGCGTTGCGATAGCTTTCGATTCACGCCATATGTCTCCCGAGTTTGCCGACGAAGCAGCTCTGTGCCTTGCGGCAAACGGCATCAAGGCCTATGTTTTTGAGTCTCTCCGCCCTACTCCCGAGCTTTCGTTCGCAGTGAGATTTCTCGGAGCCACAGCGGGCATCAACGTGACCGCAAGCCACAACCCGCCTGAATACAACGGCTACAAGGTTTACTGGGAAGACGGCGCGCAGATCATCGCGCCTCACGATGTTGAAATCCTTAAAGAGGTAAACGGCATTTCCGATTTCAGCATTTGCCTCACGATGGACAAGGACAAGGCCATCGCGGAAGGACTGTACGAGCAGATCGGCAAAAACGTTGACGACGCATACATCGCAACACTTAAAAAGCTTGTATTAAGGCCCGATGCCATCAAGGCAAACAAGGACTTAAAGATCGTCTACACGCCTCTTCACGGCACGGGAAACATCCCCGTAAGACGCATCTTAAAAGAGATCGGATTTGAGAATGTAACCGTAGTTCCCGAGCAGGAACTTCCAAACGGCGACTTCCCGACCGTTTCCTACCC
>JAEENL010000008.1 GCA_016283775.1 Lachnospiraceae bacterium | reverse complement strand
AACGAACCTCGGTTTTATAAGTTATTTTAAGGAATGAGGAGGAAAAAGATATGCCACATGTCGATATTAAATGCTTCGCCGGGAGAACCGATGAGCAGAAGAGAAAGTGTGCCGAGCAAATCGCAGAAGTGATTGCTGATACGTTAGGATGTCAGACATCAAGTGTATCTGTTGCCATCAAAGATGTTGCCCGGGAAGATTGGAAGGAGCAGGTCTGGGACAAATATATAGTTCCGGATGAGAACTTTTTATACAAAAAGCCGGGATATTCGTACGATAAAGAATAACGGATATGCAGTTATTGAGATGCCATTACATAGTTATTCAGATGGAAAGAATATGATCAGAATTGAATTATTATCAGAAAATAATTTTAGTTTGGAATCATTGGATTCATATAACAGAAAACAGGATGTAAATAAGGTATATCGCAGAATAGACGGAGAATATGCATTGGTAGAATGCAAATATACCGAAGATTGGGACCTTGACAAAAAGCGTTCTGTAGCAAAGAAAATATGCAGTGATGAATATATCACATACATTGCATTGGACAATGATAAAGTGGTCGGCTTTATAGGACTGTTAAAGAAACTTCGTGGTCCGTACATGATTCTTGATATGATGCAGGTATCTTCTGAATGCAGAGGACTGGGTATTGGCAGACAATTATTTGAAGCGGGAAAAGCAGAAGCCAGAAAAGCCGGTGCGCAGGCTTTGTATATATCTGCCTGTTCTTCTGAAGAGACGATTGCATTTTACAGAGCCATGGGAAGTGAACTGGCAAGTAATCCCATAAAAGAAATTGCTGAAGAAGAACCGTTTGACCTTCAGATGATTTGTCCTGTTAAAGATTAAAGTCGTACTATAAGTGGTTAATTTTCGATATCACTGTCGAGGTCGCAACGCTCCTTGAGCGGGTAAAGAATGCAAAGGAACACATCGAGATTACAATCGATGCAAAGGATTATTACAGATTAAAGAGTCTGAGAATGGTAGGTGATCAACTAATGCCTGAGTTGTGGGATGTATATACAATAGACAGGAAAAAGACCGGAAAGACATGTTTTCGTGGAGAGCAAAGTAATCTGGCAGATGATGAATTCCATCTCTGGGTTATGGTCTGGATAAAGAATCCGATTACAGGTAAATATTTGATATCACAGAGAACTGCTGACAAAGACACGGATCCGCTCAAGTGGGAAACCGTTGCGGGACATTCAATATCCGGTGATACAAGCATTGATGCAGCATTGCGGGAAGTGTATGAGGAAGTCGGAATTGAGCTGAAAGCTGAAGATGCGAAAATACTTGCAACCAAAGTCGCTCTGACCATAGACGGACGACGCCATAACTGGATACGTGATTCGTTCTATTTTGAAACTGCTATGGAGCCTGACCTGAACAAAGCAACTACGAATGAGGTCATACAAACAAAGTGGCTTACTTTTGAAGAAATAAAAGATATGTATGAACGTGGTGATTGCTGTCTCAACATGGGAGATCTTTATGGATTTGAATTAAAGCCTGTACCGCAGAACGAATATCAGGATATTATAGGTCAGATCGTAAAAGGAAAAATAGACCGTCCTATGGGAAGTTACCACCCGCGTCACAAAGATCTTTATTATCCAGTCAACTATGGGTATGTCGAAGGCATTATAGGCGGTGACGGAGCAGAACAGGATGTATATCTTTTGGGTGAAACCTCTGCGGTTAAGGATTTTACCGGAAAAGTAATTGCTGTTTATCACAGGTACGATGATAATGAAACGAAATGGATCGTAGTTCCCTGCGATGAGGAAGGCAATATACGGAGCAACATTAAGATACCGGGTAAAAACGAAATATATGCTCAGATCGCCTTTCAGGAGCAGTTTTACAGTGGAGTTTTGGTGGGGTTATGAGAATCTATCTTATTCATTACTATTATCCGGGAACTGATCCATGGAAAAACATAATGGAGCTGCCGGAGAAGGAAGCATTCAGGGTGGCAGCAGAACTTGCAGCCATGCATCCGGATACTGCAAGTTTCGGACGGTTTGCCGATTTTGAGAATTACTATCCGAATCGTAAGAAAGCAGATGAGTATGTTCGGGAAGCATTTATCTGCTTGGGAGGAAAGCCCGAACTCCTGCATCCGTATTCGTTTACATTGAATGAATGTGAATATCTGCGCAGTTGGTTTAGCGAAGGTGAAAAGCTCGTTCTTGATCTTGCCGACATTCCCGAGGAGCAGATCAGTTTCACGATCGGCGACAGCTGTGCGCAGATCACAAACGGGGTAGAACCGCAGGTACTTACTAAAGAAATGTTGATGAAGAGGATCGCTGACCACGGGAATTCGGTAGAAGCATTTCTTAAAGCGTCACTTGGTAAGTTTGCATATGTTGAGGTTCAGTTGTGGTACAGACCTATGGAAGGGATATAAGACACGGAGATTTAGAGAATGAGAAAAGAACTACTGGCTGTATTCAGCGGCTTTCCGGATCATCATTTTTCGGAAGAGATCACAAAACGGCTGCGCGAAGAGCTGACGATGCGTAAGAGCATCGTTTTTATCACTGCATGTCCAACGGAATATGAGCAAAATGACAGCGACTGCGACGGCATGCATGATATGTTTGCGGAACAGGGACTGTCGTTTGAGCGGCATTGCGTGATCGATAAACGCACCGAACCTTCAGTGGCAAAGACTCTTATTGAGAGCGCTGATTGTATCTTTCTGATGGGCGGCGGAGCCTGCGAGGAACAGCTGGACCTGATCAGGGAGAAGGGGTGCTATGAGGCACTGACCGATTGCCGCGCAGCGGTATTTGGCGTGAGCGCCGGGTCCATGAACATGGCACGGAACACAGTTGATTTCTTTGAATCGATGAAGCCTTTCCCGGGGCTCGGTTTTACGGATATTACCGTGACCTGTCATCATGATCCGGATGACGCGTGGCGATACGAACAGACACTTAAGATGTCCGAAACCCGCACGGTTTATGCGATGGAGGACATGAGCGCGTTCTTTATCAAGGGCGGAAAGATCGACGTCGTCGGGAATATTTATCGCGCCCAAAACAGACAGCTGCGCCCGCTTACGGAGAATGACATCCGGGAACTTGAACAGGATGAGTTTCGCAGAGTCTTCGATACGATCCCGGAGCAGTTCGATAAGTACCGTCCCAGATACAGCGGCGAGCTCTTTGCTTTTCTGAATGACCGGACGCAGATCGGACCCGGAAAGAGCGTGCTGGAGATCGGCCCCGGAACGGGACAGGCATCGGAACCGGTTATCGCGACCGGCTGCGATTATCATGCGATCGAACTCGGTGAGCATCTGTACCGCATAATGCTGGAAAAATACGGAAAGCTTCCCAATTTCAGCATAGTAAACGATGACTTTATCACGCATGATTTCGGGGACATGAAATTCGATATGATCTATTCGGCAGCCACGATCCAGTGGATCCCGCAAGAGACCGCGTTTACCAAATGCTTTGATCTTCTGAAACCGGGAGGGACTCTCGCGATGATGCTGACCGCTTCCGAATACAGGTCGCAAAACGAGCCGCTGTATGAAAAGATACAGGCGCTTTACGATAAGTATTATAAACCCGACATCCCGTATACACATGGGAAATTCGATTATACCGCCGCGTCCGGGTACGGTTTCGGCGCAGTGGAGAAGTACGAGTTCAAAGGACAGCGTACGTTTAACGCGGACGAATATGTTGAATTCTCGGGAACGCACTGCGATCATATCGTGATCCCGGAGCCTGTCCGCAGCGAGTTTTTCAGAGGCTTAAAAGACGTGGTACTCGAGGCCGGAGACAGGATCGTGTTCAACGATACGTATGTATTGTATCTTACGAAAAAGCCCTGCTGAATGAAAAAAGGAGAGTAAAGACGTGATCACTACAAAACAATTCCAGTTACTGACGGACATAGAGCTCGTTTACGGGCTGATGACCGATGTTTATAACCATGAAGAGACAAACGGGCCTGCGGAGCCTTTCTTTGAGTATGCGGTTACTTCCCCGTGGATGGAGAAGGATTTTCTGCGGCTGAACCGGTTCTGGATGGACGGGGATACTCCGGTCGCTTTTGTTTTCTATGAGCAGCCTGTTACAGCTCTCTATTTTGTGCTCCGTCCTGGATACGAGTATCTCGCGGGGGAGATGATAGAGTATGCCGAGACTGCTTATCCGAGGTTTGAAGACCCTATGGAGCTGGTGCTCATCGCAGGGCAGACGGCGCTCATCGAGGCGGCGAAGGCAAGGGGATACGAGCTGGCATACGAGGAACCGACACATTATTTTGATTTCCGTGAGGGGAAACTTGAGTATCCGCTTCCGGCGGGGTATCATTTCGTCGATCCCATCACAGCTGATCCTCTAAAGAGCGCCAGATGCCTGTGGGACGGCTTTAACAGGGAGGAGCTCGGTGAGTTTAAGGACTGGGATGTCCCGGCGAAGAACGACGGCAGGAGTCCCTTCGAGCTGTATCAGAACGTACTGGGAGCCACGATCGCGCCTGCTCCCCACGCATCATACGAATACACGACGATCATCGCGGATGAGAACGAGAACTACGTCTGCTTCTCGGGTATGTGGTGGTGCCAGAAGACACGGCTGGCATACATGGAGCCGCTCTGTACCGTGCCCGAACATCAGCATAAGGGACTCGCGGCCGCCGCGCTTTCACATCATGACAGTATCTTAAGGCCTCTCGGCGCCGAAATAATGACGGGCGGCGGTAATGATTTTTACAAAAAGATCGGATACCAACACACACATTTATACGGGCATTATCGAAAACTCTGACGCGGTATGCCGGAAAATAAGGAATAATTATGCCTGAATATACATACATCACATTAAGACAAAGGCCGGAATTAAAAGAAACCGCGGCAAACTGGTTTCACGAGAGATGGGGGATCCCTGCCCGGGCTTATCTTGAATGCATGACGGATTATATTGACCGCAGAACGGAAAACGGCTGGTATCTGTGCATGCTCGGCGACCGTATCGTCGGAGGTCTGGGAGTCATCGAGAATGATTTCCATGACAGAAAGGATCTGAGCCCCAACGTCTGCGCAGTCTATACGGATGAAGCATACCGGGGGCAGGGGATAGCCGGCAGGCTGCTCGATCTGGTCGTCGGCGATATGAAAGAAAAGGGGATATCACCGCTGTATCTTGTGACCGATCACACCGGTTTTTACGAGCGTTACGGCTGGGAGTTTTACTGCATGGCTCAGGGCGACGGTGAACCCGAGCCGACGAGGCTGTATATACACAGATAAAAACCGATGCCGGCCGGGCTGTATATCACAGATAAAATGCTGCAGCGGAAAATAAGATTTTACCAACAAAAATGAGTTTATTACATATGATTTCTGCCCTTTGTGGGATACTATGATCATGGGTCGGAGGATCGCTTTACAGCATAGATACGGAGGGCACGGCATGTGGAAGGTTTTTCTGGTAGATGATGAAGAAATAATACTTAAGCAGATAGAACAGACTGTACCGTGGATGGACAACGGATTTGAAGTTGTCGGCATGGATACGGATCCGGGTAAGGCGGTCGGCAGGATACTTGAACTGAAGCCGGATGTCGTTATTTCTGATCTGAAAATGCCGCAGCTTGACGGGCATACATTTATGAGAACGGTCAGGGAAGCGGGGCTTGACGTCGAATTTGTAATGCTGAGTGCTTACGGAACCTTTGAAGACGCAAGAACCTTTTTCCAGCAGGAAGGCTTTGACTATCTGTTAAAGCCCCTGCAGATACAGGAAGTGCAGCTGGTCCTTGAAAAACTGGCGGGGAAACTTGCCCAAAAGAGGCCGTTTGCGGCAGTGACCGGGGCAAACGGTACAGACAACTTAAATGAATTAAATGGAGTAAATGATTCTGATCCGATCAATCCCGCGTTCCAGAAACTGATCCAATATGTAAGAGATCATTTTACAGAAAAGTATACATTGTCGCAGTTGTCAAAAAAGTTTGGACTGAGTGCGGGATATATCTGCAATTTATTTGCACAATGCTATAATACGACATTGACCCGTTTTGTGACCAAGGTCAGGATGGAGCATGCGGTTGAGTTAATGAAAGATAAAAATTTTTCCTTGAAAAATGTAGCGACCGAGTGCGGATATACGGATTATTTTTATTTCAACAAAGTATTCAGGGGATATTACGGAGTCGCTCCGAGTCAGTATAACGGAGAAAAAGTAACATGAAGGAAAACAGGTATCTCAAAAATATCGGCCTGATAATGGCTGCATTAGTAATCCCGGTGATCCTGGCGGGATTTCTTTTTGTGATGCTCAGATCCGGAAAAAGTGCGACCAAAATAACCATTGCCGTACCGCATAACGAATATGTCCGGAACTTTGACACGAATTATTATTCGAACTGGCTGCGCCAAAAGACGGGTTACGATATAGAGTTTGTGACGATCTCGGACGGCTATGAAGATGAGTACCTCTCGACGATGCTGAGGAGCGGAGAAGGGCGCGTGGACGCGGTTTTACTGCCCGGTGACAAGCATTATCTGGACAGGGATATAATGGTTTCGTTCGCGCGCGACGGACTGATCGAGGATCTGAACGAATATGCGGCGGAGGGAACCCGGATAAGGCGGGTACTGGACGAAGCAGAGGGCGCAGAATCCTTGAATGAGGACTTCGACGGTCGTCTCTTTTTTGTGCCCAGGATCGATACAGGGAAGAAACAGAGCAACATGCAGGTTCTGTGGATCAATGTCGGATGGCTTAAAAAACTCTCGCTCCGGGTCCCTGAGACGACAGAAGACCTTAAAGAAGTGCTTACGGCTTTCAGGGACATGGATCCGAACGGGAACGGTAAGTCTGACGAGATACCGCTGATATCAAACAGTACGGATGATCCGTACCGAAGCTGCTATTTTCTGCTCAACGCATTTGCTTATGTGGATCCGGTCAGGGACTTTATGATCGAGGGCAGAGACGATGATCTGGAAAGCGGCCTTAAGTACTGCAGGGAGCTGTATGAAGAGGGACTGCTTTCAGATTTATGCAATGAGTACAGCCTCAAACAGGTCAGGGAGCTCGTAAATGCTCCGGATGACCTGATCGGCGCTTTTACTTCAAAAAGTATCGCCGATATAGTTTATTTGAATTGCGAGGATGTTCTGGCGAAATATATTCAGGTTCCGCCGCTCAAGGGCCCAAACGGCGAGCAGCATGCGGTAGCTCTTGAAAATGAAGTCTTTATCGGCGGTTTTATCCCGGCAAACGCAAAGCACAAAAAAGAAGCATTTAACCTGATGGAGCTCATGCTGTCCGAAGAGGGCTCGCTGATATCATGTTTCGGCGAAGAAAACACGGATTGGAGAGCATCGGCAGACGGAGAACTCTCGGGCTATGGAACCAAAGCCAGGATCACTACGATAAATTATCTGACAGGCAGGATCCAGAACAAGAATTATATGGGGACAGGGCCTATGTACCTGCCTGAGGATTATTCGGATGCGGTATCATGGAACGGCGGCAACAATATCGTGGAATACCTTGACGCCAGAGCGGTAAGGACCTATGAGCAGTTTTTCGGAGCCGAAAACAGACAGACGGGCGCCGGAAAGACATCACCCGCCGGACTGCCGGAAGCGAAGGACCTGGAGACTTATATTTTTGACAATAACTTGGAATAAAGGGAACAGCTGTGATTAAAAAAGAACGGAAACCTCTGATCAGAGAACTGACACTGACCATACTGGGTCTGAGCGCCGCAATGATCTTCATGTGGTTTCTTTTTTATGCGGTTATCAACCGCGTGATCATGCAGCGTGTCACACGGAGCATGGAGCATGTGTCGCAGCAGATCATCTCGGAAATGGAGCAGTCTTTCCTTGATCTGGAAGAGGTTTCTTTTGCGGTAAAGCACGATGAGGATATTAAAGCGGTCCTTAAACAGGAGGATCATGCACAGGTCGTTGAATATGCCGGAAAAGCAGAGGATAAGATCGAACAGCTGGCACAGGACAATGTGTTTGTCAACAACCTGATCGTTTACAACGCCGCAGGAGATTTCTACAGATTTGTGGGAAATCTGGACAACACGAGCGTTAAATATGTAATACAGTCGGTGGAGCGCGGCGGACTGAAAAGTCAGATCAGGATCAAGGTTGAGGCGAAGAACTATATCGGTTATGTTTCGGATATTTATGATGTGAATAAAAGAATAGGTGCTGTAGTTATCCTGACTGAGGAAGCGGAGATCCACAGGCTGTTCGAACAGGCGGGCAGGGATGAAAACTTAAGGATCGCACTGGCTGCGGATGATGTACTCATTATATCAAACTACGCGGACTATATCGAAAAGGATGCTTTGAGTATCGAAGCGGGATCGAGGTACTGCCTCTACAGGAAGGTCGGGCTGACACCGTTCGGTCTGCTGGTTTCCTATGAGGATTCCAACCGGAACATCCGTATCATATTCTTCGTCGCGATGCTGATCATGGCGCTGATACTTTTCGCCATTCTGGAAGTATTCCTATACTCCTGGCGTAAGAAGTTCTTTTCGCCGATCCAGTCGGTCATCACCGAGGTTGAGGGCTTTGAGGGCGGAAAGGGAGAGCAGCTGCCTCTCACCGGTATGGAGCATTTCGACGGTCTGGTACGCGGTATCAACGACATGGTCGAGCGTATCGAGCAGAAGGAACAGGAAGTATTTGAGGCATCCTTCTCCCTTCAGGAGGCGGAACTGAAAAAACAAAAGGCGCTTATCGTTTCGCTGAAAAAACAGATCAGCGCGCATTTCACGGTAAATATATTAAATATCATCAAGGCACTGTCCGTATCGGGCGAAAACGAGAGAGCGGGACTGCTGTGCGACGGACTGTCATTCCTGCTCCGTTATGCCAATGCAGGAGATTCGTTTATCAGCGGAATGGATGAGTTCTTTGTGCTGTCCAAATACGCCGAAATAATGGAGATCCGCTATCCGGGCAGGTTCACGGTCGATATAGATATGGTTGACGAGCTCGAAGAGATAGAGCTGCCGAGGATGCTCCTGCAGCCGATCATCGAGAACAGTATCGTTCACGGCATCATCGGAGGCGCAATGGAAAGCGGCGGTGAGGTTCATCTGAACAGTGAGATGGCAGGAGATAAGGTCAGATTCGTGATCGAAGACAACGGCTGCGGTATGAGCGCGGCGGCTCTGGAGGAATTACGAGAAAACATCGCCAATGCTGACGCGGGTGATGTGGAGGTCGAAGGACTGTCGCATGTGGCACTGGTAAATATTGAAAGAAGGATTCATTCATATTTTGGAAAAGAATATGGTATAATCATAGAATCGGAGCCCGGCAGGGGTACAAAGATCACGGTGGAATTGCCTCGCTGTAAGCGGTTCGCGTAGGGGGAGTGGTTCATGTTAAAAAAGATTGCATTGATAATAGGTCTGACCGTCTGTATGGTCCTGGTCACCGGCTGCAGCGGTAAAAAGGCAAAGGACGCTATGTCTGTCTGGGAAAAGAATGCGGCGCTCGATGCCGGACAATCGGCCGAAGAATTGTATGAAGCCGCAAAAGGCGAAGGCGTCCTGAATATCTATACGGTGTCTTCGAGACTGTTTGATGTCGCGGAATCGTTTCAGAAACAGTATCCCGGGCTGCTGGTCGAAGTAAATTACTACAGGGCCGAGGAAATGACGGAAAAGATAAAGCAGAACCACGCGAGTGAAAGCTATGACTGCGATCTGCTCTTTATCACGAACGGAGACGGGAGCCTGACCGAAGACCTGATCCCGAACAGGCTCGCATTTAAGTATGTCCCTTACGATATGAAGGACAAGCTCAGGACCGGCGGCTCCGATGAATATTTAAGCGTATTGTTGGAGGTCCCGCTGCTGACATACAACGAGGACTGTTATATCGGCGCGCCCATTTCCGACTGGTGGGAGCTGACCGAGGAAAAATGGCGCGGAAAGCTCTATATAACCAATCCTTCAAAGAGCATGATCTCGTATACATTATTTTCGATGTTTATGAAAAACTCTGACATGATGGAGGCTTCGTACGAGGCGCATTTCGGAAAGAAATATGAACCGGCAGGCAAAGAGAGTGCCGGAGAGGCTTTTGTGCGGATGCTGATCGAAAATGGGCTCAATGTCGTAAACGACAGCGATGATGTCGCGAATGCGGTGGCGCTGCCCGGCAGCAAAAGCGATGCGGTGGGCATATTAAACGCCAGCAAACTAAGGCTCAGGGACCAGGGATATCCTCTGCAGGTATGCTATGAGCTCGAACCCTTCGCGGGAGTGATCAACCCGGCGAATATCATGATCGCCGGCGGCGCAAAGAATATCAACAGCGCTAAGCTGTTCATCCGCTGGATACTCGGTGAGGCGGACGGCAACGGCGAGGGAGGTAAGCCGTTCCTGCAGGAAGGCGCATGGCCGTCGAGGACCGATGCCCACGGCGGCGCGAGCCGTAAACTGGAAGATATGAATGTGATATATACCGATGAGACCTACTCATCAAAGAACCGGGAAGCGTTTTTGAACTTCTGGAATCAGTTTTATAAGTAGTCCCCAACAGAGGGCTGTCGCATATGCGGCAGCTCTTTTTTAATATTCTACCAATGCATATTAAGATTATCCATATGGGCGTGCACGGTGTTTTTTTATAATTTATGAGACAGTGGATGGCTATGCACCCTGATTTGCAGATAATTCTGACGTGTCGGGGCTAAACGGATTAATTGCAGAAATAACAGAACTATAGGGGGGATAAAAATCATGAGTCTAAAGAGAATCTTGAGCATGGTAATGATCGTTGCTATGTGTTTCGCGCTTTGCGCTTGCGGGAGCCCGTCTGAGAGCTCTTCAAAAAAGAGTGAGAAAAAGAGTGAGAAAAAGGCGGACTCGTCGTCAAAGAACGAGAAGAACGATGATAAAGACTCCGGCGATCTGTTGGGAGATCTGACAGGACTGCTTGACAAGCTGAAGGAAGATGGCGGAGAGAATGCCGGCTCGGGCAAGGACGGAGGGAAAAAAGGATCTTCGGATACAGATTTCCGTGTTTACTGTCATGTTGCCACCTATGAGGCAGGGGAACTCGTTTGGCAGGTATACGAAGACGACATAGATTTTAATAACGGAGTCGCGGTTTCGTTTAACTATGATGAGGACAGCGTTCAGTACAACTGGACCTTTATCGATCAGAATGCGTATTCGAACCTGAGCGCGTCATCACCTTCGGGCAGGGCGTCGATCACGGTTTATTCCGACGGCGGACAGGACGACCGCGGTATGGGAAATATAAACTATTCCAAGGATATCATCACGCTCGAATGGGACTATGGCAGCCAGGATGTGTTCGTCGCTTTCGGCGATCACGGCGGTCTGGTAAAGCCGATAGAGGAAGTGGTTGCCGAGTATGATAATTATTCATCGGGCTCGGGCAGCGGCGGTTCTTCCGCGGGAAGTGATCACGGAGATGATTACGGCAAAGAAACCGGGGCGAAGACCGACGAGAGCATTGACCTTTCGGGTCTGTCCGCAAGTCACGGCAAAGCCTATGTCTACAGACATACCCAGAACGGATATTGCTATGAAGGTTCATGGGAATACAGCGATACAGAAGGGTATGTCAGGGACGGCGATATAAAAATGGAGCGAACCCTTACTGTTTATCGCTTCAGCAATCACACTGACATCGAGTATATGCTCGACATGAAAGGCGAATGGGGTGAGTTCTGGCATGTGGAGTACAATTTCCCGGCAAAATGCATCTTCTTTGATTACATAGAGGGCGGAACAGTGACCATAAAAGGCAATCAGGCCATCTGGGAGGATGAGTCCGGATATTACAGAGAGATATACACGCTGCAGTCAACGCGTGAGTTTGAAAACTAAGGAGCAATCTAAAAGGAGATAAACAATGAAAAAGAACAGATCATTATACCTCGTTCTCATGGCACTGATCATCTGCCTCTGCCTCGCGTTCACCGCGTGCGGCAAGAACTCGTCGGACGACGATGACGACGATATCGTCTATGACAACGGCGACGATAACTACCGTGACGACAACAGCGGCGATAATGGCAACAACAGTGGCAATTACTTCGACGGCGATCAGGGCAATTACTCAGACAATAACTCAGACAATAACGGACAGGGCGATAATTACGATCCGTACTTTGTGGGAGGATATGATGTCACCATCTATCACGCAGGCGATGACACGATCGCGGTGGAGATGACCGGCGACAGTATCTACAACAACGATGACGGCTACTATTTCCTGGAGATCGATGACACGAACGGCCAGATGCTGGGAGGTATAAACCTGAACAGATATTATTCCTATGTCGGAAAAGCCCTTGTCGAGCGTGACGGAGACCATACCACGGTTTCATTGCAGGAGATCGAGGGACTTGGCGGAAACGAAGGTACGAGCACGATCTTCGGCGAGCATAAGATGCTCATTACCATGAGCAAACCGGGCGCATGGAACGAGATCCCGGATTTTTCGAACGGTGTATATGAGCTGCGCAGGGATGCCGATGTTCTGGCAAGGGGCAAGGTCTCCGATATTCTGAAGACCGTCACCGCCGATGAGATGAATTCAAAGCTTGTCGAGCTGCAGATGACGCGTGTGGGGCAGAATCCTGTAAAAGCCGACTGGGCAGGCAAATACATCAGCGGTTACAACAGCCCCGCAGCATATCTGGAGGTTGAGGTATCGAAGACCGATGTTATCCATTTCCATATGGTAATGAAGGATAAAGTATATGACTGGTTTGCCGATGAGTCGTATTTCGATAAGAGCGAATATGACGGAACGCAATATTACAGCGCTTCTTGCTATATATATGACAATAACGGAAACAGCGTGGCCAGCGTAAACTATAGCGGCAACGACAGATATCCCGACAGGGCGAGCATCGATATGTCCTGCTATTTTGACACAGGCAGCTTCACAATCTATTTCAGCCAATTTACCGGCGCATGGCACTCCCGTCCGGATGACTTCAAGGACAAGGATATCATGGGACTGATGTCCGACAGTATTTTTGACGACGACTGCTTCAATCCCGCGACCGACGACTATCTGCTGCAGGTATGGGGCGGAACCTCGAGGTCGGGACTCTATGCGGGATCCGATCTGTATGACTGCGACAATCAGTATTCGCTCATTTCATTTGACAAGAACGGCTACGGGATCCAGTACGTTGAAAAATATATATTGAAATCCGATAAGGAAGCTTCGGAAGCATACCACAAGATCGTTGACGGAACCGATTTCACTTATTCTTCCGTAACTTACGTATTGAACGGACGGAACGTATATATCGTCCATGACCTGAAGAACAATTATAACTACGCGAAGATCGGCAGACTGGACGCCGTTTACGGAGACGACTGGTATGTGAACTGCCACTATGTGATTCCGGGCGATAACAGCGAAGCATATTACACATATCTGTATCTCAGCAAGCCTATTACCGAGGCGGAATACAGCATGTCTCTCGAGCAGATGCTGTACTGGAAGGCAATGGACTGGAACATGCCCTGCATCGACGATCCGAATTATTACCTGCGCGCCGAGGTAAATGAACTGAGAACCCGGTTCTCGGTAGAGCGTGAGAATTATACGGATGAAGAACCCAGAATGAGGGGAACCGAGGACAATTATCTGAGATTCCACGGAGATACCGCAGAAGGCATATATGTAAACTTCTACGAGTACAGCAACGAGGGAACGGTTCTTATCCATGAGTATGCATTCGGAGCGGAAGAGATAACCGTTACGGAATATCAGTATAATTTCACCGATCCGGATTCACTTGACATAACGCTGGACAATTACAAGACCAAAACTGCCGATGCGGTGATCACGCACACCTTCGCGGTGAAAGAGCAGGAAGTATCGCAGTGGTGAAATAAAAGATAAGGCAAACAGAGCTGCGTTTACGCAACCTGCGAGTGCCCGAAACGAAGTGAAGGGAGAAAAAGCATGAGAAGAATTAAAAATGTATTGGTGATGCTGCTTGCAGTTGTTCTGACGCTTGGCGTATTGCCTGCTGATGCGGTCAAGGCCGGTTCGCTCGATTATACGGACAAGAACGGAGTATGCTACCATTTCTGGACCGATTCGGACACGAGCCGGGCAAGTGTTACGGGATATACCGGTGACAAGACCGAGGTTGTGATCCCCGAGAAGATCGGTGAGCACAGAGTATATCAGATAAATATGAACGCATTTGAAGGAAACACCGGGATAACATCCGTTACGTTACCGGGTAGTCTGAATTCCATAAAAAGTGAAGCGTTCAAAAACTGCACCAATCTTAAAGAGATCGTGTTTAACGATACTTTTGACTGGAAGATCCGAAATGGTGAGACTATATCCGCAACAACAATTCCGCTGAGAATTGATGCAGGAGCATTCAGCGGATGCACCTCTCTTGAAAAGGTCGAATTCCCTTACGGTGTGGACTGCAATAACTTAGAGAAGGTTTTCGCGGGATCGGGCGTGAAGGAGATTACCGTCTGCTGGACATATTATACTGGAATACTGGGTATTATCTGCGGCGCGGAGAAGCTGGAAGTACTGAATATTAAATTCCGTGATGACGGACTTTACAAAGCTGGGATCAATCTCCAGTTTGAGAGCAGACCGGATTTACCGTCAATGCCGTCTCTTCGCGAGATCAATGTCTACAATGCCGAATCACTTGAAGGGATACATGGCGGATACTTCTATGAAGAAAAAGACGGCAAGATGAGGATGGCTTTTACCATCTGCCCGAATCTTAAAAACATAAATCTTTATTACAATGAGACCAATGACGCGGGAGAAGTGGTAGTCCACCGGGAATACGGCTCACCATCGAGCAGGACCAAATACTATGTTCCATACTTTGGTCAATGCTACGGCGGAGAGGTTTATGATTCCAAAACCTATACGCCGGTATCATCTGACACGTCTGTTGCGAAGATCATTTCTACCGGACGTGTGAACGAATGGGAAGCCGCAGGTGCCGGAACAGCAACTATCACCTACAAGGACATGCCCTTTACGATTACGATGCATGTTGGCGCGGGGCAGGCAAAGAAGAATATTGCCGATGCGAAGCTGACCATGCCTTTAAACAAGGCGACTTACACCGGAAAAGAGATCGAGCCATACTTCTACATCATTGACGGCAAGACCGTTCTCGAGCAGGACAAGGACTATACCGTTGAAGTAAAGGACAATGTCGAGATCGGCACCGGCACCGTGACTGTTACGGGCAAGGGCGATTACGCCGGAACCATCACGAAGAGCTTCGAGATCGATCCCGGACCGGTTATCGCCAAGTCGGTTGTCATCGGCAAGAAGAAGTCTGTCATCACGGTCAATGCAGACAAGCAGGCCGACGGATACCAGATCTATTATTCTTCCAAGAAATCGAAGGGCTACAAAAAGCTTTATTCGGGCAAGGACCTGAAAGCTGAGGTTTCGGGCCTCAAGAGCGGTATGTATATCAAGGTGCGAACCTACAAGAAAGTCGGCAAGACCACATATTACAGCGAGTGGTCGGCACCCGTGCAGGTGAAATAAAAAGGAATTTAAAATTTTATATAAAACGGAGGTATTTTATGTCACTGAAAAAACAATTATGCAGACTGGTGGGGCTGGTACTGGCCTTCGCCATGATCATCGCATCGGCGGAGGGCTTTACGGTAAAGACTTCCGCAGCGGAAGTCAAGACCTCTACGGAGTATTTCGCGTACAGAGTGGACGTTATGGACGCGAAGAAATCAAACGATGATTGCGTAACTTTACAGGTTCTTTCAAGCATCGACGGCGTTGTCTACGTTTATGTAAAGCACAGCGGCGACGAGAAGCCTTCGACGAAGGATATCATGGGCAGCGGCTACAAGACTTTGGTGACCGCCGGTGAAGAGACCGACGCTTACGGCCATATCTACTGGCTGGACAAGGTCGAGGTCGGCAAGAAGTACGATATTTACATCGTATTCGAGGATCCGGCTCACAATACCTACGGACCTTTTACGGTAAAGAAGTGGGTTGCGAAGTATTTCCCCGCAGGTAAGGGAACAAAGAAGAAGCCTTATCAGATCTGGACCGCCAGACACCTCTTCAACATGGACGAATATACCGGCGAGGACTACAAGGGCAAGTATTTCAAGGTGATGCAGGATATCGATCTGTATGAGAGCATTTATTCCGGAAGAGTATGCGGTTATGCGTCGACCTTCTACGGTATCTTTGACGGCAACGGAAAGACCATCCGCGGCCTTGTGGGAAATCTGTTCGACAACCTTGAGTCCACGGCCATTGTAAGGAACGTATATGTCGCCGGCGCGGACACCACCAGAGGCTCGGGCGGCGGAATCGCAGGCGTGATCTGTGAGAACAATAAGGGTATCGTTGAAAAGTGCGTAGTTTACAATTCCGAACTCGCTTGCGATTCGTATCAGGGTATTATCGCAGGCTTCAACAACGAACTGGGTATTGTCAGGAACTGTGCTTCCGTAGACTGCAAGATATACGCGTATGACACTGCGGGCGGTATCGTAGGGCGTAACGAAGGCAAAGTTGAGAACTGCTATTCAAATATCACGATCCAAGGTAACTATAGTGCGGGCGGTATTGTCGGGATCAATTTCGGCGGAACCGTAAGCGGCTGTCTCGGTACCGTCACAACACTCCCCAAAAAAGGTGATACACCCAATACTGCGCAGAATATCGGAGGCATAGTGGGAGTGCAGGCAGGCTCCGATGCGTTTATCGAGAACTGTACTTCTATGTATCTGCCTGAGGATCTTTACGACCTGGGAGATGTAGGATCTGTCTGGGGTGGCTACAACACCGGCGGTGATAATTATCTTGATAATATTACTGACTGCGTCGGCGCTGTCAAGTATACCCTCGATGATATCCAGCTTACCGAAAAGGAGATCAACGGCTCAACGAATGAGACTTATCTTTTAGAGCAGCTTCAGAAGAAGAGAACCAGCTTTGCAAGTCATCACGGTGCTTCGGCCGAAACAAGGAAGGCAGAAAACCCTGTGAAGAAGATGATCGCGGGCGGCAATCCCGACGGTAAGAATAAGACCGTGATCTCCAATTTGAACATCAAGTACACCCATATTTTCGAGAACGAAACCAAAACATACAATGCGAAAAAGAAATTCCCCATGACCCAGAAGGAACTGACGGTCAAGGAATTCTCCACACCCGCAAAGGTTAAGATCAAGAAGGTCAAGATCGATCAGAAGAACGAGCAGGTTACCCTCACATGGGATCCGGTCAAGAAGGTCGAGGGCTATGAGGTCTATATCGCTAAATGGAAATATGCCGATGTAGGCAATAAATACGGTGAATACGAGCTTGAGACCGAGATCAAGTCGCCCAATGCAACCGAATATCTGGATAAATATCTGTATAAGAACAACACTTATTATTATAAAGTCAGGGCGTATTACAAGGTCAACGGCGTGAAGGTATACGGACCGTTCTCAGACATTCAGGAAGCAGTCATCACGGGTGAATGATATTTTGTTTGAACCAAAGGAAAACAGGAGGTACGGAGTATGAGGATCATTAAGAGCAGTCTGGCATTAGTACTTGCGCTGATACTGGCGATCCCGTCAGCAGGCATGAGGTCGGAGAGAGCGAAAGCGGCGAGTACTTTTACCACGACGGACGGGTTCGTGGTGAATGAATACCGCTCGCACAGCTCAGGATATACGATCGTCGGATATACAGGAAAAGCAGAAAAGATTGAGATACCGGCTGCGATCGGCGAATATAATGTCACAGAGATCGGAAAGCAGGCATTCAAGGGAAAGTCGATCACTTCTGTAGTTATACCGGGATCGGTCAATTCAATCTGCGCAGAAGCATTTATGGATTGCACTTCTCTGGAGTCGGTTACATTTACTGAGGCTCCGTATGATTATTATGGAGTATCCGCACTTAAAGAGTATATTACGCTTTCTGACAGGATCTTCGCAGGCTGCAAAAAGCTTAAAAGCATCGAATTTCCTTACGGCTTCGATTTTTATGACAATAAAGACGATGTGTTCGCCGATTCGGGACTTAAGTATATAAAGATCACATTTACGGGAGATACCCGTATTCAGCGCATGCTGAACAACGCTCCCGAACTGGAGACGATCGATATCGTCGGAGCATACGGTCTGTCATATTTATCGCCCTATTACCTGAATGATATTCCGAAACTGAAGGAGATCAATATTTGGCCGGATTATTCGGGATCGCATGATATAAAAAGCAGACTTGATGTTCCGGCCGTATCAGATCCTTCCCCGGGCACGCGTGCGTATTATGAGAATTGTCCGAACCTTGAATACATTACATTCCATGTGGGTTCGGATTATATCGGAAAGCAGTTCCAGCCGATCACAAACGCTTCACAGCCCGTTGATTTTGAGGGCTCATGTGTTGAAAGAGCAAACGGCAATTCGAAAGAATATTTCGTAGTAGAAGAAGAGGGCACGGCAGTTTTCTCATGCCCCGAGACAAAGATCAGGATCAGACTGGTAGTCGGAGAAGGCAATTCACAGAAGAAAGACCTGAAGGACGCAAAAGTCACCCTTCCCGCTGATACATTCGTATATACCGGTGAGGAGATCACACCTTACGCACAGCTTACCTACGGCGACACACTCCTTGTCGAAGATACCGATTACACGGTTAAATGCGAGGACAATAAGGCCGTAGGAGCCGCGAAGATCACATTTACGGGCAAGGGCGATTACACAGGCTCAATCTCAGCGGACTACTACATCGGACCCGATCTGGTTCCCGTATACCTGAAGAAAGCCGTGATCGCAAAGAAAACCGCGAAGCTTGAATGGAATATATTCAAGGGCGCCGACGGCTATCAGGTTTATTACTCGACAAAAAAATCAAAGGGCTACAAGAAGCTCTACTCGGGCACGGACACTTCGCTCGAAACCAAGACCGTAAAGAGCGGCATGTTTATCAAGATCAGGACATATAAGAAGGTCGGCAAGAAGACTTATTACAGCGAGTGGTCGACACCGGTGAAGGTAAAGTAATCGTATTGGAGGGCTGAATATGAAAACTGTGAACAAATTGATCAAACTGGCAGCAGTTCTGCTTGCTGCATTTGTACTTGCGGCTCTGTTCGGAACCGGAACGAAGGTGCAGGCGGAAAACAAGAAGGTGACCACTCCCGGAGGACTGATCCTTGAGGAAGTTTACGATCAGATAACCGGAAATGTGTATTACGTCATCGGCTGTACAGACAAGCTGCCTGCCGATCTTGTCATTCCCGAGTATTATAATGACATTCCGATCACCTTGATAGATTCTAAAGCATTTATGGACAATACAACCCTAAAGTCTGTTACCATACCTGCGTCCGTATATGGCATCAGATCGAGAGCGTTTAAGAACTGCACTAATCTGGAAAGCGTTGTGTTTGAAGGCGATGCTCAGAAGTGGAGAAAAGAGAAGTGGCCCAAACTGGACAGTGTCAGGAAATTAGGTTTGGGAGATGAAGCTTTTGTAGGCTGCACTTCATTACAGTCTCTGGAACTGAACTACGGATGGGATACATACGGATCGAATGACAGATTACTCAAAAATTCCGGAATTAAATATTTAAAGCTTGTTATGACAGACGGATATGGACAAAGAGATCCGGATAACTTTTTTAATGAGAGTCCCGAGCTTGAGAAGCTCGATATTGTAATTGACAGAAAAATGAACTTCTTTAATCTCGGCAGAATCGGTGATTGTCCGAAACTTAAGGAAATAAATATCTACGAAGGCGATTGGGCGACAGATTACCTTTGCCTTCCGCTTATGGGAAACGGTGGAAAAGTCCAGAACGAGGAAATAGCAAACTGCCCTAAGCTGGAGTATGTAAATGTATATGCTCCCACAGCGGCTCCGCGGAGCCAGTTCCAGTCATTTATGAATGCCGATCCCGAAACAGCTTTCGAAGGAACAAATGTAAAAAGGTTGAACAACAATGGTAATATGTTTGAGATCCTGGGCGAAGGAACGACGGTGTTCTCCTGCAAGGAGGTTCCTTTCAAAGTCCGCCTGATCGTAGGCGGCGGTGAGTCCGACAAGAAAAACCTTGCAGACTGCAAGCTCACGATTCCCGTAAAAGAACTGATCTATACCGGCACAGCGCGTGTTCCTTACCTTTACCTGTTGGATGGCAAGACTCTGCTTGAGGAGGATAAGGATTACAAAGTAGAAGCTAAGGACAATACCGAGATCGGTGCAGCGACACTTACTCTTACGGGTATCGGTGACTATGCGGGAACCATTACCGACAGTTTCAGCATTATCCCTGTCCGTACCGATGTAAAGAGCGTCAAGATCGGCAAGAAGGAGAGCACGATCGTCCTGAATGACAACAAACAGGCCGACGGCTACCAGATCTATTATTCTTCGAAGAAGAACAAGGGGTTCAAGAAGCTTTATTCCGGAACCGACACAAAGGCGAAGGTGACGAAACTCAAGAGCGGCATGTACATCAAGGTCCGCACATACAAGAAGGTCGGCAAGACCACACTTTACAGCGAGTGGTCCGCACCGATACAGGTGAAGTAAATACGCCTGTCGAGGACCTGTCAGCGGCACAGTCGGTGACAGGCACCATAGAAGGGTACGTAGAAATTGATATCGGAGGTTTACGCATGAAAAGAATAAGACTTATCATCGCAGCATTATTAACGCTGGCTCTTACAGTCGGCATGTTTGCCGCTCTCGGAGGAGAGAAGGCACAGGCGGCGACCAAGCCCGCAAAGGCAAAGGTTACAGCAAAGGCAAATGACGACGGCACGAGCGTTACGCTGACTATCGCAAAGACAAAGAAAGCGCAAGGGTACCAGATCATGGTCAAGAAGCCGGGCGCAAAGAAGTTTACCAAGCTTGCAACGATCAGTGAAGACGGAACCGCGAAGAGGACTTATACCGCGGAGAAGCTGACAGAGGGCGAGTACCAGTTCAAGGTACGCGCTTATCTGAAGAACGGGAAGAAGACCGTTTGGGGCAAGTACAGCAAGGTAGCCAAGGTGAAGGTCGTATCTAAGGAAGTTGCTTCCGGTCTGAGTGCGGAAAAGACTAGCAGCAAGATCACGGTTACCTTGACAGATCCGATCGTTGACAATCTAAATGCTGACAGAAGACAGGTTTGGATCAGACTCTATTACAATGACGATCGTGAAGGCGGATATGAAATTGGAGTTGGCCGGATAGCATTCGGAGTTACACATATCGGAGTAGTGGGTTCTCTTTACAGTGGAAATGCAGATGATTTTACAAGAGAGGCGGGTAAGTTGACATTAAGTATTCCCCGTGATGAAGTTGGAAAAGAAGCCTTTTCGGATATCCTGAATTGTACGTATTACGAAATTATCTATAAAGATGGCGATAACGACGAAAACTCCGGATTGAAAATCTATGGAGAATTAAAGTTTTCGGATAAGTCTGAGACTAAGCCGGCAGATAATGACAAAGATAAAGAGAAGGATAAGCCTGTCCCGGTCAAGACCGATCTGACCCTTGCAGACTTCGTCGGAGAATATGTTACGGATGACGGCGGATCTATGAAATTCAGTTATAACGATGCTGAAAACTGGTATGAACTATTCAAGATAAAGTATTATGCGTCTTATGCACCGTATAAGGATTTTGAGGATACGTACTGGAATTGGCAGCGGTACATGGGCGTGGTCAGCGAAGATTATGCGACTATTACGAAGCAGAGCGACGGATCTATTTACGTTGAATGCCATGCTTACAATGATACTCCGACTACATATCAGGTTACTTTTAATACCGACGGAACGATTAAGGTTGTAAAAGTCGATATCAGCAACGGAAATATGATAGAAGCTGTTTTCCACAAGTAAAAAGGAGGGAATCAAATGAAGGTATTGAAAAAGGTTACAGTAATGGCACTTGTCCTGATGCTGATCGCGGGGCTCTTCCCGGCGCGCAGCGCCCACGCGGCCACCAAGCCCGCGAAGGCAAAGGTTACGGCAAAAGCAAATGACGACGGCACGAGCGTTACGCTGACCATCGCGAAGACGAAAAACGCGCAGGGTTACAAGATCATGGTCAAGAAGCCCGGAGCAAAGAAGTTTACAAAGCTTGCTACGATCAGCGAAGACGGAACAGCGAAGAGGACTTATACCGCGAAGAAGCTGACAGAGGGCGAGTACCAGTTCAAGGTTCGCGCTTACCTGAAGAACGGCAAGAAGACCGTCTGGGGCAAGTACAGCAAGGTCGCAAAGGTGAAGGTTGAGAAGCCTGCTTCAGATGACAAGAAGGATGATAAGAAAGACGATGATACCGGTTCGGACACTTCAAACGTAGACGGAGTGACTCTGGACACTTTTGTCGGTAAGTATCAGTTTATGATACCCGGGGAATGGTTTTCTTGGGACGGCCCGCTTGGCACGTGGGAATTCGCTAAAACAGACAACGGATATGTTCTTAAGGATATCGTGAATGTTGAAGAGCATACCAAGGTTGATTATGATAACAACAAGACGGTAAAGTACTATGAATCGGTCGAGTACGGCAAGGATATCGAGATTTCTGAAAAAGATGTCAAGTACAATGAGTATTTCGATGAATATGAAGGAAAGAATATTGTTCAGGAATGGCATCTTGTTTACGAAAAGGATGGTATTCATCTGGACTTTTATGACTATAAGTACTATACAACGAAGTACAATCTGGATCCAGAGTTATGGGGCGACTCCATCTTTATCAAACTTATATGTGATGAATTTGGTTCGATCAGTTATGAATTGATCGAATGATAATACCTGCCTTAAGGCTTGGGATACGGAGAAAACACAATGAAAAGAATAGTCTCACTGCTTGTAGTCCTGCTGCTCGCCGTTATGACGGTGGGCTGCAGCAGCGGTTCGTCATCGGGAACCAAGAGTTCTTCAAAGGACGGATCCGATAAAAAGACCTCGTCTGCCGCAAAGGATGACGATTCAAAGGCGGATTCTTCAAAGGATGATCAGTCGAAAGATGACCCTGCGAAGGGGCTTAAAGACCTTTTAAAGATCACGGATTCGCCGGCGAAAGATGATACGGCCTCAAAAGACGATACTTCTTCAAAAGATGATACGTCATCAAAAGGCGGCTCATCTTCCGTAACCTCGGCACCCGCCGATCCGGGTGATAAGGTGATGGCCCAAAAGTGCCGCAGGACCTATACGAATAACAGCCCTTATTCAAATCCGTATCTTGTCATTGAATTCGATTTCGGGAACGGCTACGCAGACTGGCAGTTTCAGGAAAGCGACATTTACACCGGCGGCAAGTTTGACACTGCTTCCATGGATTTCCCGGACGGTTATTATTTCGTGCAGTATTATGCCGAACAGGTCAACGTGGAATATTGCTACATCGACTTTACACCGGAACTGATCCAGATCTGGTACAGTTATGATGGTGAGGATCCTCTGGAGGATGAAAGTCCCTCGACCTATTATTTCGTCGATGAGTACTGGACGGAATATGAAGTCACGCCTACGCCTGTTTGGACGGACATTGACACGGACAGCACTGTCAGGATCTATGAGCTGGTATCGCAGAACGGGCTCAAACGCAGTGAGGTTACCGATACATCGGATAAACGTGCCGCAAGCTTTGTAAACGGTGCTGCCAAACTTGAGATTGAGATCTACTCCTTCATGCTCAATATTACCTGGCTGAACCTTGGCCCCCATGTAATGTCGCCCGTTGATTTTACGAGCGGCACAAACGAGATAAGGAACAGGGAAGACGTCAGGTGCATTGCGGATATTTTTGATTACGACGGCTATGACGCATGGGAAGCTGAATTGGAGTTTTCCGGCAATGAACTGACAGTGAATTACACCGACGATTGGATCGAAGTGTACAGGATCGTTGAGTGACAGCGGTCAGCTTATCAATATATACAATACAGGAGGTTTACATGAAAAGGATCAAGGTTATCATCGCGGCATTTCTGATGCTGGCAATGACGGTGGGCATGTTTGCTGCGCTTGGCGGAGAGAAGGCACAGGCGGCGACCAAGCCCGCAAAGGCAAAGGTTACGGCAAAAGCAAATGACGACGGCACGAGTGTTACGCTGACCATCGCAAAGACAAAGAAGGCGCAAGGGTACCAGATCATGGTCAAGAAGCCGGGCGCAAAGAAGTT
>JAEENL010000082.1 GCA_016283775.1 Lachnospiraceae bacterium | reverse complement strand
AGTTCCTTCATTGTGATTTTTTTTTCGTTCATAAAGTCCTTTCTGTATTCTCCCGGACGGAAAGGACGTAAAGATCAAAGATGCTTTATCTCTCCGGCGTTCATCATTTCCTGGAGTGATTTCATGACGCCGAGTTTTGCGTGGTACCAGGTGAGACCGCCCTGAAGATATATCTCGTAAGGCGGTTCTATGGGACCGTCGGCCGAAAGCTCGATGGATGAGCCTTGCACAAACGCGCCGGCTGCCATGATGACATCGGAATGGTAACCCGGCATTGCCCAGGGCTCGGGAACCACATAACTGTCAACGGGCGCAGCGCCCTGTATGCCTTTGCAGAAAGCTATCATGCCTGCGGGGCTTCCGAGCTTCAGCGCCTGGATGATGTCATAACGCTCTTCCGAAGCTTTGGGCACACATTCAAAGCCCAGCGCTTCGTATACGGCAGCGGCAAAGACAGCTCCTTTTATTGCTCCCGCAGTAACTGTGGGAGCAAGGAAAAGTCCCTGGAAAAAGGACTGTGTAAGCCCCAGAGTCGCGCCTACCTCTTTTCCGAGACCCGGAGCGGTAAGGCGGAATGCGCACTGTTCCACAAGGTCTTCTCTTCCCGTGATGTAACCGCCTATCGGAGCAAGGCCGCCTCCCGGATTTTTTATGAGGGAACCTACGCAGAGGTCAGCTCCCACATCGGAAGGCTCTCTTTCCTCGGTGAATTCGCCGTAGCAGTTGTCCACCATGCAGATGACATCAGGCTTTATCTGCTTTATAAAGCTTATGAGTTCTCCTATCTTTTCAACGGAAAACGTGGGCCTCGGATCGTATCCCTTCGATCTCTGGATCGTCACAAGCTTTGTGCGGCTGTTTATCTTGGAGCGTATAGCGTCATAGTCAAAGCTTCCGTCGGGGAGGAGATCAGCCTGTGCATACGAAACGCCGTATTCCTTAAGGCTTCCCTTCTGCTCTTTTATGCCGATAACGCCTTCAAGCGTATCATAAGGTTTTCCCACGGGAGAAAAGATCTCATCTCCGGGGCGGACATTTGCCGAAAGTGCAATGGTGAGCGCATGTGTGCCGCATGTGAGCGCAGGTCTCACAAGTGAGCTTTCGGTGTGAAAAACATCGGAATATACCGCTTCGAGCGTATCGCGGCCTTGATCGTTGTAGCCGTAACCCGTGGAAGGCTGGAAATGCGCTTCCGCAAGCCTGTTCTTCTGCATTGCGCGTATCACCTTCATCTGGTTATACTCAGCGGTCCTGTCTATTTTTTTAAATCTTTCCGAAAGGCTTTCCGCGATCCTTTCGGTAAAATCGTATACTTCTTTGCTTATCCCGAGATCTTTGTAAATATTCTCGATCATTTTAAAGTTCCTTTCATTCTTTCAAGTATCTCGTCATCCGTTTCCTTTGACTTGTCGAACCAGATGACGTCCTTTTCGCGCCTGAGCCACGTGAGCTGGCGCTTTGCAAAATGCCTCGTGTCTCTTTTTATCACGTAAACGGCTTCCTCAAGAGAACAGCGCCCCTGTAAGAAATTCACGATCTCTTTGTATCCGAGTCCCTGCATCGAGACCGAATCTTCCGGCACTCCCGCTTCAAGAAGACGCTTTACCTCATCGACAAGCCCGTTTTGAAGCATGATGTCCACTCTTCTGTCAATGCGCTCATAGATCTTTGCACGGTCGTCTGTAAGCGCAAAATAGCGGTAGTCGTAAGGCGATACGTTTTCCCGCTGTTCCCTGTTGTGGCTTGAGATCGTGGTGTTGCTCTTTTTATAAAACTCCAAAGCACGTATCACGCGTTTTACGTTGTTTGCGTGTATGGCTTCTGCGCTTTCGGGATCTATTTCCTTAAGCATCTCGTGAAGTGCTTCAGGGCCTTCTTTTTCGGCCTTTTCTTCAAGCTCATGCCTGTAGGACATGTCATCGTCGTTATCTGTAAAATCGATGTCATAAAGGAGCGCCTGGATATAAAAGCCCGTTCCTCCGACAACTATGGGGACCATGCCTCGGGCATTTATCTCTTTCACCTTTTCCTTTGCGAGAGTCTTAAAACGCACCACGTTGAAATCCTCTTTGGGATCGAGGATATCGATAAGGTGATGCGGCACGCCCTGCATTTCTTCTTTTGTGATCTTTGCGGTGCCGATATCCATGCCTTTGTATACCTGCATGGAATCCGCGGAGATTATCTCACCGCCCACGGCTTTCGCGAGCCTTAAGGACAGTTCTGTTTTTCCGACGGCGGTCGGCCCTGAAAGGATCAGGAGTTTTTCCATATCTTTTCCTGTATGTTCAGACTATGCGTTTGAATTTCTTTTCAAGTTCCGATTTCGAAAATGAGATCGTTGTGGGTCTTCCGTGCGGGCAGTGGTAAGGGTCTTCAAGCTCGAACATGCTTTCGATGAGCGCCTTGGCTTCCGCAAAAGAAAGCTCGTTGTTGCCTTTTACCGCAGCCTTGCAGGACATGGTCGCGATCCTTTCCGTGAGTACATCGGGATTTTTGTGATCACGTTCCGAAAGCATTGATGACAGGATCTCGCTGAAAAGATCGTGAAGATCGACATCCACAAGATCTGCCGGGATCCCTGTGAGCTTGAAGTCGCTTCCTCCGAACTCACTTATCTCAAAACCCATATTCAAAAACACATCTATATTTTCGTTTAATACTTGAGCTTCACGTATCGAGAGCGACAAGATCTCCGCGGGCATTATCGCCTGCGTGGGCATTTCGGTCTTTGTCCGTAAGTACCTCATGGTCTTTTCGTAAAGCACCTTTTCATGCGCCGCGTGCTGGTCGATCATATAGACGGTGTTGTCCATCTCGATGATCCAGTAGGTCTTTAATACCTGCCCGACGATCCTGAATTCCTTTTTGTGGTCACGATAAATGTCCGGCGGAAGCTCTGTCTGCACCACATCCGTGATGATAATGGGCTGTTCCCTGACGGGAGTAGTGGGTTCATCACTGACAGGATTTACAGGCTCTTCCTTTACGGTGTTCTCCGGTTCTTCCCACGGCAGGGCCTGAGGTGTGAGGTCTTCTTTAGTCTCACGTACCAAGGGCGTTACAGGATTTTTTATCTCTTGCATAACCGGCGATACCGGCTTTTTTATCTCTTGTCCCACCGGCGTCACAGGTTTTTTTATCTCAAACGGCTCGGGAATGTGTGTTTCATTTAGCCGCTTTTCGTTTTCTTTTTTGATCTCTTTCTGATCGGGCTCTTCGGAAAGCGATGCCTTTACTATCATATTCTTTCCGGAAAGCGTGTCTCTTACCACATTGTAGGCAAGATCATATATTGCTTCGCTGTCGGTGAACTTTAGCTCGAGCTTTGAAGGATGAACGTTCACGTCGACACATTCATAGGGAAGAGACAGATAAAGCGCGCAGACCGGGTAATTGTGCCCCATGAGGAAGCCTTTGTAGCCGTCTTCCACAGCGGCTTTAAGAGTATTGCATCTCACATATCTGGTATTTACAAAAAAGCTCTCAAGTCCGCGCGTGCCCCTTGTAACATGAGGCTTTGCGATGACACCGGTGAGCTTTATCCCGCGCTCTTCGTCCTCTGCGTTTATTTCAAGTAGCGCCCGTGCGGTCTCAGCGCCGTAAAGCTCAAGGAAGATGTCCTGTATCTTTCCGTTTCCTGTTGTATGGAGGATGACTTTTCCGTTTGAAATGAGCTTAAAAGAGACAAAGGGTTCGCTTAACGCGAGTTTTTCAAGAAGCTCCGCAACATATCCGGTCTCAGTGACACTTGACTTTAAAAACTTGCGTCTTACGGGAGTATTGTAAAAAAGGTCACGCACGAGGAATGTGGTGCCGTCGGGGCAGCCCGCTTCTTCAAGCGTTTTTTCCTCTCCACCTTCGATCACATATCTGGTGCCGATAAAAGCGTCATCTTTTTTGGTGAGTACTTCCACCTTTGCAACGGAGGCTATGCTTGAAAGCGCTTCGCCTCTGAAGCCTAAGGAGCTCACGTTTATCAGGTCTTCAGCTGTTTTTATCTTACTTGTCGCATGCCTGTAAAAAGCGACTCTTATCTCATCCTTGTCTATACCGCACCCGTTGTCAGTGACTCTTATGAGCCCGATCCCGCCGTCTTTAAGTTCTACCGTAACAGCAGTCGCTCCGGCGTCGAGCGCGTTTTCCACAAGCTCCTTCACTGCTGACGCAGGTCTTTCCACAACCTCGCCCGCGGCGATCTGGTCTATCGTGTTTTTATCAAGGATATTGATCATCTCATGATCCTTTCCTGCAGCCTGTAAAGTTCGTTAAGAGCGTCAAGAGGCGTGAGTCTTTGCAGGTTCAGCGCCTTTATCTCGTTTATCACATGTTTTATCTTTTCGGGATCGGGAGTGTCTTCTTTTTGGGGTTTCTCTTCCTTCGGTTCCTCAAAGAAAGAAAGCTGCCCGTCGTAGACCTGTTCTTTTTCCTTTTTTTCAGGTTTTGCACCTTCCGTATCAAAGATGTCGTCGGTGTTTATGTCGTTCTTTACGAGCGCATCCGAGATCTCCGAAGCGCGTTTCAGCACTTCTTCGGGAAGTCCCGCAAGGCGCGCCACCTGAATGCCGTAGCTCTTGTCGGCACCTCCGCGCACGATCTTTCTCAGGAAAATGATGCTGTCGCCCTGCTCTTTTACAGCTATGCAGTAGTTGTTTACACCCTTAAGCCTTCCTTCGAGTTCCGTAAGTTCATGGTAATGCGTTGCAAAAAGCGCTTTTGCGCCGAGCTTCTTTGTATCGGCAATATGCTCGGTAACCGCCCAGGCAATGCTGAGGCCATCGTAAGTGCTTGTTCCGCGCCCTATCTCATCAAGGATCAGAAGGCTTTTCTTGGTCGCGTTTTTAAGGATATGCGAGACCTCACTCATCTCCACCATGAACGTGGATCTTCCCGAAGCCAGGTCATCGGATGCTCCGACTCTTGTAAAAATGCGGTCTGTGATGCCTATCTCCGCGGAGGATGCGGGAACGAACGATCCGATCTGCGCCATCAGCACGATGAGCGCGGTCTGACGCATATAGGTGGATTTTCCGGCCATGTTTGGGCCGGTGATCACCGCGATCCTGTGCTCGTCCATGTCAAGATAAGTGTCGTTTTCGATGAAAAGCTCGTTTTCAAGCATTCCCTCGACAACGGGATGTCGTCCGCCTTTTATCTTTATCACACCGTTATCCGTTATAACGGGTCGCACATAATTGTTCTTTCTTGAAACTGTCGCAAGGCTCGAAAGCACATCCGCAAGCGCCACTGCGCGCGCTGTCTGCTGAATACGCAGCACTTCTGCGGCGACCTTGTCACGAAGATCGTCAAAGAGGTTGTATTCAAGTGAAAACAGCCTGTCTTCCGCGCCAAGTATGTCTTCTTCTATCTTTTTCAGTTCTTCCGTCGTATATCTTTCCGCATTTGTGAGCGTCTGCTTTCTGATCCAGTTTGCGGGAACCAGGTCTTTAAAGGAATTTGTGACTTCAAAATAATACCCGAAAACACGATTGAACTTGACTTTGAGGTTTTTTATCCCGGTCTCGTTCTTTGCCTTTTCTTCAAGGTCCGAAAGCCATTTCTTGCCGTCTGTCTTTGCGAGGCGGAGCCTGTCAACTTCTTCGTTGTAGCCGGTTTTTATGATGCCGCCCTCTTTTATCTGGATCGGAGGGTCGTCCGCGATCGCGCTCTCTATGAGTGAACAAAGGTCCGACAGGTCATCGGTCTCATCATACACTTTTTTCCATAGCGACGACTTGAAGCCCGATACGATGGCTTTCACGCCGGGAAGCTTTGAGAGCGAAGTCTTCAGCGCGATCATGTCTCTTGGGTTTATCGAGCGGTAAGATACCTTGCTCATAAGCCTTTCAAGGTCATAGATATCGATGAGCATCTCTGTCAGCTCACTTTGTTCGAGAACGTGGTCGTTCAGCTCCTGTATCGCGTCAAGGCGCTCGTTTATCTCCTTCGGCTTTATCAGCGGCTGCTCAATGAAATCCTTTAAAAGCCTTGTGCCCATCGCGGTCTTTGTCTTGTCGAGCACGTAAAGGAGCGAGCCTTTTTTCTGCTTTTCACGCATGGTCTCGGTGAGCTCTAAGTTTCTCCTGGTCGCTCCGTCGATTATCATATATCTTCCGACCTGGTATTTCTCAAGTCTGGAGATATGTGAAAGCGAGTTCATCTGCGTATCGGAAAGGTATTTTAATACAGCGCCTGCGGAAAGGCGAGCTATTGCGGTATCGCTGAGTCCAAGCTCCTCCGCGCTTTTCCCGAAATGCGCGGAAAGCGCTTTTTCGCAGGAAACTTCATCATAGGCATAATCATCAAGAACGGAAATAAAGATGTTCATCCTGTTCTTCAGATCGTCAAGGTCAAGCCCCGAAACTATGCAGGAAGCGTTGCAGATGATCTCCGACGGTGAAAATTTTACTATCTCGTCTTTCGCGTCCTGGAGATTATCCACTTCGGTGACCAGGAAATCACCTGTGGAAACGTCCACGGTGGTGATGCCGAAGCATCCGTCCACATATGCGATCCCCATAAGGAAATTGTGCACGCCGGAATTAAGCTCGGTGTCCTTTGTGAGATTTGTTCCCGGAGTCACTATCCTTGTGACTTCACGCTTTACAAGTCCTTTTGCGAAGCGCGGGTCTTCCGTCTGATCGCAGATCGCGACCTTGTGCCCATTCTGCACGAGCCTGTCGATATACTGGTCCACCGAATGATAAGGCACACCGCACATCGGCGCGCGTTCCGCAAGTCCGCAGTTCTTTCCGGTAAGCGTGAGTTCAAGTTCACGTGAGACCACTTTTGCGTCTTCAAAAAACATCTCATAGAAGTCGCCAAGCCTGTACATCAGTATGCAGTCCGGATGTTCGGCCTTCGTCTCCATATATTTTTCCATCATCGGAGATAACTGTTCCATCATATACTCCATTTTCCGGTCTTGTTGAAATTCACTGCCATCTCTTCGGCTGTGTCGGTTATTTCCGTGGGATAACCGTTTGCCTTTAAGAGCCTTATGGCATTTCTGTTTACGGAAGGACCGGATTTCAATATATAGTCAAAGCAGACATTTCCCTCTTCATCGAGTCCCTCGTCAAAATGATGATTCTCGTACCTGTCGGCAAGAAGTGTGGTGAGTTCAATGTCATGTGTGGCCGCAAAGCACAAAAGATTTCCGAAGGAAAGCGCACGAAGCACGGCTGTGGATGACGCTA
>JAEENL010000081.1 GCA_016283775.1 Lachnospiraceae bacterium | reverse complement strand
CGCTTTGTCAGCGTATCAAACACCTTTATCCCCGGCTCCGCCGATTCATCCTCCATCAGGAACATCAGCATTACAGATGTCTGGTTGAACATGATAGTCAGGACCACTTGTTCCTTGGTTACCTTCCCGCGAATTGTATCCATCTCCACGATCGGAGTATCGGGGTGTTCCTCCATATATCTCTGAAAGTCCTCATATGTTCTTCCTTGCCTGTAATTTAACTTGTTACACTTTATCTCCGTCGGCTTCTTGCGGCGTCTCCTGTACTTCACTTTACGTCTGAGATCCAGGTTGCTGATGCTCAATTCTCCAGCTTCTATATAGTTATAGATGCTTCTTTCAGAGACCCTGATCTCCTCACGATGAGTCTTGCAGATATGTGACAACGGCTGCCCCTGCAGGATGAGCGGAGACAGTATCTCGTCGAGCGCACGCAACTCTTTCTCGCTCAGCCGAATTCCTTCTCTGGACTCTGATCGTATCTTTTTTGCCTTTGCTTCTGCCTTTTCTGCCATGTAGTAGTACTTATTATATTTACAGGTTTTTCTTGTTTTTCCTCTACAGGCGTCACAAACAAACGGCGGTCTTTGGGTTGCCTTACATGTACACGGTATTCGTATACTGCAGTATTTTGTGCAATCATGAAGAAAACAGCCTGCGCATCGCTTATAACAGAATGCCTCTCCGCAAAGGCCTTTTCTTTTGCAATTATATGCATAAATACAATCTTTACCGTATGCGTACGGCGATGGAACCATTATTCTATTGTTTTTAACCTCTCTTGTAATGCTCGATGTACTCCTGCCTAATTCTTTAGCTATCCGGCTAAACGATTTCTTGGCATAGATACCGGCTTCGATCCTCACTCTTTCTTTAAAAGTTATTCGATTGTAATTACTCATTTGACTCCTAACCGCAGATAGTAATCACATCGAATCTTATCACAAAAAACACCTCCTTCCGCAAAAGTTATTGCAACAGATTTTTCATTTTTCGTCATATTTTGTTGCATTAAGTTTTTCAATTAAAGTGCTGTTTTCTTTGATGGCTAAAGTGTACCTCCCAATGAGTCCAATAAAAATGAGTGAATTTTCATGGGAAAATGCGGAGGGTTACCATCCTTTACTATTCACAGTATAAACATGTAAGGATGTAACGAGACGAAGTCCCGAGGATCATTGTGGGCGTGAGCTACTACAGCTGAAGGGATCCGAGATCTTCGCACAAACCCGAAAAGTTAGGATAAGACGACCCATACCCGTCGCCTTATCCTAACTTTTTGAGAATGCGGAAGCCCTGAGCCCGATGCGGAGATGCCAAAGTTAGGATAAAACGACCAAAAACTGTCATCTTATCCTAACTTTCCGGGTATGCGGAAGCCCTGAGCCCGATGCGGAGATGCCAAAGTTAGGATAAAACGACCAAAAACTATCATCTTATCCTAACTTTCCGGGTATGCGGAAGCCCTGAGCCCGGTCCGGAGATGCCAAAGTTAGGATAAGACGACCAAAAACTGTCGTCTTATCCTAACTTTCCGGGTATGCGGAAGCCCGAACAGGAGGCCCGGAAGCAAAAAAGTAGGACTAAGGCGTCGAAAACAGCGTTTTAGTCCTATCTTTCACCGAAGGGCAGACTTGAATCGCCACGTATTACCGGAGGAGAATGTCAAAAAGGCATTTGGGCTGTGAATAGTAACCATCCGGCACCACTTTCAAACCGGATGATTATACTGCTATCCATTTCGCTTCACAGCGCCGCTGTGCAAGGCTTCACTTCCCGGCATAAAAAATCCTGACCATCATTCAATGGTCAGGATAACCTTAAAAACTCAATACTGATCAAGAAAACCGAAATCGGGGATAAGCTCGCGGATCGCTACGCGCTGTGCGCTCCCGCGATCCTCAACGAAACTTCGCATTCCGGGCTGACGCCCTTCATGCTCACTTTCGTTGCCCTGTCCGATGCCTGTCCTTCCGTCCATACAAGTATGGCCGTCAGGCCAGTCGCCGTCCAGGAGCTTATACGTTAGAATAAGTCCTCGATCTATAAGTACACGTCCGCTTAACGCATTACTGCGCTTACACTCCGTGCCTTCCTACCCCGTACTCTCCGGGGGATCTTACTGCCTTATAGGCATGGGATATCTCATCTTGAGGGGGGCTTCACGCTTAGATGCCTTCAGCGTTTATCCCTGCCGGACTCGGCTACCCTGCGATGGGATTGGTTCCCAACAGGTACACCGGCGGTCCGTCCATCCCGGTCCTCTCGTACTAAGGACAGCTCCTCTCAAATATCCTGCGCCCGCGCCGGATAGGGACCGAACTGTCTCACGACGTTCTGAACCCAGCTCGCGTACCGCTTTAATGGGCGAACAGCCCAACCCTTGGGACCTGCTACAGCCCCAGGATGCGATGAGCCGACATCG
>JAEENL010000080.1 GCA_016283775.1 Lachnospiraceae bacterium | reverse complement strand
AACCGAGAATACCATCTTCGGCGAAACGTCCATGTAATCGATCCTCTTCTTTTCGAAGGAAGCGGTATCTTCTCTGAAACGACCGGAAACGTTGTTGTTTATGAAATAGCCGTTCTCGTCAAGAGGCTCGTTTGCCTGCGCGATAACGTGCTTATCCTCTTCATCCGCGGTAAGGTAAACAACCTCATCGGTAACCCTGGGATTGAGCGGATCGGTCTTGTCGGTCTTTCTGTAAGGAGCCTCGATGAAGCCGTACTGGTTGATACGCGCATAGCTTGCGAGTGAGTTGATAAGACCGATGTTCGGACCTTCGGGGGTCTCAATGGGGCACATTCTGCCGTAGTGAGTATAGTGAACGTCTCGAACTTCGAAGGACGCACGGTCACGTGAAAGACCGCCGGGACCGAGGGCCGAAAGACGTCTCTTGTTTGTGAGCTCGGAAAGAGGGTTGTTCTGGTCCATGAACTGTGACAGCTGGGAACTTCCGAAGAATTCCTTGACTGATGCGGTCACGGGCTTGATGTTTATAAGGGTCTGAGCGGTAACGCTCTCGATGCCCTGTGTGGACATTCTCTCACGTACAACACGCTCCATACGCGCGATACCGATACGGTACTGGTTCTGAAGGAGCTCGCCTACGGCACGGATACGACGGTTTCCGAGGTGATCGATGTCGTCCTTTCTTCCGATGCCATATTCAAGATGGATGTTGTAGTTGATGGATGCGAAGATGTCTTCCTTTGTGATGTGCTTCGGTACAAGGTCGGACATATTCTTCTTTATCTGCTCCTTGAGCTCGTCGAGGTCTGAGCCGTACTCATTCATGAGCGCCTCGAGAGCGGGATAATAAACGTTCTCGTCGATGTCGAGCTCGGCAGCGGTGCCTTCACCGAGATATGCATCGATGTCTACCATAAGGTTTGAAAGGATCCTTACGTTCTTTTCTTCGGTCTGGACATCAAAATACGGAACAGCCGCGTTCTGAATCTGATCGGCTATCTCTTCGGTGATCACGGTGCCCACTTCGGCGATGATCTCGCCCGTCGAAGCATCGATTATGTCTTCTGCGGTCTTGAAACCGACAACGCGGTTCTTTAACGCAAGCTTTTTGTTGAATTTATAACGTCCTACTTTTGCGAGGTCATAACGTCTGGGATCGAAGAACATACCGTGGATGAGTGAGGATGCGGTATCCACTGCAAGAGGTTCGCCGGGACGGAGCTTCTTGTAGAGCTCTAACAGGCCATCCTTGTAGCTTTCGCAGGTATCCTTGCCGAATGTAGCTTCAAGCTTGGGCTCGTCGCCGAAAAGTTCCCTGATCTGCTCATTTGTGCCAAGTCCGAGCGCACGCATCAAAACGGTAACAGGAACCTTACGGTTTCTGTCCACACGTGCCCAGAACACGTCATTTGAGTCGGTCTCGTACTCTATCCACGCACCACGGTTGGGGATAACCTGGCATGTATAGAGAAGCTTACCGATCTTATCGTGCTGAACATCATAATAAATGCCCGGGGAACGAACAAGCTGGCTGACAATGACTCTCTCGGCGCCGTTGATGACAAAGGCACCGGTTTCGGTCATAAGAGGAAGCTCGCCCATGAAAATGGGAGTGATGACGCGGCTCTCATCCTCGGTGCGGTAAAGCTCTACCATTACCTCCAAAGGAGCGGAGTACGTGGCATCTCTTTCCTTGCATTCCTCGATGGTGTACTTCTTTTTGTCCTCGCAGAGACGATAGCTGAGGAATGAGAGTTCGAGATTCCCTGAGAAATCCTTGATCGGAGAAACATCGTCAAAGACTTCCTGAAGGCCCTTCTTGATAAACCAGTCATACGAGTTCTTCTGGATCTCGATGAGGTTCGGCATCTCAAGAACTTCCTTCTGCTGAGAATAGCTCATTCTCATGCCTTTCCCTACGCTGACGGGATGCATCCTGTTCTTTTCCATTGACATTTTCACCTCGTAGATAATTATTTGTAGAAAAAGTCTTTTCATATCGCTCATTTTGTGGTATAATAGACCTGTTAGGCATACCAAACCACAATAGAGCATTATCCATAATAACACACCGCATTTCTACAGTCAAGTAGAAATTTTTTTTGTTTATTAACAATAAAAAAATCTCCGAAGCCGTATCCGGTTCCGGAGATAGTTTTTTTAGTCGAGCGTAGATTACTTAAGAGTAACCTTTGCGCCTGCCTCTTCGAGCTTCTTCTTGAGTTCCTCAGCCTCTGCCTTGGAAACGCCCTCTTTAACAACCTTGGGAGCAGCCTCAACAAGAGCCTTAGCCTCACCAAGTCCGAGACCTGTGATCTCACGAGCAACCTTGATGATCTTGATCTTTGCGTCAGCGGGAACTTCGGTGAGCTCAACGTCGAACTCTGTCTTCTCCTCAGCTGCTGCTGCGGGACCTGCTGCTGCAACTACAACGCCTGCTGCTGCAGAAACGCCGAACTCTTCCTCGCAAGCCTTTACGAGGTCATTTAACTCTAATACTGTCATGCCCTTTATGGCATCAATGATTTCCTGTGTTGTCATTTTTATTTTCCTCCTGTGAAAATTTGAATAAATGTTTGTCATGCCGCCCGCGAAACTGTCGTTTCACGCAATACTACGATGTAATATAGCGTACGTGTTATGCGGCAGGTGTCGAATCCTTCTCCGCGATCTGCTTGATGACTCTTGCGAAGTTTGCGATAGGACTCTGGATGCTTCCGAGGAACTTGGAAAGAAGCACGTCTCTCGAAGGGATCTTCGAAAGGGTAACAACTCCCGCCTCGTCATAATATGTGCCGTCAACCACACCGGCTTTGAATGTGAGTGCGTCGATGTTGTCAACATACTTTGCAAGTACTCTTGCAGGTGCTGTTGCATCGTCAATGCCGAATGCGATAGCCGTAGGACCGTCAAGATGGGAATCGAGCTGAGCGAAGTCTGTGCCTTCGAATGCGCGCTTAAGGAATGTGTTCTTGTAAACCTTGTAAACAACGCCTGCCTCACGAAGCTCTTTACGAAGCTTTGTGTCCTGCTCAACGGTAAGGCCGCGATAGTCTACAAGAACTGCGGATGATGCGCGTCCAACGACTTCCTTGATCTCATCGATCACGGGGGCCTTAAGTTCAACCTTTGCCATGTTTATTACCTCCTGTTCAGATTTTTGTGCGGTTTTCTGTAAAAAAGAAAACTGCCAACCGAAACGGAAAGCAGTCTGAATGTCATATTCATGCATTTCCCTCGGCGGGCGCACTTACGTGCTTACGGGTTTCCCCACCTGCTGTCTTCGGTATTATCACGTTCTGCGTACAGTCTGTTACGCAGAACGTGACATATATTATAACAAATTTATTGGTTTGTCAACCATCTGCCGGAAAAAATTATGCAAGGCGTGCAGCGTTAACCTTGACACCGGGACCCATTGTGGAAGTGATGGTAACACTCTTTAAATACTGTCCCTTTGCTGTAGCCGGCTTTGCTTTGATGATCGCACCCATAAGCGTCTGGAAGTTGTCTGCGAGCTGCTCCTCTGTGAAGGAAGCCTTACCAACGGTCACGTGGATGATGTTGGCCTTGTCGAGTCTGTACTCAACCTTACCTGCTTTGATATCTGCGATCGCCTGTGCAACGTTCATTGTAACGGTACCTGCCTTGGGGTTGGGCATGAGACCCTTAGGTCCGAGCACTTTACCAAGACGACCTACAACGCCCATCATGTCGGGTGTGGCAACTACCACATCGAAATCAAGCCATCCCTCGTTCTGAATTCTGGGAATAAGCTCGTCTCCGCCAACATAATCTGCGCCTGCGCTCTCTGCCTCACTTACCTTGTCTCCCTTTGCGAAAACAAGTACGCGAACCTTTTTACCGGTTCCGTGAGGAAGAACGACAGCACCACGAACCTGCTGGTCAGCATGACGTCCGTCGACGCCGAGTCTGACATGAGCTTCGATGGTCTCATCGAACTTTGCGACCGCGTTCTTTTTAACGATGCTTACTGCCTCGGCAACTTCGTACTGCTGAGTCTTGTTGTAAGCACTTACTGAATTATTGTATTTCTTTCCTCTTTTCATTTCTTTAACCTCCTGGTGGTATTCACGGAAGGTCTGTCAGTTCCACTGACAGACAGATCCTCCCACGTCTTTACATTGGAATCCTTAAGATCAACCCTCGATGACTTCGATACCCATGGATCTTGCGGTACCGGCGATCATGCTTGTTGCAGCCTCAAGAGAACCTGCGTTGAGATCGGGCATCTTGAGCTGTGCGATCTTTTCAACTTCGCTCTTCTTGATCTTTGCAACCTTGTTCTTATTGGGAGCGCCTGAAGCGGTCTCAATGTTGCAGGCCTTCTTAAGAAGAACCGCAGCGGGCGGAGTCTTTGTGATGAAGGAGAAGCTCCTGTCGGCATAAACCGTGATGACTACGGGGATGATCATGCCGGCCTGATCTGCCGTTCTTGCGTTGAATTCCTTTGTGAACTGAGGAATGTTGACACCATGCTGACCAAGTGCGGGACCAACCGGAGGTGCCGGTGTAGCCTTTGCAGCAGGTATCTGTAACTTAATGTAACCTTCGATCTTCTTTGCCATTTTTATTTCCTCCTGATGTGGTATTATCGGAGTGTGACCCTCATATCATGGGTCATTCCTCCCACTGTTGCCGCGTGGCATGCGGCGTTTAGTACTTTTTCCTTACTGCCGTGAAACTGAGTTCAACGGGAGTTTCGCGTCCAAACATGTCGATCGCGATGATAACGGTCTGCTTGTGCTCGTTGATCTGCTTAACGATACCGGTCTTGTTTTCCCAGTTACCCTCGAGGATGACGACTTCATCGCCCACCTCAAAGTCAAGCTCGATCTCGGGAAGCTTTTCTTCGGCTTCCTTGTCGAGACCCATGTTCCTTACTTCCGCATCGGTGAGCGGAACGGGCTTGGATCCCGGACCCACAAAGCCTGTGACGCCTCTGGTGTTCCTGACAACGTACCATGTCTCATCATTCATTTCCATATGGACAAGCACGTAACCGGGCAACATCTTTCTTTCGACGTTTTTCTTCACACCGTTTTTGACCTCTACCGCTCTTTCGAACG
The DNA here is from genome assembly GCA_016283775.1 of Lachnospiraceae bacterium. Classification (GTDB taxonomy): domain Bacteria; phylum Bacillota; class Clostridia; order Lachnospirales; family Lachnospiraceae; genus RGIG3528. The sequence goes on along the minus strand of JAEENL010000080.1, from coordinate 21,998 downwards.
GAACGGCCACCTCAAGGATCTGATCCTCGAGACCGCGGTTCTGGACCGTCATTTCGATATTGGCTTTTACTTTGTTTTCATAACCAGAATAGGTATGAACAACAAACCATTTAGCATCTGCCATAGCTACCTCCGCATTACCTGTCAAAGGATCAGGTCGACAAGATATTTAAGACCTGTGTCGAGAAGTGAGATGATCACTCCTAAGATAATGGTGATAACGATAACGGCAGCGGTCTGCTTGGCTACGGATTCCTTGTCAGGCCAAACGATCTTTTTGAACTCTGACTTAAGGCCCTTCCACCACTGTTTAAAGCGACCCTTTTCTTTGGTAGTAGTTGCTTCCGCCATTTGAAATCCTTTCCGTCGCCATCACGACATTATTTTGTCTCTTTGTGTAATGTGTGCTGCTTGCAGAATCTGCAATACTTCTTGGTCTCCATCCTGTCCGGATGTTCTTTTTTGTCTTTGGTCATGTTGTAGTTGCGCTGCTTGCATTCTGTACATGCCAATGTGATCTTTACTCGCACGACTTCCACCTCCGTAATAGTTTAGTTTGCGTCCTTTTTCACGTATCGTCACACGCAAAAAAAAAGACTATTCGCTTCCATAGCCGTTAGATTGTATCACGGTCATGAGGAATAGTCAAGTTTTTTTTATCAGAGTCAATGGGGATAAGTAAATGAATCACTTTGGCCTTGAGGTAAGGCAAGTATAATACATTTTTGTCAATGCTATATATACGGACGAATAACGACTTATCTCATAAATGATCATCTCATCACCCTGAACACGTTTCCGCCCTTTTCAAGTTTCTCCTCGAGAGTGTTTATCCTGGTAGTGTAGCTCTTCCTCGTGGAAAGCACGGTGTAGGTCACCTGGTTCTGGGTATAGCCGGTGACAAGAATGATGCTGCCGTCTTCAAGCATTGAGTACACGGGGATATCCTTATAGACAAAGTAAAACATCTCGGGTAAGGTTGCGTGGTTAAGGTTCAGAAATGCGTCGATCGCGCTGTCGGTGAGCTCAAGCGCCTTTGTGACCGTCTCTTCCTTCAGGTCGTCATTCTTGTTCTGCACGCCGCGTTCCCAGAATATCCTTCCCCTGCGGTCGACCACGGTTCCCACGGCTTCGTCCGTGTCGGCAAGGGCGATGGCCTCTGTGGGATCGTCTTTGATCCATATGATGCTTCCGAAAGAATAGACTTCATAATGCTCATCCTGGGTTTCCAATGCCTGAACGCGCACCAGTGTGTTCTCCGCGATGACCGTAACGTCAGACACGGTCTGCTTTGGAACTGTATCTGCCTTAAAAGATGAGGGCAATGAAAGATAATACTCCGTGAGCATGCTCTCCGTGACTCTGACATCCACAGAAAAGCTCCTGTTTTGATCCTCTTCATAGATCAGTATATAGTCGTCGGGCGCCTCATCATAGACATTCTGCCCATCATCTGTTTTTACCACCCTTTGAAGTCTGATTGCCGTGTCGGTTGCGGATACACCGGTGATGTAATACCCCGGCACATGGTAGTTTTTAAGCACCTCCTCATGCTCTCCGAGGATCTTCAGCTCAGAGATGGGATAATACACGCTTCCGTCGGAATATGCGGCATAATCGGAAAGGCTGCCGTAGCCTGTGATCATATTGTCCCCTATGTAGCCGAACAGTTTTATGAGCTTGTCACCGTCCACGTGAAGAGTGCGTCTCGCGTTGTTTTCAAGGTAAAGTATGAAAATATCGCTGACATTTCCCTCCTCCTGCCATGCCACGTACGAAAGATCACGGCAGAACACCACGTCGCCGCTGACCTTTTGAGCCGTAAGCCCTGTCAGTTCGCCCGTTGTCATGTTGTAGGAATATATCATGCCGTATGCCATGAAAAAGAACACATCCTGTGCGTTCATATAGCTGAAGGCACCTATTTCCTGTCTTATGTGCTGGTTTGTCTCGGCAACGGGGATATAGAGCAGTTCTTTTATGCGGTTTTCGGAGCGGTAATAGACATACAGCAGGATTCCGGTCTTTCCCTCATATTCACCGTTGTTCATATATCCCGACACCATGAACGTCACGTCGCCGTTGTCGTCCATCCTGAGGATCCTCAGATCATGCTCGGGGCAGACCTCCGAAGGCCACACATAGCCGCTGTTCATGGAATATACGGAAAAGAGCGTATTTTCGGGGATATTGTAGTACCAGACTGTATTGTTGCGCACAAAACAGAACATGGAATTGTCCTTTGTCCATGCCATGTCGGGCTGTGTGTCGGGAGTGATACCGAGTTTCAGCTGCGCCTGTGAAAGGCTGATGAGCTTTGGGTCGAACACCGCGTTCATATCGCGCTCATAGTTTAAAAGATAGACATAGTCACCGCCGAGGCTTATCCTGAAGCGCTCCGTGATGACATATTCCTCGTCGCCCGAAGCCGTTTCCATCTGAACGGTGTATTTGAGCGTTCCCACAGCGATATACTTGTAGATCTCGTTGATCGTGACCTTGATGTCGCCAACTATCTCCGGCTCGAGCTTTCCCCAGCAGACCATCTGGTAACTGTCTTTGATGTCAACATGGGCATAATCCGTGCCCTCTCCGCGGTATGTGCTCTCAAGGAAAGGGATGACATAGTCGATGTTCTTGTCGCGGCACGCCTTTGAAAACTCAAGCATGTAGGCCACTTTTTCGGCAAAATATGCCTCATCGTACTGCTTAAAGCGGAAATAGTAATGCACACGCTTACTCTCCGAAGTGATCAGCGTGACCTCTGCCGAATATTCCCTGCCCTGCTGCGTTTCAATGTCGAGTTTGAGTCTGGCGTTCTTTGTTTTGTCGGTATAGTCAAACGCGCTTATCTGCCCGTCGGTGAGTTTTTCCCCGGTCTCCGTGTCAAAGACCTCGTAAAGCAGCTTTCTGACGTCGGTAGCTCGTTCGTTTATCAACAGGTCGATGACATTGTCGCTTTCAAGCGTGACAAAATTTTCCCGTACAATGAGGGGATCGAGCTCGGCGGCATAGCCGTACAGGCTGTTTACCGTGACTCCGTCGCTCCTCAGCGAGATCACAGGCAGCTCCGATGTTCCTGCCTTTGTGGTCGATACATATTCATCCGAAAGCTGCTCCACCATTTTGTTTCCGAAGAAAAAAACAGATCCCGCAAACAAAACTATGAACCAGCATATTTTTACAAAGTATTTCATGACTTGCCTTTCGATGTGACAGTGCGTACTGTCCTGTTTTTCAACAAAACCCCATAATATTTTAAATGCTTTCCGCGGAAATGACAACACAAAATTTATTGAACGCGGGGGGCATAGATGGTATAATATGACAACAATCACAAACAGTCAGGAGGTTTCTGAATGAAACTCTTAACGGTAACCATTCCCTGTTACAATTCCGCCGCATACATGGGACATGCCATAGAATGCGCCGCTGCGGGAGGAAATGATGTCGAAGTCATCGTCGTGGACGACGGCTCGAGCGACGACACTTTAAAGATCGCAAAGGAATACGAAGAAAAATACCCGGGCATCGTCATTGCGGTGCACAAGGAAAACGGCGGACACGGAAGTGCCGTAAACACAGGTCTTGAGCGTGCAACCGGAATCTATTTCAAGGTGCTCGATTCAGACGACTGGTTCAAGGAAGAGGCCTACAAAGAGGCTCTCGCACTCCTTTCCGACATGGTAAAGAGCGGCACAAATCTCGACATGCTGCTTTGCAACTATGTTTACGAAAAACAGGGCGAAAAGCACAAAAAGGTAATAAACTACAGGACTCCGCTCCCTCAGGGCAGGATATTCACCTGGAGCGATGTGGGACATTTCAAGACCGGCCAGTACATTCTCATGCACTCTGTCTTTTACCGCACAAAAATGCTCCGCGACTGCGGCCTGAAGCTTCCCGAGCACTGCTTCTATGTTGACAACATCTTTGTCTATGCTCCGCTCCCCTACGTAAAGACCATGTACTACCTTGACATCAATCTCTACCGCTATTTCATAGGGCGCGCGGATCAGTCGGTGAGCGAGGCCAACATGATGAAGCGTATCGATCAGCAGCTTCTTGTCACCCGCACCATGATCGATCTCTACGACCTTCAGGCCATCAAAAACCGCAGACTCCGCATCTACATGACGAAATATCTCGGCATCATGATGACCATTTCTTCTGTTTTCCTCATGAAGATAGGCGACGAGGAGGCTCAGCAGAAAAAGAACGACCTGTGGGCATATCTTAAGCAAAAAAACAGGCACCTGTACAATCACATAAGTGCCTCTTTCCTCGGTACCGCCTGCAAAGCCAGATCCCATACCGGCCAGGAGATCGTAAAGGCCGGCTATGTTGTGGCAAACAAGCTGTTTAAATTCAATTGATCTCAGGCTCGACGTTTTTGAGCTTTGTCCTGTAAGCCAGGAAATAAAGCGGAACGCAGAGCAGGCACGCCGCCGCTACATCCACCACGGAGTGCTGCTTCAAAAACATCGTCGAAAGGCATATCAAGGCTGCGACTACGATACTTCCGTATGTCACGGCCTTGTTTTTGTTTAATCTGTCGCTGTTGATCACAGATACCGCAACACCAATCGAGTTTATGACATGAATGCTGGGACATACGTTCTGCGCCGTGTCCACCTTGTAGAGCCTTCCCGTGACATGAATGAACATATTGTCGCGCCCGAGCAGAGTGAGGTCAGGGCGGAGATTCAGTCCATTGTGCCAAAGTGTGCAGACTATCATCGCCAGTGTCATTCCTGAAAAGATGAAGATGCAGAACCTGTAAAACTCTTCACGGTTTGTGAAGAAATAGAAAAAGCCTGCGAGCGGGACAAACAAAAACCATATATAGTACGGGATTATGAAATATTCACAAAAAGGTATCATATCGTCAAACGGCGTGTGGATGATATGCACGTCGGATGCGCGTGAAACTATGCCCTCAAGCCCGAAGAACCATAAAAAGTAGATCGGGATATAGATGAGGGCCCAGATGTGTCTGTATTTATGAAGGAGCGCTTTAAAGCCCTTCCTGTTTTCTGTTTTTTCTGTTTCTCTTGCAGTCAAAGCCATTTCAGCCTTCCTTTCGCAGTTTCGGTAAACGCACTTATCCTACCACTTTCCGCGAGAAAAGGCAAGTTGTCAAAATTCACGAGAATTTAAACAAAACTTAAAAAATTCCCGGCGTTTTTTCACGCCGGGAAATGTACACTTATTTAAGATGTGCCGCCTCTATTCGTATGAGCGCTCTTCTCAGAGCCAGCTCGGCACGCGCCGTGTCTATGTTTGCATCACCGCTCTTTAAGCGGGTCTCGGCACGTTCCTTTGCGCGCTCCGCACGCTCCACGTCTATCTCTTCGGGCCACTCTGCCGATTCGGACAATATCACGATATGGTCCCTGAATATCTCGACAAAGCCGTCATGCACCGCTGCCTGCTTCACTTCCTGACCGTTGTGGATCTTGATGATCCCGGGCACGAGGATGGAAGTCAGAGGGATGTGGTTTCTGAAAACGCCGATCTCCCCTTCGGAGGTCCGCATCTCCACCATATCCGCTTCGCCCTCAAAGAACACGCGGTCAGGCGAGATTATCTCAAGCCTCAGGAGTTTGCTTTCGTCTGCCATGGCCGACCCTCCTTAGTTCTTCTTGGTACGCTCGATAACGTCGTCAATGCTTCCCGCATTAAGGAAATAGCTCTCGGGGATGTCGTCGTGCTTGCCTTCGAGGATCTCCGCAAAACCGCGGATGGTCTCGGAGATGGGAACATAGCGTCCTTCAAGGCCTGTAAACTGCTCGGCAACGTGGAACGGCTGGGAGAGGAATCTCTGAACACGACGTGCTCTTGCAACAAGAAGCTTTTCGTCTTCGGAAAGCTCGTCCATACCGAGGATCGCGATGATATCCTGCAGTTCCTTGTAGCGCTGGAGGATCTCCTGAACGCCGCGCGCAACGCGGTAGTGCTCTTCGCCGACGATCCTGGGATCGAGGATCCTGGATGTGGATACGAGCGGGTCAACGGCAGGATAGATACCGAGCTCAACGATCTGACGTGAAAGCGCGGTCGTTGCGTCGAGGTGCGCGAATGTCGTTGCAGGTGCGGGGTCCGTATAGTCATCCGCAGGAACGTAAACGGCCTGAACGGATGTGATGGATCCGTTTCTTGTGGAGGTGATGCGCTCCTGAAGAGCACCCATCTCTGTCTGCAGTGTAGGCTGGTAACCTACGGCTGAAGGCATACGTCCGAGAAGTGCGGACACTTCGGAACCTGCCTGTGTGAAACGGAAAATGTTGTCGATGAAGAGAAGTACGTCTTTACCTGTCTGATCACGGAAATATTCCGCCATCGTAAGACCTGTAAGGCCGACTCTCATTCTTGCTCCGGGGGGCTCGTTCATCTGACCGAAAACCATGGTGGTCTTCTCCAGAACGCCCGATTCCTTCATTTCGTAATAGAGGTCGTTACCTTCTCTGGTACGCTCTCCTACGCCGGTAAATACGGAATAGCCGTTGTGCTCGGTCGCAATGTTTGTGATGAGCTCCTGGATAAGAACTGTCTTACCAACGCCGGCACCACCGAACAGACCGATCTTTCCACCCTTCTGGTAAGGGCAGAGGAGGTCAACGACCTTGATACCGGTCTCGAGCATCTCGGCCTTTGTGGACTGTTCCGAGAATGCGGGAGCTTTTCTGTGAATGGGATAATATTGTACGCCTTCGGGCGCGGGTTTTTCGTCAATGGGTTCACCGAGAACGTTGAACATCCTTCCGAGTGTGTTCTCACCTACGGGTACGGATATGGGCGCTCCGGTAGCTTCGGCTTCCATGCCTCTTACAAGGCCGTCGGTGGGTCCCATGGCGATGCATCTTACCGTATCGTCACCGAGATGCTGGGCAACTTCGACAACGAGCTTTTTTCCGTTGAGATCGATCTTAACGGCTTCGTTTATTTCCGGAAGTCCTTCATCCGGAAACTTTATGTCAAGCACCGCACCGATAACCTGAGTGATCTTTCCGATTTTAGCCACTTTTTTCACTCCTTTGTGTTTTTTAGTTTAACTGACATGAAGGTCAGTTGATTGCGTTTGCACCGCCCACGATCTCAGTGATCTCCTGCGTGATGGCGCCCTGACGGGCACGGTTGTACTGGAGCGTGAGTGTTGAGAGCATCTCCTCGGCGTTGTTCGTCGCGGAATCCATCGCCTGCATCCTTGCGCCGTTCTCACTTGCAAAGGCCTGTGTAAGGCCGCCGTAGATCAGCGAATTGATGTATCTCGGGATGATCTGCCCTATAGCTTCGTCGGCCTCGGGCTCATAGTTCATGAGCGTGAGCCTGTCGATATCCGCTTTCTCTTCCTCAGTCTGCTTTTCGCCGGAGGTTGAGAAGGGAAGGAGCTTGAGAAGAGTAGGTATGTGGCTCACGGTGTTTTTGAACTCCGTATAGGCCAGATATATCTCTCCTATCTTTCCGTCCGTGAAATCCTGCATAACGCGGCGTCCTATCGCGATCGCGTCGTTGAAGACGGGACCTCCCATCACTTCGGAGTAATCCTCCGCGATGGTGTAGCCGCGGCGGGCAAGCGTTTCCTTGCCTTTTTTGCCAACGGCGTAGATCACGCAGTCATCCTTCGGGATGTCGCTTCCCATGACGAGCTTTACAATGTTTGAATTGTATCCGCCCGCAAGGCCGCGGTTTGAAGTGATGACGATGACCGCCTTTTTCTTTGTGGGATCTCCCTTAAGATACGGATGGTCGATGTTGCCCGATTTTTCAAGCATCGCGAGTATCGCCTCGTACATGTGCTTGAAATAGGGTTTGCTCTTTTCGGCTCTTGTCTTGGACTTCTGAAGCTTAACGGTGGAGACGAGCTTCATGGCCTTTGTGATCTGACCGGTGCTCTGAATGCTCTGTCTGCGCCTTTTTATGTCTTTCATTGAAGCCATGGTCGACTACCTCTACTTAAAGCTTGCTTTGAATTCCTCGATAGCCTTTTTGAGCTTTGCTTCGGTGTCGTCGGAAATGACTTTTTCTGTCTTGATGGCTTCGGGGATTTCGGGATACTTGTTATCGATAAATTCGAAAAGCTCTTTTTCGAACTGCTGTACTTTTTCAACTTCCACGTCAAGCAGATATTTCTTTGTTGCCGCGTAGATGATGATTACCTGCTTCTCGACCGGCATGGGCTGGTACTGGGGCTGCTTGAGGATCTCCTTGATGCGTGCGCCCTGAGCCAGCTTTTCCTTTGTATCCGCGTCGAGGTCGGAACCGAACTGCGCAAATGCGGCAAGTTCTCTGTACTGAGCAAGCTCGATACGGATGGGACCGGAGATCTTCTTCATCGCCTTGATCTGTGCGGCGCCGCCTACTCGGGAAACCGAGAGACCTGCGTTTACCGCGGGACGGAAACCTGAGTTGAACATTTCAGTCTCAAGGTAGATCTGACCGTCGGTGATGGAGATGACGTTGGTCGGGATGTAAGCGGAAACGTCGCCCGCCTGTGTTTCGATGATGGGAAGCGCGGTGAGCGATCCTCCTCCGAACTCTTCGGAAAGTCTTGCGGCTCTCTCGAGAAGTCTTGAATGGAGATAGAATACGTCGCCGGGATATGCCTCACGTCCGGGCGCTCTCTTTAAGAGGAGTGAAAGTGTACGGTATGCTGCGGCGTGCTTTGAAAGATCGTCATAGATGACGAGCACGTCCTTGCCGTTTTCCATCCACTCTTCTCCGATGGCGCAGCCGCTGTAAGGTGCGATATACTGGAGGGGAGCAAGCTCCGATGCTGTAGCGCAGACTACAGTGGTGTAGTCCATAGCGCCATATTCCTCCAGTGTGGAAACGAGCGCCGCAACCGTTGATGCCTTCTGTCCGATGGCAACATAGATGCAGTTAACGCCCTGTCCCTTCTGGTTTATGATGGTATCGATGGCGATGGCAGTCTTACCTGTCTGACGGTCACCGATTATGAGCTCACGCTGTCCTCTTCCGATGGGGATCATGGAGTCGATGGCCTTGATACCTGTCTGGAGCGGTGTGTCAACCGACTTTCTGGTGATAACGCCGGGAGCAACTCGCTCGATCTGTCTGAATTTGGTCGTCTCGATGGGACCCTTACCGTCTATGGGCTGTCCCAGAGCGTTTACAACTCGTCCGAGCAGTGCGTCGCCTACGGGAACCTCAACCACTCTTCCTGTGGTCTTTACGGTGTCACCCTCGGAAATGCTCTTTGAATCACCGAGAAGAACGGCGCCGACGTTGTCCTCTTCGAGGTTCAGCACCATGCCGTAGATCTCGCCGGGGAACTCAAGAAGCTCACCCTGCATGGCCTTTTCAAGCCCGTGGATCCTCGCGATGCCGTCTGCAACCTGGATAACAGTGCCGACGTCGGAAACTTCGAGCTTGGCCGAGTATCTTTTTATCTGCTCTTTTATTACCGAACTTATTTCTTCAGGTCTTAAGTTCAAGATCTAAGCACCTACCTTTCTCTGCTTGTCCGTAAAAAACGGAAAGCCGTTTAGTTTGCCAGGCTCACTTTTCTGAGTCCTGCGGTCATCTTGTCCAGCTGGTTCTTTATGCTGGAATCCACGACCCTGTCTCCGATGCGGACGGTCATGCCGCCGATGAGGCTCTCATCTACGGCGTACGTTGTTTCAAGAGACGTATATTTCGTATTTTTCAAGAGATTCGCTTCGATTTTCTTTTTCTGATCGTCCGAGAGGGAAACGGCAGATGTGACAAACACGATGCCGATCTTTTTGTATTCGTATACTCTCGTCTTGAAGTGGGCGAAGATACCTTCGAGTTCCTTTGCCCTCTCCTTTTCGATGATGAGTGAGATGAATCCCGTGATGCTGTCGTCAACCCTTCCTTCGAGGATATTCTTTATGCATTCAAGCTTTTCCTCGCCGGTGATCTTTGGATGCGTGAGCAAAGTCTTCAGATCGGGATTCTCTTTGAACACCTGCGTCAGGACCTCGATCTGCTCATAGATCAGATCGATCTTGTTCTCTTCTCTGGCAAGATCAAAAAGCGCGTCTCCGTATGTTTTTGTGATCAATTTTGCCATGTGTTCTCACCCATTTCACTGATCGCACTGTCAATGAGCGCGGCCTGGGCGTTCGCGTCAAGCTCGGACTTTACAAACTTGCCGGCGATGGCGCCTGCAACCGAGATGACCTCCTGTTTGAGATCGTCTCTGGCCTTGCTCTTTTCAAGTTCGATATCTTTTTCGGCGCGGTCTCTGATCCGTTTTGCTTCTTCGTTGGCCTCGGCAACGATCTGGTTTTCTCTCGCGATGGCTTTCTTTCTGCCCTCTTCGAGTATCTTGTCCACATCTTTGCCGGCTTCCTTAAGCTTCGTCTCATATTCTGCCTTCATGGTGCTTGCCTTTTCCATGTCAGCCTTTGCCGTATCCATTTCGTTCTTTATCTTCTCCCTGCGCCTTCTGATGAGGTCGCGCGCGGGATTCCACAATATGTATGTGAGGAAGAAGAAAAGGAAACCTACGGCCAGAATCTGGACGAGCGCATCAAACAGAAGCTGTGGATCGAGTCCGAATATCCTGTTCGAAAGACCGCTTTCCAATATAACAAATCCGTTCATTTGGTCCGGCCTCCTTATCGTATTCTGAATGTTTTATCAAAGCTTTCCGATAAGGGGATTTGCAAACATAAGGATGATGGCTGTTGCGAAACCGTAAAGACCTGTTGTCTCGGCAACGGCCTGACCAAGAAGCATGGTGGACATGATGTCGCCCTTTGCTCCGGGATTACGTCCTACGGCATTTGCGCCGAGACCTGCGGCAATACCCTGGCCTACACCGGGTCCGATACCGGGGATCATCGCAAGACCTGCGCCGATAGCGGAACATGCTAAGATTAAACCTCTGTCAGTAATGTTACTCATATTGATTGTCCTCCGTGTTTATTTGTTATGATTTTGATTTCCGTACCTTTGTCCGCGTGAATATCGCGGAAGTCGTTAAACTGCGGCTCTTAAGCCTTTTCGTCTCCGAAGCACTGCGCCGTGAATACCATGGTCAGCATGCAGAAAACGTATGTCTGGATGAGTCCTGAGAATACATCGAAGTATGCGTGCAGGAATCCGAATACCGGGAACATGAATATCTGAAGCACAAATGGAAGCAGTCCGTACAACAGGCCCATCATTATCGTTCCGGACATTATGTTTCCGAAAAGACGGAGCGACATCGACATGGGCGTTGCCACTTCTCCGATGATGTTGATGGGAGTAAGCAGCACGGGCTGGAAAAGTTTTCCGACGTGCATTGCTTTTTCATGTTTGAATCCGTTGTAATGGATGATCACAAATGTGATGAGCGCAAGTCCCAAAGGACATCCGTAATCGGCCGTCGGCGGTCTTAAGCCCATAAGTCCGCTCAGGTTTGCAAATACCAGATACAGGAACAATGTCCCGATATAGTTTGAAAACCTTCCGCCGTATTTCTCACCCATATTTGAAACAGTCAGGTTGTCGACTGCCTCGACAGCCATCTCGACGATAGTGAGAAACGGACCGGGAACCTTGTCGGGGCTGCCTTTCAAGACGGCTCTCCGTGCGATGAGCGCGAATATCACGATCACGATCATCACGATCAGTACGCTCACATGAGTGGTCGTTATCCAGAGTGTCTGTCCGAACAGCTGAAAGCTCTTGAGGCCGTTAACGCCCAAGTCGAGCTCTTCTTCACTGTTCGCGAGATACGGCAAGACATGGATCATATTGCCAAGTCCCACTCTATCACCCTCCTTTGCTTAAGATTTTTAAAACAAATTTATCGGTCAGCGGCTGCATGAGCGCCGATGCCTTCATTGCAAGTATCCCGATCATAAGCGCGAGTATCGAGATATAGTTCGGAAGTAGCGCCGCGGCGGCGAGACTCGCCACCATCATCAGCATTCTCAGAAACGCTGCGAGCCTTGTTTTGCTCTTTGCTCTTTCCTTGTCGCACAGGATCGCTTTTTCAAGCGTCTTGTACATGTGTACCGCCATAAGGAGCGCTACGGTCATTCCGAGGAGTATCCCCAGGGTGTACGCAAGTCTGTTCTTCACAAAAGCATTTCCGTTTTTGATGAAAATGTTTCCGAGGAGCGCGACCAGATCGATCAGAACGATGCCGGCCATAAGCTCGAACAGGGTGCGCTTTCCCTTATCCTCCAAAAATGTCATTAAGGTCGTCTTCATCCGTGTCTGCCTTCCGTTCGGCGGATGTCTTTCCGGCTTCCCTGTTTTTCTGACCTTCGGCTTTAAGGCTCGCGATGTAGTCGTTGGTCTCTGTTTCTCTGTTCTTTTCCCGCTTTGTGTAGCTCTTTACGAGGTTCCAGGCTCCGCGTATGCCGCCTCCTATGCCGAGCACCAGAAACGGTGGCATGAACCATATCGTGTTGAACTTTTCGTTGAGCCATACAGCGGCGAGAACGCACATAAACACTGCAACGAGCATCACCAGACCTATCTGGAGTATCAGTGTGAAAGCTTTTCCGACCGGATTTCTGTTCATAATGGTTAATTTTATCAGATTCTCGCCGGAAAACTATTTGATTTTCCGAACGTTTATCTTATTTTTTTATAAAGTTTCGTCTGTCAGCGGTTTTTGTACATCTTTTCGTAGTAATCCATGTACTCTCCTGAGATGATCTCTTCCCACCATTCGCGATTGTCGAGGTACCATTTGATGGTCTTTTTGATGCCGTCGGCAAACTTGGTCTCGGGAAGCCATCCGAGTTCGTTGTGGATCTTTGTGGGGTCGATCGCATAGCGCATATCGTGTCCCTTGCGGTCCGTAACGTATGTGATGAGGCTTTCGGGCTTTCCGAGCTCGTGGCAGATGATCTTTACGATGTCGATGTTTGCCATCTCGTTGTGGCCGCCGACATTGTAAACTTCACCTACGCGGCCCTTGTGGATGATGAGATCGATCGCTCTGCAGTGATCCTCCACATAGAGCCAGTCGCGCACGTTCTTTCCTTCTCCGTAAACAGGAAGAGGCTTGTCGTTGAGCGCGTTTGCTATCATAAGGGGTATGAGTTTTTCAGGGAAATGATAAGGGCCGTAGTTGTTTGAGCAGCGGCTTATGGAAACGGGAAGGCCGTAGGTCCTGTGATATGCGAGTACCAGAAGGTCCGCTCCCGCCTTTGAAGAGCTGTAAGGAGAGCTGGTGTGGATGGGTGTCTCCTCGGTGAAGAAAAGGTCAGGACGGTCGAGCGGAAGGTCTCCGTATACCTCGTCCGTGGAAACCTGATGATATCTTTTTATGCCGTATTTTCTGCAGGCGTCCATGAGAACGGCGGTTCCCATGATGTTTGTGCTGAGGAATATGCCGGGATCTTCGATGGAGCGGTCAACGTGGCTCTCTGCGGCAAAGTTTACGACGATGTCTGGATGCTCTTCCTCAAAAAGCTTGTAAACAGCGTCTCTGTCGGTGATATCAGCCTTTACGAAGCGGAAACGGGGATTGTCCATCACACTCTTTAAGGTGCTCAGGTTTCCGGCGTAGGTGAGCTTGTCAAGGCACACGATCCTGTAGTCCGGATAGGTGTCGAGCATGTGAAAGATGAAATTTGAGCCGATGAAGCCGGCGCCGCCGGTTACGATTATGGTCATAAGTATGTCCTCCTGGTTGATTTTCGATCAGTATCTTACTCTGCCTTCGGCAACGTTCTTAAGATGCGCTCCGTAAGGCGATTTTCCGTATCTTTCGGCGGATACGAGCAGGTTGTCCTTGTCGATCCAGCCGTTTATGAAAGCTATCTCTTCAGGCGCCGAGATCACTACAGACTGGCGCTTCTGAATGGTCTTTACAAAGTCAGTGGCTTCAGCGAGAGAATCCATCGTGCCTGTGTCAAGCCATGCGTAACCACGTCCCATGAGGGTAACATCGAGAAGGCCTTCGTCAAGATACATGCCGTTCAGCGTTGTGATCTCAAGTTCTCCGCGCGCTGAAGGGCGCACTTCCTTCGCTTTCTTTGAAACACCTGCGGGATAGAAATAAAGTCCCGTTACCGCATAGTTGCTCTTGGGTTCTTTGGGTTTTTCCTCAATGGATACGGCCTTGCCGTTCTCATCAAATTCAACGACGCCGAAACGCTCGGGGTCATTTACGTAATAGCCGAATACGGATGCTCTTCCGTTCTTTTCCGCGTTTTCCGCGGCGCTCCGGAGTGCGCTCCTGAAGCCGTTTCCGTAAAAGATGTTGTCTCCGAGCACCATTGCGCATGCATCGTCACCGATGAATTCCTCACCGAGGATAAAAGCCTGTGCAAGGCCGTCGGGACTGGGCTGCACCTTGTAGGAAAGGCGCACTCCTAATTCCGATCCATCCTTTAAAAGTCGTTCAAAATTCGGGAGATCCGTGGGTGTGGAGATGATGAGGATATCCTTGATCCCTGCGAGCATCAGGGTGGAAAGCGGATAAAATACCATCGGCTTGTCATATACGGGAAGAAGCTGCTTAGATGTCACCATCGTGAGCGGGTAGAGCCTTGTGCCGGCGCCGCCGGCGAGAATGATTCCTTTCATTTCTGTCCTTTCTTGTCATGCGGAATACCGCGTTTCTTTTTAGTATGAGCCCTCTCTCTTTACCACCACGAGCACGGTCTTAAAGAGGATGCGGATATCCAGCCAGATGCTCCATTTATCGATATACTCGGTGTCGAGCTTTACTATCTCGTCAAAGTCGGTGATGGCCGATCTTCCGCTTACCTGCCACATTCCGGTGAGACCCGGCTTTATGGAGATACGGCGCCACTGGCCTGTCTTGTACTTTTCAACCTCGTCCAGCGTCGGCGGACGTGTGCCCACCAGCGACATCTGGCCCACAAAGATGTTGAAAAACTGCGGCAGCTCATCAAGGCTCGTAGCCCTTATGAAGCGGCCCACGCGGGTAATTCTCGGGTCGTCCTTCATCTTGAACATAACGCCGCCCGCAATCTCGTTTTTGGCCATGAGCTCGGCTTTTCTCGCCTCTGCGTCCTTGTACATGCTTCGGAACTTAAGTATGCTGAAGTGTCTTCCGTTCTGTCCCACTCGTGTCTGCTTGAAAAGAACGGGACCCGGCGAATCGAGCTTTATGAGAAGTGCCACAACGAGCATTATGGGGCTTAAGAGCACTATCGCGATGCCTGATCCGATGATGTCCATCGTTCTCTTTAACATCTGGTCGAAAACGTTCAGCGATATCTTGTGATATGTGATGACTGGGAAGGTACCTACGGAAGATACATAGCTTCTCGCGTCGCCCGCATTGTAAAGGTCGATGACGAATTTTACGGTAACACCCATCTCTACGCAGAGATCCAGGTAGTTCTGCGAGAACTCGACCTGATCGCCGTGTCTCTGCATGATGTAGACCTGGTCTATGTGATACTGTCTTATTATCTCTTCAAGGTCTCCGATCCAGCCGATGTAGCCCTCTTCTTCCCTGAAACGGTGTTCGGAAAAGGCAACATAGCCCACGAAGGTCTGTCTGATGTTTGTTTTCTGCACGAATGACTGGAATTTGTCAAAGCGTCCTCTTTTTCCCACATAGAGCACACGCGGCGAAGGACCTGACTGAAGGAGCTGCTTTCCTGTTTTGTAAAGGAGCACCTTGTCCACAAGGAAAAAGAAATCGAGCGCGGCAAAGCAGATGAACCAGCTGTAGTCTTTTCTGTCAACGCGGGACGTCAAAAGGAGCCCCACTCCCACAGCAAGTGAGATGATGTATGCGTACATTATCTTTTTGAAGACTCTGTCGGTGTAATAGAAAAGAGTGATGTTGTAGAGATATTCCACCCAGCAGACCAGGAGATAGATCAGGATGAAAACAAGTCCGATGGCCATCAGCGGCAGCACGGATTCCTGTTTTCCGAAAAGCTGGCAGAGCACCATCGCTACGACGAGCGAGACAAAATTGATGATGATATCTATTCCTATCTGATGAAGGTCGGTATTGGCATTTTTGTTTGAATGATTCATCTTTAAGAAATTCTCCCGTCAAAGTTCTATAATTATTGTATCTTTGTGGCAGTATGAATAATTATAGACAAATAATCTGAAAAAGTAAATATATTCTTTGGTGATGACAAAATTGTTCATAAGTGTTAAAATCATATAAACAATTCCGGGCGGATTTTTTATTTTTACGGAGGAAACATGGACGTAATAATCGTAGGCTGCGGGCGCGTAGGTTATATACTCGCGGATCATCTCTCAAAGGAAGACCACAACATCACACTTGTCGACACCGACGAGACCAAGCTCCAGCCGGCGCTCGCAAACCTTGACGTTCAGGCCGTTATAGGTAACGGCACCACTTCATCCTGTCTCGAGGAGGCAGGCATCAAAAACACAGGTCTTCTCATAGCCGTTACGGATATGGACGAGATCAACATGATAAGCTGCATCATGGCAAAAAAGGCAAATCCCAAATGCCAGACGATAGCGCGTATCAGAAAACCCGAATATCTGCCCGAGCGCAACTATTTCAAACAGGCGTTCGGCATGTCAATGATAATAAATCCCGAGCTTGCGGCATCAAACGAGATAAACCAGCTGATAAACGTTCCCGCGGCGCTTGAGCTCGATTCCTTTGCACGCGGAAGGCTCGACCTTCTCCGCATCGTGATCACTGAGACCTCGGTGCTCGCAGGCATGCGCGTGATGGATGTCTCAAAGAAGTTTGACCGTAAGGTCCTCATCTGCATAGTTGTCCACAACGGCGAGATCATCATCCCAAACGGCATGAGCATGCTCTCTGCGGGCGACTCCATTTCAGTCATCATTCCCAAAGCGATGATCCCGACTTTTTACAACACAGTATGTGACACCGCAAGCCTCAAGGTCATAAAGAACGTCATGATCTGCGGAGGCGGCGTTACAGCGCATTACCTTGCCGAGACTCTATGCGACAACGGCGTCAACGTAAAGATCATCGAGGATGACCGAGAACGCTGCGAACAGCTCAGTGCGGAGCTTCCCAAGGCTGACATCATAAATGCCGACGCCACCAACCACGACGTGCTCCTCGAAAACGGTCTGGAAAACATGGATGCGTTTGTTGCGCTCACCACTGTTGACTCTGAAAACTGCTTCCTTTCGCTCTATGCGAGCAAGGCGGCTCCCCGCTGCAAGCTGATCACACGCGTGCACAGACTGGAACAGGACGAGATCATCACGACGCTCCCCATCGGTTCCATCATCACGCCCAGAAGGATCACGGCGGAAGCCATCCTCCAGTTCGTCCGCGCAATGCAGAACAGCAAGGGTTCAAACGTGGAAGCGCTTTACGAACTCATGGACAACAAGGTCGAAGCGCTCGAGTTTTCCATACGTGAAAACAGCAAGGTGCTGAACACACCTCTGCAGACCCTGAAATTAAAGAAAAACCTGCTTGTCTGCGCGATAGTCCGCGGGCGCAGGATCATCACCCCTTCCGGTAAAGACACATTGCAGCTCGGCGACACAGTGATCGTTGTCACCACAAACCTCGGACTGAAGGATATCAAGGATATCCTCGCAGACTGATAAGGCAGGAAGGATCGACGGTCATGAATCTTAAAGGCATTTTCAAGATATTGAATTATGTTGTGGGCATCGAAGGTGTTTTCCTTCTGCTCCCTGCCCTTGTGGGTGTTATTTTCAGGCAGTACCACGCGGCTCTTGTCTATTTTGCCGTAGCCGCAGTATGCATTGTTGTCGCGGCTCTGTTCATCTTCATACAGAGGCATGACCCCACAAAGCGCGGTTTCTACGGAAAAGAAGGCTTTGTCGCAACAGCGCTCAGCTGGTTCATCCTCAGTCTCATAGGCGCGGTCCCGATGTATCTCACAGGCGACATTCCTAACTACGTTGACGCTCTGTTTGAGAGCACCTCCGGCTATACCACGACCGGAGCTAGCGTTATACCGGACCTTTCGGTGATCTCACTCCCCACCATTTTTTTCCGCAGCTTCACACACTGGATAGGCGGCATGGGAGTGCTGGTCTTCATCCTTGCGATCCTTCCGATGTCAGGCGGATCGCCGCTTTCCATCATGAAGGCAGAAAGCCCGGGACCTTCTGTGAGCAAGATGGTGCCAAAGCTCCAGCGGACGGCCATGATAAGCTATGGTCTCTACATTGCGCTTACCGTGCTCGAATTTGTGCTTCTCCTCTTTGACCCCGATATGCCGGTATTTGAAAACATCTGCCACACCATGGGAACAGCCGGAACAGGCGGCTTCTCCGTGACAAACTCGGGCCCCGCGGGATATTCGCCGTATGTAAAGGTCGTGACCACCGTGTTCATGATGCTTTTCGGCGCAAACTTTTCCTTCTATTTCCTGCTGATCACAAAGAAATTCCGTGATGCTTTCGGGCTTGAAGAGATACGCTGGTATGTAGGCATCTTCCTCGGCGCTGTACTCATGATCTTTTTGAACCTTCATTTTTCAGGGTTCGACGCAAGGGAAAACCTCCTTGGGATCTTTTATTCCTGCGCTTCTCTCATGACAACCACGGGATATACGATAGTCGATTTCGGAAAATGGCCCGTGTTCACGCATGTCGTGCTGATGACGCTGATGTTTGTCGGCGGCTGCGCGGGTTCGACGGGCGGCGGCTTTAAAGTGAGCCGTATCATGCTGATGCTGAAGCAGGTGGGAAAAGAAGTAAGGCAGCAGATCCATCCCAACCAGGTATATTCCATCCGAGTGGACAAAAAGCCCGTTTCCGCGGATGTGCTCAAATCCTGCAACATAGTTTTCATCTCTTATGTGATGATACTGATCGCTTCTTGTCTTTTGGTATCGCTTGACGATTTTGATTTTACGACCACGTTTTCCGGCGTACTCGCGACCTACGACAACATAGGCGTAGGCTTCGGCAAGGTCTGCGTAGGCGGATGCTTCAACATCTTCTCATGGCATTCAAAGCTTGTGATGGTGCTTGATATGATAGCCGGACGTCTTGAGATATTACCGGTGTTACTTTTGTTCCACCCCGCAACCTGGAAAAAGTAAGGAGGATACCATGTACGAAAATGTTGCACTTTTCAGAAGGCGCTATGTGCCGAATGAACTGACCTGGCTGAAGGACGACGAAATCCTTTTCATGGACGACGAAAGGATCGTCACCCGCTGGAAATCGCTTAAGCCCCGCAAGGATTTCAGTGGCGGAGTTTCCACCTACTACCGCAAAAAGGGCCTTAAGATCAGCCGCATTTTCGACCATGAGGGGCATTTCCTCCACTGGTACTGCGACATTGTGCTCGAGCAGGGGCCGGAAGCCCTCTCGGACATCAACGGAACTGAATTAAAAAACGGGGCGGCGGCTTATCTCAAGTCACCGTCCCTGAATCAGGACAAGGTCATCGTTTTTTCCGATCTCCTTATCGATATAATCGTAAATCCCAACGGTCTCATCGAAGTCGCAGACCTTGATGAAGCCGCAGATATGCTTCAGTGCGGCATTCTCTCGCGTGAAAACGTGAGCTTTGCGATGAAGACCGCAAATGAATATCTGCACGTACTCTACTCAAGATACTCGCATGATACCGATTTTACCTCGGAAGACTTTGTAAAGCCGGTGTAAAAACGGTGCGCCGTGTGGCTGACATATGGCCCGCAGTGGTTCATCACTCTTCCGCGATCCGCTTGAACTGCGTGTTGTACAACTCTGTATAAACACCGCCAAGCTTCACAAGGTCCTTGTGCTGGCCGCGCTCCACTATCTCGCCGTCCTTTACCACAAGTATCTCATCCGCCGCAAGAATGGTGGACAGACGGTGCGCGATGAGTATCGCGGTGCGCGACTCGATGATCGGGTCTATCGCTTCCTGTATCTTGCTCTCGGAAATGGAATCGAGAGCAGAAGTCGCTTCGTCAAAAATGATGAGCGCAGGGTCTTTAAGAAGCACACGCGCTATCGAAATGCGCTGTTTTTCTCCGCCCGAGAGCTTTAAGCCACGGTTTCCGACCATTGTGTCAAAGCCCTGTTCCTGCGATCTTATAAAATCATAGATGTTCGCTTTTTCACAGGCATCCACAAGATCCTGTTCCGTCGCATCCGGCTTTGCATAGAGCAGGTTATCCCTGATGGTTCCGTTGAAAAGATAGGTTTCCTGAGAGACCACGCCCACATTTTTTCTCAAGAACGAAAGATCCAGTTTTCTTACGTCTTCTCCTCCGAAAAGCACTTCCCCGCCGCAAACATCATACAGTCTCGGAATAAGGTTTATTATCGTGCTCTTTCCCGAGCCGGACGGCCCCACGATCGCCATGCTCTTCCCGCTTTCAAGCGAAAAAGAGATGTTTTTTAATATCTGTCTTTCGGGCTCGTAACTAAAATCCACATTCTTAAATTCCACGCGTCCGTCCGTTTTTTCAGGCGTGACCGCTTCTTTTGCGTTCTTTATCTCGACAGGCATGTCAAAGTAGTTGAAGATCCTTGTAAACAGCGCCATCGAGCGCATCCAGTCGACCTGGATGTTTAGCAGGGAATTCACCGGCATGTAGGTCTTTCCGAGGAGCGCAACAAGGACCGTAATGTCGCCGACTGTGAGCGTGCTGTTGTATTTCATCATGAGTATGCCGCCCACAAGGTAGAGAAGCATGGGGCCGATGTTTGTCACAGTGTTCAGCACCACAAAGAACCATCTGCCCGCCATGCGCTCCTTGATGTTCAGCTTCACCATCCTGGAGTTTGCGTCTCTGTAATGCTCCATCTCCTCTTTTTCTTTGCAGAAGAGCTTCACAAGGAGCTGACCGCTCACAGAAAGCTTTTCGTTTAAAATCCCGTTTATCTCGTCATTGCACTCCTGTGCCTCTCTTGTCAGCGTCCATCTGGTCTTTCCGGCTTTTCTCGTGGGGATCACGAACAGGGGAATCACTGCAATGCCAAGGATCGCAAGGATCCAGTTTTTCTGGAACATCGCGATTATCGCAAATACAAGCGTTATGGAATTTGAAAGGATGCTTTTGAACGTGTTGGTGACCACGCTCTCCACACCGTCAATGTCAGAGGTCATGCGGGTTATGATGTCGCCCTGGTTGTTTGAAGTGAAGAACTTCTGGGACATCCGCTGCAGATGATCATACATCTGGTTTCGCATGTCAAAGGTGATATGCTGCGCGATCCAGGTATTTATGTAGCTCTCGAGCACGCCTATGAGGTTCGCGGCAAGATTTGTGAGGAGCAGCGCCACGATGAAGATGATCAAAAGCTTGAGATCACGCCCGATGAGGCCTTCGTCGATGATCTTACCTGTAAGTATCGCAGGCATGAGATTAAGCACGGAAGAAACCGCTATCGCAAGCAGCACCAGAAGGAGCTGCTTCCAGTATGGCAGGAGATACGAAAACACGCGTTTTATCAGTCCTTTTGTGACTTTCGGCACGGCTGCCTTTTCCTCTTCAGTCATGAAGCCCCTGGTGATCGGGCCTCCCATTCTTCCACCTTGTGCCATGTTTTTTCCTTTCTGCGTGAACGTCTCGCGGCTTGTGTTTTGCTCTTTGCGGCGTCTGTTTTTCGGCTTGTGGCCTTGTACCTTGTGATGCACTGACTTTCCTGGGATTATAACATATATGCGCTGTTTTTTGAACTTGTTTTGCTTGGTTTTCCGGCCCGGGCGAAGCTTGTCCCGGGCAGAGTCATATAAAATAGCTTGCTCCCCGCAATCTTATATGCCTCCGCGCCATAGGGCTCTTAATAGTGTCACTATAGATACAACCCCAGAATTGTAACTACCACTCCTCTCAACAAGCGACTCAAACATTTTTCAAAGTGAATAACAACCGACGATGCAAGCCGGAGCGTGTCTGTACCTCGGGAGCATTATTTGACCGAGCGGTCACTTTGAACACACTTCTGTACCCTTCCACCGCGAGGGAGACGGAATGCGGACTAGGATACAGACCGCGAAGGCGCGCCACGACGGCTGTGTCTCACTATAAACGCAACCACCGAAGCATACAAACCCCCCTGCCACACAAGCTACTCAAACACATTGCCGAGTCAAGAAGAACCGA
>JAEENL010000079.1 GCA_016283775.1 Lachnospiraceae bacterium | reverse complement strand
AGGATCCCGCTGCGCAAAGTCCCGCAGCCGGTCAGGCAAGACCTGTCAAGCAGAATACGGCAGCCTCAGTTCAGGAAGAAGCCTCAAAAAAGGAAAAGCCCGCAAAGAAACCAAAGCCTCCGAAAGAGGACAAAAACAAGCAGCCCGACCTGCTTGACACGTCGCAGCTGCTCAATAGAATGAAAAAATAAACGTTTTATGCTCCCCGTGGTTCTCACTGTAACTCAAAAGTGCAGACAGCGGGGAGATTGTTTATGTAGTAGGCCTCTTTTATCGCGTGGTCGGTGTTTACCGTAACCGTTACGGTGTATCTCCCGGGCGCCCAGGACTGAATGACACCGTCTGCCTCATTTAAGCTTACAAGATATCCCATGTCACAACCGGTGTAAATATCATCGTTGCAAATAGCAGTGCCGCTTGCAACGATAGTGCCGGTTGCTGCTTTATTCGCTGTGGCATTCCCGGCCGTAGCTCCATCTTCCGCGGTCACGGTCCAGACTACGGTAAGATCCGCATCTCCTCTGTATTCGTCATCAAATGTCATAAATCCTCTGTTTGACAGAAAGAAATTCAAGTTCACGGCTTCCCCTTGCGCAAACACTGTCTTTATCACATCTTTGTCAAAGAAAAACGGATCGATGGTTCTTTCGGTCTCGGAAGTCGTAAAAAGATATCCGGTCATCAGATCGACATTGTCGATAACATTGCATGTTCCCTCAGTCTCACGATATTCTGCAAGAAGCTCGTCCGAAGGAAGCGGAAGCTCGGTAACGGAATAAAGGATCGTCCTTACATCTTCCGAATAATCAAGGATCTCCCAATACTCGGTTCCCTCCGCATCTGTCGAGAGCACAAGCGGGTAAACGGTATATGAGTTCGGGCGTGCCGCTTTGTCGGCGTTCTTTTGCTCTTCGGTGATGTTCTCGTCTGCAAGCATTGCGTCGTCAGGGCAGCCGTCATTGTCGCTGTCCGCGAGGATTATCGCTTTATAGCGCTCTGCTTCTTTGCTAGTGCTTTCATCAAAAAGCACGCCCACCACTGCTACCGAATGCTGTGACTTGCTCACGACATCGTCCATCATGAATCCGATCGAAGCTTGAAAGACAGCCGCATCCGAAAGCTTCATATTCATTCTTTCAAGGGTCACTATATCCAAAGGATCCGCAATGAGATCGTGCTCTTTCACGGCCAGCGTGCTCACAAAATTTTTGATCACTCCGTCGACATGATCCGGTTCGCCCTTGTACATTGCGGGATGCGCGCTGCTCCATTCCGGGCAGTATTCCCCCATAAAGAAAAAGTCAAACGCACGGTCGACCGAACAGCCGCGGTTGGTTATCTTGTTGTTGTAAAACCTGAAAATATCGTCCTCGGAGGTAAAAGCCTGCCCGGTGCATGTGTTTATCTTCCCGTTTGCCCAACCCGAGATCCATAAAAGATCAGCGACCGATGATGCCCAGCAAAGATTGGAGTCTTCATCGTCATCCTGATTTTCGGAATAAGTATCCCACTTCTCGGCATCCACATAAGCCTCGTCAACCAGTTTCAAAGCAGTGCCTGCCGCATAGTCAAACTCCTGCATTGTATCCGCGGTATATGTAATATTCCCCTCCGTGAGACCGGTCATGATCAGCAGCAGTTCCCCATTTTTGCATGGAACAAAGCCATAGGCCGATCTGTAATCACTGCCCGGCCAGGAGCCTATTGAATATTGGGGCTCGGCATTGCCGGTAGGCTTGGGTGTAGGTGTGACCGGAGCGGTTACTTCCGGCGTCGGAGTCGCGACGCTCCCCGTGGGAGTCATTTCCACCGGAGCGGTTACTGTCGGCACGCCGGTAGGTGTTACATTTGTATCCGAGCCGCATGCCGAGAAAATGATCCCCAGCACCACAGCCACCATTACACATAATCTGCGTTTCATGCCATTGTTTCCTCTGCGTTCTTGTCTTTTTTGTAAAGCAGGAAGTATGCCAAAAAGAACGTTGCGAACCCAAATACTGCGATGATTCCCTCGATCACCCACGCATTGACGTTAAGGATCCCGAAGGTATACAGGGCGGCGATCGTATCCAGAGCCGTGTGCAGTACTATCGCAAGAGGATACAGCCAGAATCTCTTACCGTCCTTGCATGCATAAAACACGATCAACGACGCTCCAAGGTGGAAAAGCACTGCAAACGCCCGCTCCATTAAACCGAGGGCAAGATCGACAAAGGAAAATGCAGCAAGCTGCGAAGCCAGCGTATAGAGCTGCGGCACCTGCTCGGGCGAAAGTGCCTTTACCTGATCCACAACAGTGCCAAAGAGTCCGCTGTTTATCGTAATAGCATAGGTAACATATGTAAAATATGACATCCCGAGAAGGAGCATCACTTCGATCCCACCGTGTCCCAGGCCATAAGAAACAGACGTCTCGCGGTTTTTCCTGTTCTTAAGGAGCGTCTTGAATGCCACAAGACGTCCGGTCTCCTCAAATATACCCGGAAACAGCCCAAGGATCAAAGAAAGAAGCACAGGTCTTGCATTAAAAAATCGGCTGAACGAAGTGTCCGGAAGCTTCATCTGAGTAGGAAACAGCAAAATGTTCTGGATGGGTTTTTCAAGGATATAAACAAATACGACAAAGACCAGCGCACCGACAAGAACCGTCGTGAATTTGTCTTTTTTCTTTACCACCCAGAAGATCGCAAGCCCGAGAGGTACGAGAAACCATATGATAGTTCCGATAATGAGCGCGGCCATCGATCCCGCACCGACTTTTGCAAATTCATTCATTTTTTGTGTCCTCCTTCTCTGTCCTTATCTCATCCTTATACACTTTATGCGCATAGATCAGTATCACCACAGTAGCCGCGATGATAAGCCCCAGCTCGACAAATGTCGCAGCTAAAGAACTCTTCATGAACACCGCCGCGATCACCGTCAGTGCGCCTATGATCATAAGCACCACAGCGCCGAACCTGTTTGTCTTTCTCCATGTATTGTCATTGTACATGCTCCAGGATACCCTTACTCCCACCGTACCGTTTATCCTGGTCTTTGTCATAAAGTTCCCCGCGATGATAAAAACGATCCCCATAATGATCACGGAAACCTTTCCTATGTCCATAGTCTCTTTCTGCGCGCCGGGAACGGCTTTGTAGGAATTATAGAGCATAAAGAACTGCATCACCGTGAACATGCCGGCCATAAGTGCGCCGACGATGCCGAGGACC
The DNA here is from genome assembly GCA_016283775.1 of Lachnospiraceae bacterium. Taxonomy (GTDB): domain Bacteria; phylum Bacillota; class Clostridia; order Lachnospirales; family Lachnospiraceae; genus RGIG3528. The sequence goes on along the minus strand of JAEENL010000079.1, from coordinate 2,706 downwards.
TTGGCGTTTGCCTTTGCGCCAGCCGCTTCCTTTTCATCGGGAGCATTTTTTGCCTTCTTTTCGTAGTACATCATGAACAAAGTCCAAAACAGCGACAGCACAAGTATGATCACAGGAAATATCAGGCTTTCGTTCCTTGAGCCCCAGCGGTCTATGTTCCCGGAAAGATCCTGATGCATCGGGATGCGCTCAGGCAGGAACTGCAGCACCACCGCAGTGACTATAAGAGAAACAAATGAAATGATCCACATCACTTTTTTCATCACTTATGCCCTCCAAACTGCCCTATCCACAAGATCAGCTCATCAAATACCGATGTGTTGATCTCGTAATAGACAAAATTTTTCTGTTTATACTCCATTATCAGGTCCGCTTCTTTCAGCAGCTTCAGGTGATATGACAGCGCCGCCGGCGTAATGTTCAGCCTGTCCGCGATCTCTCCCGCGTTCATCCGGCCGTTTTTCAGCATTACCAATATCTCCCTCCGCTGACTGTCCGAAAGAACCTTAAAGATGTTTGTATCGCCCATGACAGTCACCATTTGAAAATCTATTTCAAAATATTTTTAAATTGTAAGGTCATTATAATTCCGGAAAATGTTCCTTGTCAAGAACTATTTAAAAATATTTTTAAATTCCTTCCACACACGCACAGACACAAAAAAAACGATCCCTGTTTATGAGATCGCTTTTTCTATGACTTCCCAGACCTCGTCCTTTCCCTGCTTGGTCTCTGCAGAGAAAGGGATGAGGATCCCGTCTGCCGGGAGCCCAAAGCCCTGTCTGATGGTCTTTAATGCTTTTTGTATCTCGCTCCGCTTCAGCTTGTCTGCTTTTGTAGCGATTATCACCGGAGTGTAGCCGCTGTTCACCACGTAGTCATACATTATCCTGTCGTTTTCCGAAGGCTCGTGTCTGATGTCCGCAAGCAGAAAGATGAGCTTCAGCTGCTTTGAGGTGTTTAAATATCTCTCGATCATCTTCCCCCACTGCATCTTTGTCTCTTCCGACACTTTTGCGTATCCGTAACCCGGAAGGTCCACAAAATAGAGCGTTTTTTCGACATTATAGAAATTTATGGTCTGCGTCTTTCCGGGCTGGGACGACGTACGCGCAAGGGATTTGCGGTTTATCAGCGCGTTTATCAGGGAAGATTTCCCAACGTTCGATTTACCCGCAAACGCTATCTCCGGCAGAGCATTTGTGGGAAGCTTGCTGGTTATACCGCACACCGTCTCAAGTTCGACATTATTAACGTTCATTACCTGTTCTCCTTATCTGTGCCTGCGTGGAGTCAATGGGGAAAAAGAAAGCCCACACGCGAAATGTGGGCTTTGTGCATTGTGCATTACTCAACTGTGTAAGGCATAAGTGCTACGTGACGTGCACGCTTGATCGCTGTTGTGAGCAGTCTCTGGTGCTTAGCACATGTACCTGTGATACGTCTGGGAAGGATCTTGCCTCTCTCAGAAATGTATCTGGATAACTTCTTTGTATCCTTATAGCTGATCTCTGTGGTCGTCTTGTCGGCACAGAATGCGCAAACTTTCTTTCTTCTGCGAACGATGCGTCTCTTCATCGGTGCATCTGTCTTCTCAGGTCTTGCTGTTCTTTCACCTGCCATGATATTACCTCCATATTATTTCGATGTTGTAAGCTGATATTATCCTATGCGAACGGTAACTCGTCATCGATGCCCTGAGGAATGCTCATGAAGCCTGCATCGGCTCCGTGGGGTTCAGGTCTTTCGCCTCCGAAATCGGAGCTCTGACCGCCCTGTCCTCCGGCATTCTTGCTCTCTGCAAATTCGATGTCGTCAAGTACTACATCTGTAGTATAGACTTTCTGTCCGTCCTTGTTCGTGTAGCTGCCGGTCTGAATGCGACCCTGGCATGCTATCTTGGTACCCTGTCTCAAATATTTCTCTGCAAATTCCGCCTGCCTTCCGAAGCATACGCAGCCGATGAAATCAGCTGTCTGCTGTCCGTCTGCGTTTGCGGCGTCTCTGCGCATTCTGCGATCGACCGCTACGGTAAAGCGTGCTATTGCCGAATTGTCTTTCTGAGAATATGTGACGTTGGGGTCTCTTGTGAGTCTGCCCATAAGTATGACTCTGTTCATTTAGGAAATTCCTCCTACTTTATGCCTCAATCGTTGTGCATAAGAATCTGAGAACGTTGTCCCTTGTACGAAGTCTGTCTTCGATCTCTGCGGGAGCAGTTGTCTCAGCATCGAACTGGATGAAGTAGTAATATCCTTCAACGTTCTTGTCGATCTCGTAAGCAAGCCTTCTCTTTCCCCATTCGTCGATGTTCTTGATCTCACCGCCGAAACGAGTGATAAGCTTCTTTGCGTCCTCTAAGGATGCATTTCTCACGTCGTCTTCCACTTTTGCGTTAACAACCAAACATAATTCGTAATTGCTCATTGTTTTAGTTGCACCTCCTTCTGGTCTTATTTGGCCAATGCCTCGCAAGCATTAGCAAGGAAAATAACTCGTCACGAATGGGTATTTTACCATAAAACGGAGCACTCGTCAATTGAAATTTTATATCATCATTGAAAGAACAGCCTATATCTCTCAGCTTGCAAGGTCTCTGCTGTTGTACCTCACGAATGCTCCGGCAATAAATGCCGCCGCAATGATCACAGCGACCACTATCGCTTTTACCGGTGTATCCGCATCCGTAAATATCTCAGATGCGTT
>JAEENL010000078.1 GCA_016283775.1 Lachnospiraceae bacterium | reverse complement strand
ATCTGGGCTGTGCTACGCGCAAATGCGGATATCCACAGGATAAATTATCTGCTTTCGGCATCCTTCCTCGGAAGGCTGTGCCTGTCAGGCGAGATATTTGATCTCGATGAGGAAAAATGGGGCGCTGCGCTTTCTGCGATCGGTTTTTACGGGAAAGTGAGCCACATAATAAAGGACGGATACACGAAAAGCATCAGGGCAAATGTCAGGGATTACACAAAGCCCGAAGGATATCAGGCGGTGCTAAGGACCTTAAACAACGAGGCGCTGCTGATAGTACATACTTTTGAAAACGGAAAGAATCCGACCATCGAGGACTTTTTTACAGGTTATGACATAGCTGAAGAGTTTGGCTCCGCACTTGACGGAGATTTCAGAGGCCATGTGTTTTTGTTAAAAGAAAAGAGGATTTAAAATGAAATTCACTTACGAAGTAAACGGCATGATGTGCCATATGTGCGAGAAGCACGTGGAAGATGCGGTAAAAGAGGCATTTGACGTAAAGTCTGTAAAGGCCGACAACAAAAAGAACTGCTGCGTGATCGACGCGGAAAACGAGCCCGATGCGGCAAAACTTGAAGAAGTGATAAAGGCTGCGGGATATACTTTTGCGGGAGCAAGATAATACCTGCTTGCAAAGATACGTTTTTTGTGTGATAATCCGTGTATTATTTCAGTTTGGAGATCGAGTCATGAGGATTGGTACAGGTTATGACGTTCATAAACTCACCGAGGGCCGCGCACTGGTGCTCGGCGGCGTGTGCATCCCCTATGAAAAGGGACTTCTCGGGCATTCGGATGCCGATGTGCTCGTGCACGCCGTAATGGATGCGCTTCTTGGCGCAGCCGCGCTTGGGGACATCGGGATGCATTTTCCGGATTCCGATGAAAAATATAAAGGCGCGTCGAGCATTTCACTTCTGGAAAATGTCAAGAAGATGCTCGAGGACGAGATGTACATCGTTGAAAACATCGATGCGACTGTCATCTGCCAGGCTCCGAAGCTTCAGAGCTATATCGTCGAGATGAGAGAAAACATCGCAAACGCGCTTGATATCGACGTTTCCCAGGTGAGCGTAAAGGCCACGACCGAAGAGGGGCTGGGCTTTACGGGAGAAGGACTCGGCATTGCGGCACAGGCTGTGTGCCTTCTTGAAAATGCAAGAAACTTAAACTACGGCGCTGGGAATTCCGGGCTCTATGACTATGAGAGCGCGGATGCGGTAACGTCTCCCGGCTTTTCTTCCAAATCCTGTTCCTGTTGTCAGGGGTGTCCTAAGCAATAAAAACACACTGATAACGGAGAATATGAGAAATGGGACTGTTTAAGAATATCAGAGAAGAAGCAAATGTCATCAGAGAAAGAGACCCTGCCATGCATTCCTGGCTTGAGATCTTTCTCTATCCGTCGTTCCGCGCGATAATAAGGCACAGGCGTTCGCACTGGCTGTACAAGCACGGATTCTTTTTCCTTGCGCGCTGGTATGCGCAGAGAACGGCAAAAAAGACGGGAATTGAGATACATCCGGGCGCTACCATAGGAAAAGGCCTTTTCATCGATCACGGCGCTGGCGTTGTGATAGGAGAGACCGCGATCGTAGGCGACAATGTCACGCTTTATCAGGGAGTCACGCTCGGAGGTACGGGAAAAGAACACGGTAAGCGTCATCCGACCATAGGAAACAACGTGATGATCTCTGCGGGCGCAAAGGTGCTCGGAAGCTTTACTGTCGGCGACAATTCAAAGATAGGAGCCGGTTCGGTGGTCCTTACCGAGGTCCCGCCGAATTCGACCGTCGTGGGCGTTCCCGGACGTGTCGTGAAGCGCGACAATGTCCGCATCCCCAGGGAGGATCTTGACCAGATCCATCTTCCCGATCCTGTCATGAACGACATTGAGACGCTTAAGAAAGAAACTCAGGAACTCAGAGAAATGATCGAAAGGCTTGGTAAATAGAGACATGGAAAACAGAGTCACGATTTTTAATACGCTTACAAAAAAAGTTGAGACCATCATCCCGAATGAAGACGGAAAGATCGGGATGTATACCTGCGGCCCAACGGTTTATCACTATGCGCACATCGGAAACTTACGCTGCTACATCATGGAGGATGTGCTCGAAAAGACGCTCCGCTATGCGGGTTATGACGTAAAGCGCGTTATGAACATCACCGATGTCGGACATCTTTCAAGTGATGCCGATACCGGCGACGACAAGATGGCAAAGGCCGCAGAAAAGGAACACAAGACAGTCATGGAGATCGCCGATTTTTATACAAAGGCGTTCTTTGCAGACTGCGAAAAACTGAACATCAAGCGTCCCGATGTGGTACAGCCCGCCACAGGATGTATCCCGGAATTCATTCACATGGTCGAGGTGCTGATCGAAAAGGGCTACGCCTATGTTGCGGGTGACAACGTTTATTTTGACACATCGAAGCTCAAAGACTATTATGTGCTGTCTCCTCAGGACAACCGTGACATGATGGTCGGCGTGCGCGACGACGTTGACGAGGACACAAACAAGAGAAACCGCTCTGATTTCGTGCTTTGGTTCACAAAATCAAAATTCGGAAATCAGGATCTTAAGTGGGAGAGCCCTTGGGGACTGGGATACCCGGGCTGGCACATAGAGTGCTCATGCATAAGCCTTAAATACCTCGGAGAGCGCATGGATATCCACTGCGGCGGCGTTGACAACATCTTCCCTCATCATACCAACGAGATCGCGCAGAGCGAGAGCTACCTCGGACACAAGTGGGTAAATTACTGGTTCCATGTGCATCACCTTACGGAAAAGGGCGGTGCAAAGATGAGCAAGTCGAGCGGAAAGTCGCTGAATCTTGCTTATGTGGAGGAAATGAAATACCGTCCCATCGTATACAGATTTTTCTGCCTGCAGTCACATTACAGAAAGCCGCTTGAATTTGCTTTCGAGACGCTTGACAATGTGGGCGCAGCTTACGACAAGCTTAAAAAGCGCATTTCCGAGCTCAAGAAAGAGGCTGGGCTTGACCATGCGGCGGTAAAAGCACTTTCTGAAAAAATAGAAAACGCAAGGCGCAAGGCTGTGCATGATTCTCTGGATGTCAAGGCTGCCGTGGCTGAAGCTGCGGCAGGTTCGGGCGTGAATGCAGAAAAGTATCTTGAGTTCACCGAGAATTTCATGAATGCGATCTGCTCCGACCAGAATACATCCATGGGCATCACAGTGCTCTATGATATGCTCCGTGCCGACATTGACGCGCTTACAAAGGTTGTGCTCGCTGAGAGTTTTGACTATGTGCTTTCGCTTGACCTTACCGATGATGATGAGCCTGTAGCAAAGGCAGACGCAGAGCTTGAGGCTTATATTCTTGAAAAGATCGCAGAGCGCAAGGAAGCAAAGAAGAACAAGGATTTCGCAAAGGCCGATGCCATCAGGGAAGAACTTGCGGGCAAGGGCGTTGCGATAAAGGACACCAGAGAAGGAACGGTCTGGGAACTTATTTGATGATTGAAGAACTATACAAAGAATTTAACATAGCGGACATTGAGCCTTCGCAGTTTCCGTCGCTCGATCTGGCTTATATCGGGGACTGCGTATATGAGCTTACCATCCGCACGAATCTTTTGAACGAAGGTCCGGCGAGCGTGGACAAGCTGAACAGACGCGCAAGCAGCCTTGCAAAAGCCGCAACGCAGGCACGTATGGCCGAAAACCTCCGGGATATCATGACCGAGGAAGAAGAGGCTGTGTTCAAGCGCGGCCGAAACGCAAAGGTCAACAGCCCGGCAAAGAACGCGACCATTTCGGACTACCACAAGGCGACCGGATTTGAAGCGCTTATCGGCTGGCTGTATCTTAACAAAGATTATGCGAGGCTTTTTGAACTGATCCACAGGGGCTGGGAATCGCTGGAAAACGCGGAAAGCGAGCAAAAGTCTGAGTAAATGGCACCGTATTAAGGTGGCAGAAGGAAACAGGAAATGAACGAAAAAGACAGAACCGAAAACGATATGCAGGTCAATGAGACAAAGATAGAGGGCAGGAACGCATGCCTTGAGGCTTTTCGTTCGGGAAAGACCGTGGACAAGCTTTTTGTGCTTGACGGCTGCACCGATGGGCCTGTGAGATCCATCATACGCGAAGCGAAAAAGCAGGATACGATAATAAACTTTGTTTCAAAGGACCGCCTTGACAAGATGTCGGAAACCGGAAAACACCAAGGCGTCATCGCAATGACTTCCTCGTACGATTATGCTGAAGTGGAAGACATATTGAAACTGGCGGAAGAGCGGAACGAAGATCCTTTTATCATTCTGCTTGACGGTATAGAGGACCCGCATAACCTCGGCGCGATCATAAGGACCGCAAACCAGGCCGGCGCACACGGAGTAATAATCACAAAACACAGGGCTGTAGGTCTTACAGCGACAGTTGCGCGCACTTCCGCGGGAGCGCTTAACTACACACCCGTGGCAAAGGTCACAAATCTCGTTCAGACCATGAAGGAACTTAAAGACAAGGGACTCTGGTTTGTATGCGCGGATATGGGAGGCCCTGTTATGTACAAGCAGCGCCTTACAGGCCCCATAGGGCTTGTCATCGGAAACGAGGGCGAGGGTGTGGGCAGGCTTGTAAAAGAAAACTGCGACATGGTGGCTTCGATCCCGATGAAGGGGCAGATCGATTCCCTGAACGCTTCGGTGGCGGCGGGAATACTCGCATATGAGATAGTAAGACAGAGAATGAACGCATATGTGGATTAGAGACTAAACGGAGATGACAGTCTCCGTTTTTTTGCGGGTCGTAAGGCATCCGTCAGCTGCGCTGACACCTTACGACAGATCGTAAGGCATCCCCCACAAGGTGCAAAAAAAGAAGCACCTTGTGGTGCCTCCTTACGACGTAAGCTGTCTAGCAGAATCGAACTGCCGACCTCATCCTTACCAAGGATGCGCTCTACCGGCTGAGCTAAGACAGCACATAAGACTCAAGTCTTACGAACGCATATTTTATCACATGGCCTGACCCGTGTCAAGCATAAAATTTTTTTATTGTTTTGATATGTGGACCAAATCTTTGCGCTCTCCACTTGTGCAGGAAAAAGAGTTGTGATATACTACATTTGGTATATTATAACTGTGAAAACAACTAAATCTTGCATTTTGAATGCTTTAAATATTGCGGTCTCACGGGAGGGTATATGAAACAGTTCAACGGCATTACCAAGGTTATGTTCGGCGTTGTAGCCATTTTGTTAATAGTCACATTGTCTCTCGGTGTTGCGACCGTTGTGAAACAGGGAAAGGCCAAGGAAAACGAGCCTGCCGGCGGTAAAAATCCTACACAGACGGCAAGCGGGACAGGGACTCCGGCTCCTTTGGAGGCCACGTCTACACCGGTTATCATGCCCACAGAGACGCCCACACCCACGCCGACCACTCCTGCAAAGCATCTGGTTGCGCTCGATCCCGGTCAGCAGAAGAATGAAAATAAAGATACCGAGCCTATGGGGCCCGGCTCCACAGATACCGTAAAGAAAATGTCCTACGGTGCAACAAGTGTCACAACAGACATGCGCGAGCATGAATGGAACCTCATCATGGCAAATCTCGTAAAGGCCGAGCTTGAAGCCAGGGGCTATGAAGTTTTCATGACACGTGACAAGGCGGAGGTCGACATCTCCAACGGCGAAAGAGCAGTGATGGCAAACAACTCCGGAGCGGAGATACTGGTCGGACTTCAGGCCGATGCAGGCGGTACCGGGGTAAACGGTGTTTATGCCCAGCTCCCGAAGAGTGACAATGCTTACGTGGGAAATATCTACAGGGACTGCAGGAGTCTTGCGACCTTCATAAAGGACGCGGTCATTGCGGCAACGGGAGCCAGCGACAGGGGCTACAGTGAGAGCAACAAGCTTGCCGAGATCAACTATTCAAAGATCCCCGTTGTCATCATGCAGCTCGGCTTCATGTCAAACAAGGAAGAGGACGCCAAGCTCCAGAATGACGAATACAGACAGAAAATGGCAAAAGCCATCTGTGACGGGATCGATAAATACTTCGATTCCAAAGAGAACGATCACGAATGAGAAACATAAAGCTCATAATCGAATATGACGGCGGAAGGTATGACGGCTGGGTAAAGAGCAACACAGGAAAAAGCTCCAAAGAGGGCAGCATATCCGACAGGATAACGGATGTCCTTACCGAAATGGAACAGACTAAGCCTGAGCTGATCGGAGCTATCCGTACTGAAGCCGGAGTGCATGCGCTTCGCCAGGTGGCATCATTTAAGACCGAAAGCACAAAAAGCTGCACGGCCATCAAGCAATATCTCAACAGATACCTGCCCAGGGACATTGCGGTGCTTGATGTTACAGATGTACCCGAACGCTTTCACGCGGCATTCAATGCCAAGGGCTTTGTATTTGAATACAGGCTGACTGCCGGACAGGCGCCCTCTGTATTTGACAGAAAGTACAACCACTACTGCTTCAGAAAACCCGATAAGGCCTTGATGCAAAAAGCCGCCGGACTCATGATCGGAAAGCACGATCTCAGAGCATTTTCCGACAATCCCAGGATGAAGAAATCGACAGTGCGCACTATTTCATCCATTGATATCTACGAAGGCGGAAATGAGATACAGATAACATTTACCGGCGATGATTTCTGGCCTAACATGGTGCGCCTGATGACTGCCGCCATTGTATCGGTCGGCGTCGGAGAAACAGATGTAACAACGCTGGAAAACGCTGTAAAGAACGGAGCGCGAGAGGGACTCCCTGATGCGATAGAGCCCAGGGGACTGTTCCTCAGCGATGTGATATACGATGAGTAAAAAAATGATCATAAAAAACGGACATGTCGTCGATCCCGGACAGGGCATCGACGGCATTCGTACGATTGTGGTATGTGACGGGAAGATCGAAGACATACGTCAGGGCACAGACGACACTGTTACAGATGACGCAGAGGTCATTGATGCTGCGGGACTCTATGTTTTTCCGGGCCTTATAGATCTTCATGTTCATTTTCGCGAACCCGGAGGGGAATACAAGGAAACGATAGAAACAGGAGCAAAAGCTGCCGCTGCGGGAGGTTTTACCACCGTGTGCTGCATGCCCAATACAAATCCTGTGATCGACACCGCGGAACGTGTCCGCTGGGTTATCGACAGGGCGAAAGAAACGGCTTGTGTGAATGTCCTTCCCATCGCTGCTGTGACACTTGGGCAGCAGGGAAAAGAGCTTGTGGACATAAGCGCCGTCAAGGCCGCCGGCGCGATCGCGCTGAGCGAAGACGGAAAGTCCGTGATGGACTCTGCGCTTATGAAGCAGGCAATGCTCCGGGCGAAGGCTTGTGACATGGCC
>JAEENL010000077.1 GCA_016283775.1 Lachnospiraceae bacterium | reverse complement strand
CGAATATATCATCGGACTCACAAATTCTTCCGAGATAGTAAAAAGCCAGCTTGAGGATACCGACAAGGACGTTTTCACCGGAAAGCCCTTTAAGGGCTCGGACGCGGCCGCAGAGGCGGCAGCTCAGGCAACGGACATCCAGGCCATGATGGCCGGGCTCTCGCCTGAACAGCAGGCATATTTTGCTTCCCTTTCCGAAGACCAGATCAGAGAGATGATGAAGAAATATGCCGAAAGCGCGGTGTCTCAGGCCACCTATGACGGAAACCTTGAACTCCTCGGAGTATGCGATCTTGACGCTCCTTCGTCAATAAAACTCTATCCCAAGGACTTTGAATCAAAGGACCTTCTTGAGGATAAGATCGACGAATACAACAAAAACTGCGAAAAAGAGGGTAATGAAGCCGCAAAGATATCTTACACGGATTACATCGGCATCTTCATGAGCTCAGTAAGCAGGATCATAAAGGCCATCACATACGTGCTTATCGCATTTGTCGCGATCTCGCTCGTGGTATCATCCATAATGATCGCCATCATCACCTATATATCCGTGCTTGAGCGCACCAAGGAGATAGGTATCCTGAGGAGTATAGGAGCTTCAAAGAAGGACGTTTCCCGTGTATTCAACGCGGAAACACTTATCGAGGGCTTTGTTTCGGGCTTCCTCGGAGTTGCTGTCACAATGCTCCTGAACATCCCGATCAACATGATCATAAAGCACTTCGCGGGACTAAGTAACATCGCGGCTCTTCCTTTGAACTACGCTGCGATTCTCGTCCTCATAAGCATCCTTCTCACAGTGATCGCAGGCCTCATCCCCGCAAGGATGGCATCAAAGCGCGATCCCGTTGAAGCATTGAGAAGCGAGTAAATCGTTCACGGCGTAAAGTTCAAAAAAGATGCTCCAAAGTGACTAACTTGTCACTTTACAGTCATTACACAGTCATATACGTCTGATATAGTCATAAGTGTCGGAAACAAAACGACGCTTATGACTTTTTTATTTGACACTATGCCGAGGGGCAACAGATAAACAGAAAGGAAACGTAAAAAATGGAAATCTTGAGATGCGAGAACTTGACAAAGATCTACGGACAGGGCGAAAACGAGGTGAGAGCGCTTGACAGTGTGAGCTTTTCGGTGGAAAAGGGCGAATTCGTCTCGGTGATAGGGCCTTCGGGAAGCGGTAAGTCAACGCTTCTCCATATCCTCGGGGGAGTTGACAGACCGACTAACGGTAAGGTTTTTATTGACGGCACCGACATCTTTTCACTCAACGAGGACAAGCTTGCGATATTCAGAAGAAGGCAGATAGGCCTTGTCTATCAGTTCTACAACCTGATGCCCGTGCTCAACGTTGACGAGAACATCGCGCTCCCGCACCTTCTGGACGGCAGGAAACTTGACAAAGAAAGGCTCGATTCGATCGTTGAGCACCTGGGACTCTCCGACAGAAGAGAAAATCTTCCCGATCAGCTTTCGGGCGGACAGCAGCAGAGAGTGTCCATAGGACGCGCATTGTACAGCCATCCCGCGATACTGCTTGCGGATGAGCCGACCGGAAACCTGGACAGAAAGACCGGCGAAGAGATCATGAAGCTTTTCCGCGAGTCAAATCAAAAGAACAAGCAGACGCTGATCCTCATCACACATGACGAGAGCATCGCGATGCAGGCGGACAGAGTGATAGGAATAGAAGACGGACGTATCGTGAGAAACGAGAAAGTACGTAACATTGTCTGATACGAATATTGATAAGGATGAGGCACTAAAATGAACAATAAAAAGATCATTTTTCAGGTTACGAAAATATATATGAAAAAGCGCCCGCGTCGCACACTTATCACATTTCTCGGGATAGTTGCGATGGTGGTCATGATGACCGCGGTGTTTGTGGGAAAAGATACCGTGCTTAAGTTTATGGCGGACGCAGTGGCTGCGGACAAAGGCTCCTGGCACGTGCAGGCCTATGATGTGGATAAGGCGGAAGCGGAAGAGATCATGGCACTTCCCTATATCACTGACACAGCGGTTTCAAAGTCTCTCGGATTTACCGAATTTCCCCGGTCCGGAAACAAAGACGTCACACCATGGCTTGAGCTCAAAGGCTATTCCGGCGATATGTTCAAATGGATGAACATCCGCGTAAAAGAAGGGCGTCTCCCCGAAAACGATCATGAGATCATCTTAAGCGAACGCGCCATTAAAGAAGGCGCGGATATTAAGGTCGGCGATACTGTAGACGTTGATACATTTGAAAGATCCATACATGCTTTTTTGAATGAAAATGACAGCGCTCCCGGAAGCGGCTTCTTAAGGTTTTTTTCGGGACTTATCGTCCATCACGGAGAGACCGTGCCGCTGCCCTCGGATTTTCCGTATTACGAAGACAATGACGAATTTGAGATAATAAAGCACGAACTTGGAAATAAAGGGAAATACACGGTAGTCGGTATCATGGAAATGCCGTATTTTGAAAAGTACGGTCAGGCGGGGTATGTGGCGCTCGTAAAGACGGATCCTGTGATCCCGGCGGGCGGTAAGGTGAATCTTTCTATGATGATCGACCTGAAAAAAGACTCCGAGCCGTTTTTCGACATCCACAGGATATTAAACAGCCACAGGACACCCGAAGAGATTGAAAAACTGAACGAACAGGGGCAGGGCGCGATCTCAAAGAAAGGAGAGATGATCCCTGCGGAATCCGGAAGAGTTTATACAAACGATGTGCTTCTCATGTTTTCCGCAAAGAGTTCGGACAACACCATAAACACAATGATGATCTTTTTCCAGGTGTTCTTCCTGGTGCTGATCATTGCGGCCTCCATGGTGCTCATCTACAACGTTTTCAACATCTCTTTCAGAGAAAGGAGCAGGTATCTCGGCATGCTGGCATCTGTCGGCGCCACAAAGAGCCAGAAAAAATGGAGCGTATATTATGAGATCTTTGTGCTCCTGATCTTTGCTCTTCCCATCGGGATCATTCTCGGACTTCTCGTGGTAAAAGGCGGAATGGCTTTGCTCTTCCCTCACTTCAGGAGCATCATTTCAACCATAAGCGTAAACGTGATCACCGGCAGAGCGCTCGAAGTGGGATATCATGTGATCGTGCGCCCGTTCAACATCATAGCGGTGGTCGTGTTCTCGGCCTTTTCGGTATGGATCTCCGCAATGCTCCCTGCAAAGCGCATCAGTAAGGTCGGCCCCGTTGAAGGTATCAGGGGAAATGCCGACATCGGCTCAAAAAGGCACAAGAGTGGGTATCGCTTTATGAAGCGCGGTGATGCAGCAGGGCTTCTCGCAATGGCGGGGACGTCAAGAAATGCGCATTCGACACGCGGCATCATCGGCAGCATCACAGCTTTTATAGCGGTTTCCGTGATCACCGCTTTTGGTATGAACATGATCACGACCCTCGTGGACACCAGGGCTGATAACTCTGACGTAAACCTCGGAAGTGTATATAAAAACTATGAATATGTTCTGGCGGGCGAGGGAGAACAGTACCGGAATTGTAAAGAAACAGTGCTCGCGAGCGATGAACTGAAGGACTACAAAGAGTCCAGATTCACCATGTATTCCATGAACGTCTGGCTCGACAACTTTACTGATGAATATAAAAAGAGTCTTACCGAATTCATAGGTAAATATTATCCCGACGGTCTTTCCGATGAGCTGAAGGAAATGTATTTCGGGTCCGCGGATTGCATTAACCATCCCACTACATACAGGATAGTCCTTACCGACGAGGATTTTGCAAGTCTTGCAAAGCGCGCGGGACTTTCCGCGACCGGTCTTGAAGAGACCCCGACTGCTTTAGTGTACGATCTGGTACAGTTTTCCACAGAAGACACGCGGATCGAAGGTGAGGGCACTGTGATCCCCCAATATGCTCTCTATCAGATCAAAAAGCCCCTGAAGATGCAGGTCGGTGACAGCCTCGGAGCTTCAGCCTTTGATTATGACAAGTGGGAAAATGTGGCGCTTGACTTAAACTTCGGAGGCTATGTAAGCGCTGAGGATGTGGAAGAACTGTACGGACTCAAAGGAAAAGAACTCACGATCTTTGTGTCCGAGACAGCAGAAAAAAAGCTTCTTGAAAGAATTCCGGAGATTGGCCCGGGGATCTCAAACGACATATTTTTCTTTAACGTTAAAGATACGGACGGAACGCTCTTAAGGAGTCTCGCAGACGTTACCGACGAATACGGCAACAGCGTGCTGCAGCCGGCATCCCTTTTAAACGGATACACCGATCTTAAAAAGGCCTTAGCAAAAATCGTAAAGATCGTGACCATATGCTTTACGCTCCTGGTATCTGTGGTCTGCATGCTGAACCTCTACAATTCCGTGATGGGAAGAAAGATAGAACGACACAGGGAACTCGCTGTACTCCGTACTGTAGGTAC
>JAEENL010000076.1 GCA_016283775.1 Lachnospiraceae bacterium | reverse complement strand
CATTTTGAGGTTTCCGAGAGAGATACATGCTCCCACGGACAAAATGACAACGCCCGCGACCATGAGCGCCGCCGCCACCATCAGACTGTATATGTCACTTTTAAAGATATAGTTATGGTTGATCTCATACTTGATGTTCACGACGATCCTGTCATAGGAAAGCGCCGCAGTGAGAAGAGACATGTTCTTGTTCATCTGCGTGAATATCCTTGCAGGATTCAGTTCGCTGAAAAACACCAGCACAAAGGCAAATAACAGGCTGATGCGCGTACCGTAATATATTTTGTCTGTAGGCCCGTTGCCTGCTTCGATCTTTTTTGCCATACCGGTCTCCTTAAAACCCGGCCGGGGCTAAACGTCCCGACCGGTCTGTAGATAGATTAAAGATCATTTCTTCTTGCGAAGGAAAAAGAATGCGATGCCGCCCGCAAGAATGACTGCTGCGGCGCAGATTCCGATGATGAGTCCTGTGTTGGACTTCTGTTCATTTACGTTGTTGTTATCGGTCTCTGCCGCAGACTGTGTGCCCGTGCCGTTTCCGTTGTCTGCGGGAGCCTCTGTTGCCTTGGGTGCTTCCGTAGCCTTGGTAGCTTCTGTGGCGGTGGGTATAGGTGTGGATGTTGCGGCAGGTGCTTCGGTGACAGTGGGAGCCTCCGCAGCCTTATCATAATTGAATCCGCTCACTGTGAAGGTGATCTCCATGCTTGTCATGGGCACATGATAAGCACCGATCTCGGCAAGACCTGTCTTGCTCCACTTACTCTGGAGCTGGACATTCATATAATCCACGCTCTCGGCGTTTAGTTCCTGAGCCGCGTCGGGAAGTTCAACGCTCTTTCCGTCTACCTTCAGGCTGATGTTGCTGATGGTAACTTCTCCGGTGTTCGGGATATCTGTCGAAAGGAAGATCAGGTTCATGTAATCCTGAGAATCAAAATCGCCCTTAAGATCGAGTCCTTCGGCCTTTACTGTATATGTGCCGTTACCTGCGATCACAGCGTCTACGAATGTACCCTCTCTCTTTATCGCATTGTTGTCTGCATCCCAGCCGGTAACCTGCATGAAATATTCCACGCCGTCAGCGCTCAAAATGCCGCGGCCGTAAGAAGCGTCATCAAATGCATTTCTGAAGGAATATGTGGGTGTCTGGAATCCGATGTAAGCATTGTATGTGCCGTCAAGATCCACAGGGCCTGCGGAAGATGTTGCGGGCTCGGCAGGTTCGGGAGCCTTGTATACGATGCCGCTTAATGCGAATTCAACGGTAAGTGTCTTTGCAAAAGCAAGTTTTGTGGGATCGAAGCCGGGATCGGATACTGTCTTTCCGTATTCGTTGTAAAGTTCGATACGTAAGTTGCCATTTTCCTCGATATCGCCGAGTGCAACCTTTGAAGCGTCAAACTGTACTTCATTGCCGTCCGCGAGAATCTTGAGATCGGATAATTTCACGTTCTCGATATCCGCGATTTTTGCGAGTCCCACGATATCAACGCAGAATACCATTGCGCCGGAAGCGGGTGTTGTGCCGTCTCCGCCGACTTCTTCAGCGTTAAGTGTAACGGAATATTTTCCGTCGCCCTGAACTGTCGTGGTCGCACTCTTGAGCTCTGCATCCCAGTTTCCGAATGCCCAGTTGCGGTCGGTGAACATAAGGAATGCGGTGGAAGGCTCTGAGTTTACTACTACGTCAAGTGTGAACTCGACTTCAAGTGTATTTGCGAAAGAAAGATCTGTCGCAACAAAGCCGGGATCGTTCACGCTCGCGCCATATTCATTGTAGATCTCGATGCGGAAGTTTCCGTTGTCCTCAATATCACCGGTAACGACCTTTGTAACATCCACAGGGAATTCTTTTCCGTCTGCAAGGACCTTTAAGCCCTTGAGCTCATATTTCATTCCCTCTTCTTTCATAGCGTTGGAGCCGCCAACGACATCAACACAGAATACCATTGCGCCTGCCGCGGGTGTTGTGCCGTCTCCGCCGACTTCCGTGGCGTTCAGCACTACTTTGTATGTGCCTGCTCCGTCAACGACAGTTGTTGCGCTCTCAAGATTTGCGTCCCAGTTGCCGAATGCCCAGTTGCGGTCCGAGAACATAAGGAATGCGGTGCTAGCTGTCTTGCTGAGCTTCACTGTTTTCGCAAGAGAAAACTCAACTTCAAGAGTGTTCTTGAAAGAGAGTGAAGTTGCTTCAAATGCGGGATCGTTTACGGTCGAACCGTACTCGTTATAGATCTCGATACGGAAATTTCCGTTTCCTTCGATGTCTCCGGTAACGACCTTAGACTGATCGATCGCAAATTCCTGACCATCGGCAAGTACTTTAAGGCCTGTCAGGCTGAATGTCTCTCCGGTTGCGTCAAGCGCTGCCTGAGCGCCAACGATATCCACACAGAACACCATTGCGCCGGCCGCGGCTGTATTGCCGTCTCCTCCGACCTCGGCAGCGTTCAGTGTGACCTTGTAAGTTCCGCCGTCAAGCGAAACGGATGTTGTAGCGCTTGCAAGATTTGCATCCCAGTTTCCGAATGCCCAGTTGCGGTCCGAAAACATAAGGAATGCAGTGTGATCGTCCGCTTTTGCTTCTCTTACAACGCCAAGGCTTGCAAAAAGCGCAAAGGCAAGAACAAAAGCAAAGACTTTCTTTAACATTTTCTTCATATAAAACCCTCCTCTGTTGATCGTTTGAGTCTCCCCAAAAGGAAACAAAATACCGTGCCGCATGTAAATGCCATGTCGGGCACGGTATTAAGTCTATCGCAAGGTACGATCATAAAAAACCGAAAGGATTTGACATGAAAAACATTAAAAATTCTACCATTGTTCCGGTCAGCCGACAGGCAACGCCGGGATGACTATGGAAACCTTGGTCCCCACGCCTTTTTCGCTGCTTATCGCCACTCCGTACTCACTTCCGTAACTGAGCTTTATCCTGCGGTTTACATTGTAAAGTCCAATGCTGTTTGTCCTGTCCTCGCTCTCATATTTTCCGAGTCTTTCTTTAAGTTCGGCAAGTTCCTCTTCGCCTATTCCTCCGCCGTTATCGGAGATGTCTATTACAAGCCTGTCATCTGCAGCGTTCACATCGATACGCACCATTCCTCCCGCTTCCCGTTCTTCAAGGCCATGCACTATCGCATTCTCGGCCACAGGCTGCAGAAGGAGTCCCAGCATCTTGTATCTTTCCGGGTCAAGACCTTCACGGACATTGATCTCATAGTTCACTCTGTCCCCAAACCTGAGCTGCTGTATCTTAAGGTATACCTGAAGGTGTTCGAGTTCCTTCCTGAGAGTTGTATCCTTCGTTCCTGTGTTTTCAAGGACATACCGCATCGATTTTCCGAGGAGCCTGGTCGCGTTTGCAACTTCCGTATCTCCCGCGGCAAGCGCCTTCATGCGTATGGTCTCAAGTGTATTGTACAGGAAATGCGGGTTTATCTGGCTTGAAAGCATCTTGAACTCTATTTTCTGCTGGTCGTTAAGGATATTCTGCGCTTTGATCTGCGCTTCATACTGCTCCGCTTCCATGCGCTGGATGTCAAGCACCATCTTTTGCAGGTCTTTAAAGGCATCGGCAAGTTCCTCGCTTCCCCACAGCTCGTCTTTCATGTCTCTGTATTCTCCGCGGCTTGCCTTTCGCATCTCGTCACGAAGGCTTTTTACCTGCACGGTGAAGCGGTGTGTGAAAAGCGACAGTATCACGAGCGGAAGAAGGGACACCGCAACAAGGATAAAGATGCTGAGCCGCATTATGCTCTTTATGTTTCCTATGGCGTCGGTGTCGTAGGAAACAAGATAGAGCTTGTTCACGGACTTTGAGAGCACAAGTGTGTCGACATTTACAAGGGATTGTCTTCCGTTATAGACTACCTCGGCTTCATAGGTAAAATATCTGTCATCATAATCTATCTCAATCTCAGGTTTTGTACCTATCACCGACTGCTGGCTCGCAAACGCAACCGGCTGGTCGTCTATCGAGATCATGGTGGAATATCTTGAATTTGTGATACGGCTTGCAAGATAGGAGTTTCTCACTTTTATCATTATGACGGCTTCTCTCTCTCCGCCGACGAGCACCATTTTTCTTACGAGCACAAGGTTCCAGGTCTTGTTCGTGTTTCTGCTGTCTGTAGACTCATATGCCATCCAGAAGGGTATGTACTGCTCGGAAGCTTTACGATACCAGTCCGACTCCCTGATCTCGTCGGTGACCTTGTGGAACTGTCCGTAGTCCACCATGTCGTCCCTGTCGATGTAAACATAAATGCCGTCAAGTCCTGCGTATCTTGCGGCATATTTGTCAAGAATGGTCGTCTTTGAAGCCGCGACGATCATATCCTGCTCGCTCTCATAGGAGCCGTTCAGGAAATTTATGAGACTGTCGTTATATACGATACTGTCGGAGATCGTGAATATCTGCGTGGTTATCTCATATATCGTCTGCCTTACGGCATCATTGTTTCCCGCAAGAAGGTCGGAGTAATATTTTTTCTGTGTGGAGCTTACCGTGGTGATAAGGAAGGATCCGATGATCACAAGCGGCAGAAAAACAGCCAGGCTATATACCAATAACAGCTGGCTGCTTATCTTCCATCCTCCGATGCCTTTATTTTTCGGCTTAACGTCACTCATGTGCTGCTCTTGTCATTCAAAACAAAACTCTCGATCTCATCGATGGGCACCGGCTTTGAATATTTGTAGCCCTGCAGGTAGCTCGCGTTCATCATCTTGCAGCGCTCTTCGTCTTCATTGGTCTCAATGCCTTCAAAAAGCACCTGGCAGCCCTTACGTGCGAACAATGCGGAAAAGCCCCGCACCATCGAGAAATTCGTATCCGATTCCGCGGAAAAATTTGTCATTGCTCTGTCGAATTTGATTATGTCGAAAGGAAGTCCGATGATCCTCTCAAAGTTTGAATAACCTGTCCCGAAATCGTCGAGATAGAACCTTATGCCCTTTTCACGAAGAGTCTTCATGACATTGGAAATAGTCTCAAAATCCTTTTCATTTCGGCTTTCCGTGATCTCTATAGCTATCTTGTCGGTACCGATCCCCACATCGTTGATTATCGAGAGAACTTCCTCACAGAAAGTGGGAAGTCTCAGCTCATTTATCGAGAAGTTTACGGAAATGCGTTCAGGACACTGTCCTTTTTCTTCCGCCTCTTTGATATACAGGCAGGTCTTGTGAAGGATGATGCGGCTGAGCATGTGAATATAGCCGAAACGCTCCGCAACGGGGATGAATTCGTCGGGAAATGCCATTCCGTGAGGAAGCAGCATCCTCATGAGAGCCTCGCCCGTGGTGAATTTGCCACTCTTTAAGTCGAGCACGGGCTGGCAGTAAACGAGCACTCTGGGGTCGTTTATGTCTCCCACCTTGCTCATGTCATCAAACTGGGCGCAGAGATATTCCCTGAACTCAAATTTCTTGACATCCTCATCCGTCATGAACTTTATCTCGTTCTTTCCCATCTTGTCGGAAACATGGTCATAAAGCTTGATATAATATGTCGCCGGATTCTTTTCGTCTGTGGACGAATCCATCACGACCACTTTGTAATCTATGTGATAAATGTTGTAGAGCTCAAGGAAATAGTCGATGAGTTTTTTAACTCTTTCTTCGGCGCCCGGATTTTTCTTTTTGATGTAGACCATCGCAGTGACGTTTTCGGTTATCCTGAAAAGTATGGGCTGCTTAAAGAAGCGTTCAGTGAGATGGAAAAAATGCTCCGAAAGCAAGGACTTCTGCGAAGGACTGACATAATCCAGGTGAAGCCAGAGTACCTTGAACGATGATACGGAAAGCTCGTCTATGTAAGCGGAGAACGACTTTGAGTCCAGTGTCCCCGTATCCCTGTCGAGAGGATTGTGATGGAAAAGGAAAAGGACGCCCAGTATGCACGCCTCATAGGTGAATGTGGTAAAAGACGTCTGTCTGTTGAAGAACTGAACGATGTTTATGGCATAGCAGATAAACATCACGCCGATAAGAGCCCTGAAGACTTTTGTGATGTATTTCCTCCTCTGGAAGAGGATACATGATGTCATGATAAGGCAGCATATGAAATAATAGATATGGAAATAGCTGAAATAGAAGTTCTCATGCACAGTCAGGTCATCGTTTATCCTGAAGTCCCATTTTCCGTACTGAGTAGTCGCTTCAAGCACGATATAGACTATGATGAGCGCAAAGACGATGATGCCGTAGATCGTCCACAGTTTCTTCTGCTCTCTTATCCCCACAAGCACCAGCATATAGTGGATATACGCACAGAAAGTGATGATGAGAAGGATCTTCGGAAGATGCCACGTGAGATAGATGTATGGTATCTTCTCCTTTGTGATCTCCTCCATCAGAAGATAGCAGACCAGATGGCTCATGCAGCTGACTGCCACCGTTATGGTCGAAAAATGCACTATCCTGAGGCTTATATCTTTTGCGTTGTAGGTTGAATGAAGAAGAACAAGGTTCAGCAAACAAAGGGCAAGCGTAATGACATCGCCCACCTGGCTGTATCCGGTATATGCCGTAACATCTGTTGTCATGGTATCACCTCCGGTCAAACTGTTTCTGATGTTACTTTGTTCTTTCCTGTATGCTTTGATTCGTAAAGATTTTTATCAGCAGTGTTTATGAGTTTTGCGATCTTTGTCTTTGTCATGTCCTCGGCAATGCATACTCCGAGGCTCAGCGTGACTTTTATCCTGTAGTCTCCGAAAACGGAAACGGTGTTTTCCGCCTGTTCGCGTATCTTTTCCGCTATAGCTTCCGGATTGTCTGCGTCTTTTAAAAACACATTGAATTCCTCTCCGCCCCATCTGCAGTATACGGCGTCATTTCCGAGAACATTTATGATGACTCCCGCGATGTTTTTCAGCACAACATCTCCCGCGTCGTGTCCGTAAGTGTCATTTACGGCTTTGAAATCATCTATGTCCATCATGATGACTGCAACCTTGCATTTTTCCGGAGCGGAAAATATCTCGTCTATGCGGCTGTTGAATCCGTGCCTGTTGTAGAGCGTGGTAAGCTCGTCGTGATAAGCCTTGCTGTTTGCGATCTTCAGTTCTTCCCGCTGTCTTATCTCGGCCTTTTTTCTCTCATCTATGATACGTGTGAGGAACAGTGCTTCGGTGACATTTCCAGCGATATCCCTTCTGTAGGGCACTATCAGTACATTTATCCAGCCGAGGGGCTTGGTGAGGATCTCATCGGAAAGTGTTCCCTGTAATGTAAGCCGCATCGGCATCGTGCTGAGATCAAGAAATTCCTCATGCCCCGGGAGCGATTCCTGAACAAGATCGTTTGAGCACCATATCGCCCAGGCTTTGTCAAGAAGACGTGTGGGAAATTTGCCTCTCGGCACAAAACTCAGTTCCTCATAGACATTCCCTTCGAAATAAAAATGATACATTGAGTAAAATACAGACGCGATGCTCGACAGAAAATCCAATCTTTCGCGGATCGCTCTCTTCCATTCGAGTTCGCTGCTCTTCATCTCGTCTATGTCCTGAGTCGCGAAGGTCACGGATCTTATATGACCGTCCTCTTTTCGCTCGGAAACTATAAGATTTGCCCTGTACCATTTTCCGGAAGCATCGATGTACTCCCGGCTTATGATATCCTTTTCTCCCATTCTCTCATCGACCGTGGAAAGATCCACAAATGCCCTCATGATATCTACCGAGCTTTCGGGAAGTGTGGAGAGCCAGTTTTCAATGACATAATCGGCCCCCTTGTTCACCGCAAGGAAATCATAAAGTTCTGCGCCTTTAAGTGACGAATATGTCCCTTCCTCCAGATCGAAGTTGAAGCATACTATGTATGCGTTTGTAAGAGACCTCGTCAGTCTGTAGGATTTTTCGTAAAAGTCGGTGAATCTTTCCCTTGTCTCCTCGTCGGTCATCTGTTCTGTTGTGTTCGTCGTTACTCTATTCATCAAATTCCGCGGTTATGTAATAGCCTCTGTCGTTTTGTCTTATGTCGGTGATCCTGCCTTTTGTGATCACATTTCCGTTTCTGTCCACAAGTCTTTCTCCGAGTGAATAGTTCCCGCTCATTGCGACGGCGGGCTCGATGACATAGTAGTACACGGAGTTTGGAAGCGATCCCTCTCTTATCTCCACTTCATCACCGACATTCACAAGACCTGTGCGTTCGCACTTAAAATCATCAATCGTTCTCATTACCTGGTTTTTCCTCATTTCCTCTGCCGATCGCTTCCGGAATGGCATCAAGGATGTCGCTCGCGATCATGGATCTGGTGCCCATCTTTGTTGCTGCGATATTTCCGGCGATCCCGTGTATGTAGCAGCCTGTCATGGCTGCGGAGCGTTCCTTTTCACCCTGGGCTATGAGGCCCGCGATGATGCCTCCGAGCACGTCACCGCTGCCTCCTGTGGCCATTCCGTTGTTCCCGGTGACATTTATGTAGTTTGATGTTCCGAACGAAACGATCGTTCTCACATCCTTCTTTACCATCACAAGTTCATTGTCCTTTGTAAATTCACTGCTTGCCGAGATCATGCCGGCCGCAAGCTCGGCCATGGAAACTCCGGAAAGCCTCGAAAGCTCCTTTTTATGCGGGGTGAGCACCGTATTTGCGGGAAGCATCTGTGCAAGGACACGTATCCTGTTTTCAGGGGTGTCGCAGTCCTTGGTCTTTTCGGATATCATCTTTGCGATGATGTTGATCCCGTCCGCGTCAATAACAAGCGGGCACCTGCTCTCGCTTAGGACGAAATTTACAAGGGTGGCCGCAGCCGTGCCCTGTCCGATCCCGGGGCCGATGAGGATGACATCAGGCCACTCGGTGATGGCGTCTCTTATATCGTCGGAGCATTCTTCAGCGATACCGCCGTTTTCATTCAGCGTGTATGTCGTGAGCACGGCTTCGGGAAGCTGTCTCTGCAGCACTTCTCTGTTGTCGTCGGTGGTGAGTACTCTTACAAGGCCCGCGCCGATGCGGTATGAAGCTGACGCGGCAAAGAAAGCGGCTCCTGACATATTTTTTGAGCCCGCGATCACAAGGACCTTGCCGTATGTTCCCTTGTTGGAATCCGCTTTTCTCAAAGGCAGAAGAAGCTCAGGCTGCTCATCGTAATAAAAGCATGTCGGAGGCTCTTTAAGAAGAGAAAGGGACGTCCCTATATCCCAGAGAACGACTTTTCCCGCGTAATCCGCACCCGGATACAGGATGCAGCCGATCTTTATGTGTCCTATGGTCAGAGTCTCCTCTGCTCTCACAGCTATGCCGAGTACCTTGCCGTCAGAAGCGGATACGCCTGATGGGATATCGACTGCGAGCACTCTTTTTCCGGAAGCGTTGATCTTTTCGATCTCCTTATAGAGATCACCCGTAACGGGCTTGGAAAGCCCCACTCCGAAGATGGCATCTATAATGCCGTCAAAATCGGCATAATCGATCTTTTTAACGATTCTAATGCCCATGTTCTTTGCGATCTTTAACTGAAGTTTTGTATCCTTTGTGGAGTTTTTCCTGTCGCCGACAAGGTATATCGAAACGTCAAGTCCTCTGGTAAAAAGAATACGGGCGGCTGCGATGCCGTCTCCGCCGTTGTTTCCGAAACCGCAGACACACACTATCCTGTCTGTGGGGTGAAACATCGACTGTGCGGCATATGCGATGCCGAGAGCCGCTTTTTCCATGAGGACCATTCCGGGAATACCGATCTCCTCTATGGTGATCCTGTCTATCTCTCTTGCCTGCAGGCCGTCAAGTGCGTATTTCATGTGATCCTCCGTTCTTAAAGTCCTTCGCTCTCCTTAGCCTTTAGCTTGTAAGAGAGTCTCATCAGGCTTTCCGTGAGATGAACGTTTTCAAGCGCCACTTCCCTGGGAAGTGAAAGATCGGTCGGAGCAAAGTTCCATATCGCCTTTATCCCGAGCTTTACCAGTTCGTTTGCGACCTTCGGAGCCGGATCCTTCGGAACGGTTATGGCGGCGATGTCCACCTGTGTCTCCTCGAGAAACGCCTTAAGATCGTCCATTGAAAGGACTTTGATACCGTTGAAGGTCCGCCCGATAAGGTCCTTATCAATGTCAAAGAGAGCTTTTATCACAAAGCCCCTCTTTACAAAATCGGAATATTTTGCAAAGGCCTGTCCCAAATGGCCGGCGCCCACTATGATCATGGATTTTTTTTCATCAAGACCAAGTATCCGCCCGATCTCTCCGTGAAGATAGTCGACATTGTAGCCATAGCCCTGCTGTCCGAAGCCTCCGAAATTGTTGAGATCCTGACGGATCTGTGAAGCAGTGACGCCCATCCTTTCGCTGAGTTCCTTTGAAGAGATGCGCACCACTCCGTTGTTCAGGAGTTCCCCGAGATATCTGTAATACCTGGGCAGCCTTTTTATCACTGCAGTTGAAATTTCACCGTTGTTCATGCAAAACCTCCGGTTTATTATGCGAAACGCCTGTAAATGCGGGCAAATTTAGTGTTCAGTCGTTCTTCAGTCTCAAAGCCCTTTCTGATACGGTAGACATTCCTGAATGCTTCAGAAAATGCGGAATGCTCCTCATCATATGCATATGAAGCGGTCATATAGGCAAATTCTCCTGCAAGCCTCTTTACCTGTCTTTTCCTCGAAAGGCTCAAGACTCCGGTCTTTTTGTCATTTTCCGGCTCAAGCGCATATGCAAGCTCACGCTCAATATTTAACAGGTACTCACCGGCTATGAGAGCTTTTTCCGACGCCTCGTCAAAGTCTTCTCCGTAAAGGCTCACAGTCCCGTCATTGTAATAAGTGTAACTGTTTTCGGAAAGCGTTGCCGATCCGAAATATCTGCGTTTGCTGTTGCTCTTCTTTCTTCCCATTGTGAGGAGAAGGCCGAGCCACGGTTCTATGCCCGCTGCCTTTCTTTTTACGGCCTCAAGGCTGTAGGTCTTTGTGTCCGTTTTCATCTGGATGCTGAGGACATCGGGAAGCTCGTCGTCGGCGTAGGAGGAAGCCCAGAGCGCGGAACTTAATGAATTAATACGTCTGATGTCTCTTTCACCCGGATAAAAATGGTTCTCAAGCCAAATCGTCAGCACCGCAAAGCCTCTTATGTACTTCTTTACGGAAACACGCTCGATCTTTAAGACAAACTTTTCGTTTCCCTTTTCGACAGTGTAGCGTCCCACAACAGTCTGGGTCTGTTCCTTTTTTGACTTTTTTTCTTTATCGTTCTCGCGGTCGTCTCCCATGAGAAAATATTCGTCCTCGGAATTGCCGCGCCTCCAAAGCTGATTCTTTTTAAAATTTTTCTTCCATGCCTTTTCGGAATTGTACCTGAAAGGGAGCTTCAGGACATGCACGCCGAAAACTTCATCATCCTCGTAACGACCGAACCTGAGTTCTTCCGCCACCATGATGTAATCCCTGTAGGCATCTGGAGATGCCTGAATGTCGCTTTTTCCGAGAGCGTGGAGCATGCTGTTCACGGAATAAATGACAGGCTCAGGTTCCTTTCCGTTTGCAAGGAGAGCCGCGTCGACAAGCGCATACATGCGGTCGCTCGTCCTGTTTGTGATGATGTCGGCCTCAGGATATTTTTTAAGAATCTCGGAAAGCTTGAGCACCATGATGTCGTCTTCTATACGGCCAAAGAGCTTCGTTTCCTCGATGGTGTTCATGAACGCATCCGTAACTCTTACCGAAAGCTCGGGGCCGGATGAAGGTCTGGAATAATCCAGGAAGACATGTGTGCTTTTGACACGCTTTACTTCTTCGGACACCGAATGATACTTTTCTTTAAGTCTTCTTCTGAAGGCGGCACCAAGCTCAGGGCGCTCGTCAAACGAAGTCATCGGCACCGCGCGTCCCATGCTGATGCAATCGGTGAGCCATTCCCCGGGAAGCTTACTGTCTCTTTCTTCGGTAAAGGCCTGCTTTGCTTTTCCGGATGTCTCCTTAAGGGGCTTTACGAGAAGTTTCATCACTTCTTTCGCATTTACCGCGAAATAGTGCGTGGCGATGCCGGATCTTCTCATCGCAAGAAACGTATCAAGAAACTCCTGCATCCTGTCTTCACCGTCAAGTGTCTTTTCGGTGAGTTTGAAGGTCTTGTCTGCCTTATGATCCACTATGAACAGATAGATTTCTTTTAATTCGCCCTCATTTTCAACGACATCTATGTAAAAATCCCTTGACGTAGTCTTCCCCAATTCCATGCCGGCCTCCGAAGTCATTTGATCTCTACTATCTCATTTCCGTTCTTGTATATGCTTCCCGCTTTCACGCAGCCTCTTACGGACGAGAGCGGATATATCCTGCTGTTGCTTCCGACGACAGTGCCGGGGTTAAGCACGGAACCGCAGCCGACTTCCACATTGTCTCCGAGCACCGCACCCATCTTTTTAAGCCCGGTCTCAAGCGTCTCGCCACTCTCGCGGTCCTTTATCACGACAAGCGTCTTGTCCGATTTGACATTTGAAGTGATAGAGCCCGCTCCCATATGCGACTTGTAGCCAAGCACGGAATCGCCGACGTAGTTGTAGTGAGGCACCTGTACCTTGTCAAAAAGGATCACGTTCTTTAGTTCCGTGGAATTTCCGACCACAGCGCCCGCGCCCACAAGAGCGTTTCCGCGGATGAACGCGCAATGTCTTATCTCGGCATCGGCGCATATTATGCAGGGCCCGGTTATCGAAGCAGAAGGTGCTACTTTAGCGCTTTTATGTATCCAGATGTTTTCTCCTCTTGTTTCGTAGTCATCCGAAAGAGTGCTTCCGATATTTTTGATGATCTCTCCGATCTTAGGGAGCACCTCCCAGGGATAGGTAAATGCGCCTATTTCAGCTCCCGCGATGCTTTTCTCAAGGTCGAACAGGTTTTTTACCGCGTAATCACTTATCATTTTTGTAATTCCTTTCCACTTCCGAAAATGCCGAATTGAGTCTTGATATGTTGTTCAGTCCCTTAACGAACAGGGTCTTTTGCGTTACATAGTCGGTGAGTTTTTTCATATATTCCGCCTCACCTATCTTTCCTTCCGCCACCTGCGAAAGGCCTTTTTCCCAGCTTGCGGTGAGCTCCGCGTTCAAAAGCTGATAGATGGAGCCCGTTACAACCTCATAGACCATTTCGCCTGTCTTTGTGGGCGTGATGATCTGTGTCTTTTTGTTCAGTGCAAGATATTCTATCTTTACAAGCTTGCTCAGGATCTCTGCGCGAGTGGCGCTCGTGCCTATCCCCGCTCCTTTTATCTGAGCGCGCAGTTCTTCGTCCTCTATGAACTGTCCGGCATTTTCCATTGTGAGGATGAGATCGCCGGAGTTGTAGCGTTTTGGCGGCTTTGTCTCGCCTTCTTTTACAAAAAGCGAGGAAATGGCCACCGTATCGCCTTTTTTCATTGAGGATACAAGGCTCAAGGCATCCGAGGATATCACCATGTCCTCCTCGGGATCGGGCTGTTCCTTCTTGTCGGACTTATCCTGCTTTTCGGCGCCAGCATCGTCGACATTTGTTCCGAGTGCTTTAAGATACCCTTCTTTGTCGAGCACACGGAATCCCGCAAAAAACTTTTCGCCGCAGATATCAAGGACGAGCGAGACTTTTTTGTATTCCGCGGGTGGGTAAAATATGCTTAAAAAACGTCTCACGATCAGTTCGTAGACCTTCTGCTGAAGGCTTCCGAGACTGTTATACGCCGCCGTCTGTCCGGTGGGTATTATCGCATAGTGATCGGTTATCTTTTTGTCATCACAGTATTTGCTTTTTTCTATCCCCGCATATTTCTTTCCGGTCATTATCTCTTCCGCAAGCGCTGCGACCGGAGGGAAGTTTTTAAGTCCGCCGATGTTTTTGTATATCTCTTTGGCGACTGCCGTAGAAAGCACTCTCGCGTCGGTCCTCGGGTATGTCACGAGCTTTTTCTCATAAAGCTCCTGAGTGACCTTAAGCGTCTCATCGGGGCTTATCTTGAAGCGTTTTGAGCAGGCGTTCTGAAGTTCCGCGAGGTTAAAAAGGAGCGGCGCCTGCTTTTTTTCGGTCTTTCTTTCTATGGAATGTACCGTACCGTCATGTCCCGAGAGCTGTGAGATCAGTGTTTCGGCGTCTTTTCGCTTTTTAAAGCCGTTTTCCTTGTAAAGCGCAGGTGATGCAAAATATCTGCTGCCCTCGGTCGCTCTGAATTCCGCTTCAAACCCGGGCCCTGTCTTTGCTATCACTCTGTAGAACGGTGTTTTTACAAAGTCACGTATTTCCCGCTCTCTTCTCACCACGATCCCCAAAACGCAGGTCATCACACGTCCCACAGAGATCGCGGAGCGTTTTTCGGCCTTTGTGAAATGCTGCAGCGCATTCCCGTATTTGATGGTGAGTATCCTTGAAAAATTGATGCCCATGAGGTAATCTTCCTTTGCGCGAAGATACGCTGCATCCGAAAGATTGTCATATGCATCCCAGGTCTTTGCGTTTTTTATCCCCTCGATAACGGCTTCCTCGGTCTGTGAATCGATCCAGACTCTGCGCCTCACTTTGTCCTTGGGAACGTGGGCCTCCTGGTCCACGAGGCGGTAAATGTATTCACCCTCACGCCCCGAGTCAGTGCATATGTATATACAGGTCACATCCGCGCGGTTCAGCAGTCCTTTTACGATGTTGAACTGCTTTGCACTCGACGGGATCACCTCATATTTCCACTCCGACGGAATGAAAGGAAGCGGCTCCGGTGTCCATCTTTTAAGCGCGGGATCGTATTCCTCGGGATAACTCATGGTTATCAGATGTCCCACACACCAGGTAACAACGCTCGTCTCCGACTCCTTGTACCCGTCATGTCTTGAAAAGCTCTCATGAAGAGCTGTTGCGAAAGCCTCAGCGACGCTCGGTTTTTCCGCTATATACAGATTCTTACCCAAATTGCTGTGTTCCCCTTAGATCAGTTCTTTTCTGTGTTCACGTAAACAATGACCTCATCCGTGAACAGATAATCGAGCGGATCGAACTTGTCGATGCCCGTGTATCTCACAGTATCGTCCGGAGGCGGATCGTCCTCATCTTTGTCCTGCTGCTCGATGGTCTTTATGGTTTTTGGCGCTTCGTAAGTGAATGTGTTTATGAGGAGAAGATCCTCGTCATATTCCTTGAAGCTGCTGTCCGCGCCGTTTATCAAAAGCCAGTTGTCGCCGTGCTTCATAAGCTTTGAATCGTCAAAAAGCTCCGGAAGCAGCACACTGTCTTTTATCTTTCTCACAGTCCTCTCCTCATCGTCGATGAGAAGCTCGGTGAAATATGAGAAATGTTCTTCATTCTTTTCGTAACGATAGTCCTTGTTCCTGTCAAGCATCCAGATGTAGGATCGGGTCTCTTTTATGAGGTCGTACTCTCTGTATCCGGACATCGTCACCGTGGACGGGAAATCAAAATTTCCTTCGTTCACAAAGAAGAATTTTGAGATATTCTCCAGTTCTTCAAAGCCCTTTCCCGTGCCTGCGAGTCCCACAAGTCTGGGGCCGTTGTAGATGCGTCTCACCTTGATAAGTACCCCTGGGACATCTGCGGACAATACCACCATATTGTCCCCTGTATAGGAAATAGACGAAAGTCCGATCCAGTCTTTTTTCCCGGATGCCGCCTTGTAGTCCTTCAAAAGGTCGCCCATGTCAAAAAGCTTGCTGACGGCGTCTTTTTCCAGATCAACAACGCATACCACGTCACGCTTGCCCGACTGCATGAGATCGGTCGCGACGATCAGCGCGTTTCCGTTGTCATCCATGCACCATGCGCTCTCAAATCTGAACTCATCTGTAGTATATATCTTTACCACTTCTCCGAGAGAGCTGATCTTTACGAACTTATTCTGCGAGACCGGGAGATACATGAACCCGTCTTTAACGCACACGCTCTCGGCTGTCGTGTCTACAAGCGGGACCTCCATGCGGGCATAGCCCTTGTTGTCATAGACCATCATGTAGGGCACATATCCGTTGATCCCGCGGAAAACTGCAAACAGCCCGTCTGAGAGTTCATGAGGGCTCACGTTCACGGTCGCGGTCTCAAGTGTCTCTTCATCAACGACAACCGTCTTGGTGGCGCGTTCGGTCTTAAGCTTTGCCTGAGTGCTGTTGTCCAATCCCTCCTCAAAGTTGTAATAGAAACGGCGCATCCTGATGATGCCTTTTTCGTCCACAAGCCTTATGGTTATGGTATTTGTGATGCCCGGCTGTATCCCCGTGATGCTGAACTCGTGCACCAGCGAGGTATTTACTTCTTCCTCGCATCCGTCTTCGAAAACGTAATGCTCCTTCGATGCGATGACGTATCCTCCGAAATCGTCCGCACCGGAATCCGCCGAAGAAACGTGCACATTGTATCCTGCGGCGCAGGGATATGAAGTCCTGAAATAGATATAGAGTGACTGTGTGTTTGTGCAGAACGGGTTTCTTATGACAAGCGGCTCATCCTCAGTGTAATCGCCTTCTTCGATCAACTTGTCTATCGAAGCGCGTACTTTGTTCTGGAAGGAATATGTGTATATTGTATCAGGTGAACCATAAGTCGTAAAATGTTCAAGAACATTTATCACCGCGATCTCTTTACTCTGATCGGGGTCCGCTTCGTAGTCGTTCTGATACTGCTCACGCGGGATCACGGGGCTCGGTGTGGCTCCGGGAACTGGCGTGGGTTCAGGCTCACCTTTTGCGAACACGCCGGTGGAATATAGCACGAATACAAGCGTTGCTATACTGAGTGCGGTAACCAATATCAAAATGGCGTTCAGTTTTTTCATCCATCGACCTCTGTAAGCCTGTAAGTTATCGTATTACATGTGGCGTCCGCCGCCGCCGTGCGAAAATCCGCCCGAAGAGTGGTGAGAGCTTGAAACGTGCCCGCCTCCGCCGGATCGTCCTCCGGAATAGGACGACGCTTCCACGTGTCTTGTCTTTGTGGTATTTGTACGGACGAGATTATCCGTGCTCACCCTGAGCACAAAACTGTTTTTCCGTTCATACTGCGCCGCTCCGCCCGCGGTTTCCACGGATCTTAACTGCTTTTTCATCGAACCTGTCTTTATGAGCGCAAAGATAAGTCCGATGACGGTAGGCAGTATGCAGCCTCTTATGAAAAGCCATACCCAGAAATAAAACGGGTAGTTCAGTGAGTAATCAGGTTTTCCGTAAATATAGTTAAAATACGATCCCTGCTCTTCGTCATAGTAATAAGTGTTTCCCGAATTGCCGTGAACATCGGTGGGTTCGCCTTCCTGCTCCCAGCGCCTTACGGAGTCTGCGGTCATGTCACCGAAGATCTTAAAAGCCTCATAATATCTCCCGTCAAGGAAGGCGGGAGTCAGTTCTTCATAGATCGCGTCGATATAATCGTCATACAGGCATATCAGACCTGTTCCGCAGGTGCTGATCCAGACTTCCTTTTCGGAGCCGTTCAGGTACCTTACAAATATAGCGCCGTCCCTTGTGTCTCCCACTCCGTAGCCGTTCTCTTCAAAATATTCATCGGCATACCGCATCACATCGGCACAGCCCCCGAGAGTGTCGCTCGTAAGGAGGACAATGTCAAAATCCAGCTCTTCGGAATATCTGTCAAAGAGTTCCTCAAGGCGTTGCTCCTCGGAATTGCTGAGAAGCCCCAGGTTGTCCACCACTCTGTCTTTGTCGACATGAAGTGAATGAGTCTCCCCGTCCTCGGCAATATAGCCTGTATCATCCATATCTTCGGCATGGGCCGGTACCGCCGGCTGTAAAAAAACAAGCACAGCCGCTATAACAAAGCTTACGGCAAGGGCGGCGGATCTTTTAAAAAACGTATACATCTTCATCACGCGCCTCCCTGTCAGAACCAGTATCTGGACATATAGAAGAGGAACGATATCGTTCCTCCGATGATACCGATAAGTCCCGTATATTTCGCAAGATATTTAAAATACAGCTTTTTGTCCATCGGAAGGTTTCCGACAAACTTTCCTGTCTGTCCGTTCATCGCAAAGACATACGGTTTGTCGTTCCACCTCGTGGTGAGCACCCAGACGGGAAGGAGCGCATATCTGCTCTTTACTCTGTCAAGCACGACCGCGCGGGACCTTTTGTTCAAAGTGGTGTATTTTCCCACCGTACCGTCGATCTGTGAAGAAAGCGTGCTTTCCACTCTCGGACGTATCCTCGGCACGAGCTTGTCCGCCTCAACGTCATACTTGTCTGCGAGAAATCCCGCAAGATAGGCCGGGTTGAACGGAACAAGAGCCTTGTAATCATATGGCTCTATCGAATCCATCAGATCGTCCGCCATTTTTGTCGAAGCATCAGCGGGAACGTCATCAAAAGCGGCGATCGCTTCACGCTTTATGTCAAAATGCTTTGTCTCTCTGTAATCATAATTCCCCGAAGTCCATGTGCGCACGTTTGTCGCATTGTACTCCGCACGTCCGGTCGCGTCCACATTGAACAGGAAAAAGGGCACATACACGCCCTTTACCTCATCAAGCTTGCTTTCTGTCTTAAAGCTCGGCGGGAGAAGTTTTTTTCCTTCAAAATGCTTCTTTAAAGCAGCCTTTGCAGCTTCCTTGTCGATCTTAAAAGGGATCATGCAGTCGGGCTTTAATGCGCCCTTGAACTGCTTCGTCATAACGACATTGTTCCCGCAGAAGGGGCAGGAAGTGGCTCCGAGTGTTTTGTCGCCGATGATCTCTCCGCCGCAGGACTGACAGACATAGATCAGAAGATTGTCATCAACCCACTCCGCATTTGACTGCTCAAGCCGGGAATCCTTCGCTTCCTCGGCTTTTTTCTGCTTTTCCGCAAGCCTCTTTCTGAATTCCTCAACATCATACTTTGTGTCGCAATAGGGACACTTAAGCATCTGTGAGGCTGTGTCAAATTCGAGCATGCCACCGCACGCGGGGCATTCATATTCAAGTAACTCGTTTTCCATCAATAAAACCTCTGGATCCTGTGAGATCATAAATGTCTCACATTATGCTCTCCCACTTGTCGAGAACCGCGATGCAGCCGTCGGCGTCTATATCCTGAACGGCCTGCTTCAGTGATTCGAACAATTCTTTCATTTCATCGGGATATCTGTATTCGGACATTTTCCCCACGATGTTTTCCATCTCATCGAGATTCAGACTGTCCGCGGCGCTCCTGAGCCTTGAAAAAGCGTCTTTCACAGTCTCGGAGTCGGCCACGGGCTTTGACATATCATCTTCGTCATCTTCCTCGCAGAAAGGTTTGAAAACAGGCGCGTATGCTGTGTAGCGTTCAAGGAGTTCCTCTGTGTGTTCATCAATGAAGCTCTCGTTTTCTTCACGTCCGGCCGCCTCAAGATCCGCAGCCATTTTCTGCACTTCCTTTGCTCCTATCTGTCCGGATGTGCTCTTTAACGAATGGACCTCGATGGTGTATGTCTTCCAGTCTTTGTTCTCCCATGCTTCTCTGATGCTCTGCTCCTTTTCGGGCATGATCCTGTAGTATTCCTTGAGGATGTTGAAGAAAAGTGTTTCGCTGCCAAGCATCGAAAGAGCGCCTTGTACATCAAGGTCTCCGATCATAAGGGTATCGCTGTCTTCGCTCACACGCTCGGCATGTTCAAGTGCCGCGACGGCGGCCTCTTCCTTGGTCATCTGTATGATCTTTTCCTTGGGCAGCCAGTGTTTTACCTTTGAAAGGAGGAGCCTGAGTTCTATCGGCTTCGGTATGAAATCATCCATGCCTTCTGCAAGAAGCCTTTCTTTTGCTTCATTTATCGCATTTGCGGTAAGCGCGATGATCGGAACGTTCTTGTAAGAAGGATATTTCTCCCTGATCACATGCATCGCCTCAACGCCGTCCATCTCCGGCATCATGTGATCCATAAAGATGATGTCAAACTTTTCTCTTCCTGCGAGCATTACCGATTCTTTTCCGCTCACGGCTCTGGTGACATTCATCCTGAGAGGCTCAAGGAGTCCTTCCGCAATGGTGAGATTTACTATATTGTCGTCGACGACGAGTACATTCGCGTCGGGCGCGGTAAAATCAAGCGCTGTATCGGTTTCCTCATTCTTCGCTCTTGCTTCCTTCTCTTTGTTAAAGATCATGGCCATGTTTGCGGTATAAAGAGGAGATGTGGCAAAAGTGAGGCCCACCAGGTCAAGAGTGAGTTTTGAAGCCATGTCCATGACAAGCACGGGCTTTATGTCGGCACGGCTGTTGAAAAACTCCGGGCTCAGTGACATTGCCGTGTCGGAATCCACAAAGATGAAGCATTCTCTTCCCGGGAACCGTTTTAATATATCAAGGCAGAGTTTTTCGGCATCGGAGGAGTTCTCTGCTTTTTCGCAGAATACCGAAAGCCGCTTCGCGTCACGTTCAAATGCCTCGTCACGAAGTTCCGATGAGAACATGTACAAAGCGATGATGCCGTCCGGATCCTTTATGTGGGATGTGGGACTCTGGTCCACCACTTTTTGCGGAAGCTCTACCGAGAATACACTGCCGAGGCCGTATTCACTGTCCATGGACAGCTTTCCGTTCATAAGATCCGCAAGGCGGCGGCATATGGTAAGTCCGAGTCCTGTTCCCTCCACGTTTCTGTTGCGCTTGCTGTCAACCTGTGCAAAGGAGTCGTAGATCCTGTCTTTGTCCTCCGGCTTTATGCCTATACCGGTGTCCTCGACCGACAGCTTTAAGATGCCGCCTTCATTGTTCCTTTCAAAAGAAGCATGGATGGTTATGCTGCCTTTATTTGTGAATTTTACGGCATTGCTCGTGAGATTGACAAGTATCTGCTTGATCCTGTTGCTGTCGCCGTAAAGCACCGCCGGAATGTCGGGATCCATGTCAATGTCCAGATCGACCGGCTTGTCACTGAGCTTATTCAGCGTCATATTGACAACGCTGTTGAGAACTTCGACGGGACTGTATTCACCGGGCACGATGTCAAACCTGCCTGATTCTATCTTTGAAAAATCGAGTATGTCATTGATGATCGCGATAAGAGAATTTCCGGAGGATTTGATCTGTGAAACATAGTTTGATACCTTGTCGGAAACCTCTTCTCTCTGGATAAGGTCTGTCATGCCTATAACAGCGTTCATGGGCGTTCTGATCTCATGGCTCATGTTTGCCAGGAAATCGTCTTTCATCTTTGCGGCCTTTTCGATCTTACGCTCGTGCTCGTCAAGATCGCGGAGCATTCCCGAAATTCCATCGGCAAGCGTTCCCATCTCGTCACTCGAGAATGCCTTTGTATCGATCTCGTCGGCTGTTTCCGTTTTTCCGTTAACGTCGAGTTTTGCAAGGCATCCCGAAAGGAATTTGATCTTAAGGATGTACTGCTTTTCAATATAGAGAAGGAGCAGTGCCGAAAGCACCACAAGAACAAGGGCGATCTCAAGGTCCAGCACGAGTGCGGACTTTAATATTCCTTCATTCACTTTCTTTACGTCCACTTCGGCTGCGACAAGACCTATCCTCTGACCGTTTATGATCAGCGGATAATAATATGCATACGTGTTTCCCCACTCATTGTCCCACACAAAGGTCCTGTGCTGTTCCTCTCCGGTATTCCAGGTGGTCCACAGAAGCTCCTTTTCAGCCGGGTCCTCGTAATAATTGTCACCAAGATAGATGAATCCCGGATTGTCTGGGATCCCTTCGTGCCCGACATCCTCAATGCGCTCACCGTCGATCATGTAAGTCGCATAATGAGTATCGTCGTCCATCAGCAGGAAATATGTGTACGGAAGGTCAAAAGCAGCTCTGGCCTGCTCAAAAGCGAGTATCCAGTATTCATGAAAATATGTATAATACAGGACTTTCAGATCGTCTGAGATGTCCTCGGGGAATATATCGTGATACAGAGTCTTTCCGGGATACTTTTCTGCCATTCCGTCAAGAAAAGCGTCATACGCAGTCTGATATTCATCAAAGTCATACGGTATCTTTAAGTCCTTGCAATGAGCCTTGTAATAGTCCACATAGTCAATAAAGCTCTGTCCGTCCTTCTGAAGGAAGACCGCCAGATATTCGCTCACTTCCTCGATCTCTTCACACTTGAGTTTTTTGTAATTTCTCATCTGTGCGCGATATGTGACGATCGTGCACACCACAAGCGATAAGACTATGAACAAAAGAAAAACAAGAGCGATCTTTGCGATAAGTCCGGTTCCTTTTTTTCTTGCTGTGATCTTATTCATAGCATACTCCGTAGTTTTGATTTAGTAGGCATAACCACTCTTTTGATTATCTCATATCAAAGATAAAAATGCAAGTTTTCGGGGCCTGCGGAGCCCCATTTTAATCATTAAAAAACCATTAAAAAAACAATTAATTAGTATTTGACTAGTGTTTGTGCTTTGTGTATAATGTTTTATGTGCGAAAGGCACAATATTCTTTCAATTCAGGAGGGTCATAATTTATGGGTAAATTTGTCATCAAAAAGACTTCTGCCGGAACGAAATTCGATCTCAAGTCCGGAAACGGTGAGATAATCGCGTCCAGTCAGGTCTATGCTTCCGAAGCCGCCTGCAAGAAGGGTATCGCAAGCGTTCAGAAGAACTGCACTTCCAAGATCGAGAACCAGACAAAAGCCGGATTTGCTGCCGAGAAGAATCCCAAGTATGAGGTTTACAAGGACAAGAAGGGTGAGTTCCGTTTCCGCCTTAAAGCAACAAACGGCCACATCATCGCCACCAGCGAAGGCTACACCACGGAAGCCAACTGCCTTAAGGGCATTGAGTCCGTAAAGAAGAATGCTCCCGACGCAAAGATCGAAGAAGCAAAGTGATCAGAAATAAATAAAAAACCGGGCAGGAGCCGTAAGCGCTTCTGCCCTTTTGTTATCTTACCGTGATGCCAGATTTCCCGGCCTTCTTCACCGCATACATCGCGCGGTCCGTAGCCTTGTACAGAGCTTTGTAAACATCGTCTCCGGTGTTTCCTGCGTCCGCTTCGGATACCAGCATTGCTCCTATCGATAGGGATGTATTGCATTCGGGAAGTACTTTTAAGAGTTCTTCTTTAAATGCCGTTATTATCTCGTTTCCAAGTTCTTCTATCCTCTTTTTGTCGGTGAGCCCCTTATAAAAGGCTGTGAACTCGTCACCGCCCTGACGCCCCACTATATGTTCCTCTGTGCCTGTGCGCGTGATCGCGTCCGCGACCGCCTTCAGCGCGATATCTCCGGCATCGTGTCCGAAGCTGTCGTTGACATTCTTAAAATCATCCACGTCTATCATCATAAAGCAGCCGTCATAGCCTTCGGTTATGTAATTGCTCACAAGCTCAGTAAAAAACCGTCTGTTGTATACATCGGTGAGCTGGTCTCTCTGGGAACTGCGTTCGAGCGCATCCAGATATGCATAATGCTCCGTCATGTCTCTGAGGAACAGCATATATGCCTGCATGTAATTCTGCTCTCTGATCTCGGAGACCTGCGCTTCAAATATCCTGTCATCATGTTCAAAGCGGACCATCCCGCCGACAAGCATCTCACGGATCACCGGCTCGTTTGTCGCTTTTGAGCCTATCGTAAGCCGAGGGAAAAGCTTTCTCATTTTTTTGTTGACGTAACGTGTCACGAAATGAGGATCCGTGACGAGCATTCCTTCACTGTACTCGTTTATGGCATTTTCGCCCGCTATCTGCACAGAGTTGAAATAGCCGAATTTGATCACCGCATTGTAGATGAAAAGCGCGGTCCCCATTACTCCGATGAATGCTATCTCATATCCGCCCGTGAGCCCTGTGAACTTTATGCCGAAAGCTATCCAGGGGCATGCAAAAGCCACGGTTATGCGGATGATGCGCTTTCGCTCGATGCCCGTGCTGTTCTTCATGGCTTTTACGGAAACGATGATTATGAACAGATAAAGCGCGGTAAGATAGAAAAACAGCGCGTTGAAGGCCGGGCCGTATTCAAGTTCGAGCCTCGGGAAGGGGCCGTCATTGTTTATACCGACGTTCCTGTAAAACAGATGAGTCTGTCTTGTGGTGATCAGAAGGCACATGACGATCACAGCCACCACGCCTTGGAAAAGGTATACATATTTGGATATGTTCAGCTTACAGAAAAGCGAGATGAACCATACCCAGACGATAAAGAGCACAGTCTCTCCGAGATATTCGACGATCACCCCGCAAAAGGCGATGTCCACATTGCCGTCCGCCATGACCTCCATGATGTATCCGAACATATAGACACAGCCCGAAACTCCTATCATGACCGTCGGGATGAGCGGCTTTGAAGGAGGTGCGCTTAAAAAGAGTATCGTTATAGCAATAAAGACAACAAGGCACACAAAGTGCACCGCCGTGTATACGGGATAAGGATCTTTCGCGATCAGTTTCTGTATGCTCCAGAGCACCAGGAAATGGCAGGGATAGTAGAAGTAGAAAAACATCCTGCCCATGGGATAATTCCCGCGCTTGCCGTTATACATTCCAAGGAGCGGGATCGCAAGAAGGAAGCCGAAGAAATACATCCACTGATACCATTTCCAGTCATAGGACGAGAAATGATATACTCCGTTCAGCAGTATCAGTCCGATCACCACGGCCTCAACTGTCACAACGGCCGCAAAGCACCAGAGGAACTGCTTTTTTATGTCTTTTACGTAATAAAAGATAAAAACAAGTATGATCGGAAACACGGGCCATCCGCCGACTGCTGCGGAAAGAACGACCACAAGAGCGACAAGCAGCGCTTTAAGAGTTTTTGTGATATTTTCGGCCCTTGAGATCGTAAGCGCTGTCAGCGCCAAAGTAAGATCAAAGATGAAATTGCACCTGTATCCGTATTCTTCTCCGAAAAAGAGTTTGAAAGGGATCTCGGACGCGAGCGCAAAAGTGACCATTTTAAAGAAATAATTTTTGAGTGACGAAGTCCTTCTGAAACCCTCTGCAATGAAAAAACACATTATGGGTATGGTAAGACGCCCCAGGACATGCATTATCTGTCCGAGGGGCGTAAACATATCCACAAATCCCCACGCCACATGATCGATGGTCATGGCAATGATCGCGATGATCTTCAGTTGTGATGCGTTAAGTCCTTTTTTCATCAAATGTGTATCAGGATCCTTTACGAAATGAGGGCACTTTGCGATCAGTGTGCTTCCCAGGGCTTATATGTGGGCACGATGCGTGCGATGAGCTGTCTCACATCGTCTGTCTCTTCGTAAACTGCGGTATACAACTCTTCAAGCTTTGAAAACAGATCCTGTCCGTTCATATCTATGGGTTTTGCAACGGATATCATATCATTCTCTGTTTTGTTGAGTCCCTCTTCGTCCATGAGGCGCTCTTCATACAGTTTTTCGCCCGGGCGAAGCCCTGTGTAGACGATGTCTATGTCTTCACCTGGAGTCAGTCCCGAAAGCCTGATGAGATTTTTTGCAAGGTCTATGATCTTTACGGGCTCTCCCATGTCAAGCACATAGATCTCGCCTCCCGCGGCATAAGTGCCCGCTTCGAGCACAAGTGACACCGCCTCGGGTATCGTCATGAAATAGCGGATGATGTTCGGATCCGTGACCGTCACGGGCCCGCCCGCTTTTATCTGCTCCTTGAAAAGTGGGATAACAGAGCCGTTGCTCCCAAGGACATTTCCGAAACGCACCGCGACATAAGTCGTTTTCGAGCGTTTTGCCATTTCCTGGATGATCATCTCACAGATACGCTTTGACGCTCCCATCACATTTGTCGGATTTACCGCTTTGTCGGTGGAAATGAGTACAAAACGCTTCACGCCGTATTTATCGGCGGCGCGCGCGGTGTTCAGCGTTCCGAAGACGTTGTTCTTTATAGCCTCGTTCGGCGAATCTTCCATCAGCGGCACATGCTTGTGCGCAGCGGCGTGAAACACAAGATCGGGGCGATATTCGGAAAATATCTTGTCTATCCTGTCATAATTCCTTACGGACGCGATAAGCACCACAAGGTCGAGCGCGGGAAAATTCCTTTTGAGCTCCTGCTGTATATCATAGGCGTTATTCTCATAGATATCAACGATGATGAGCTTTTTGGGATCCGCATCGGCGATCTGCCTGCAAAGTTCGGAGCCTATGGAACCGCCTCCTCCCGTGACAAGCACGGTCTTTTTGCTGATGCTCTCTAGTATCCTGCTGACATCTATCACTACAGGGTCTCGTCCGAGAAGGTCTTCGATCTCCACGTCTCTTATCTGTGAGAGTGAAACATCTTCGTTTACAAATTCATAAATACCCGGGATTATCTTAAGTTCACATCCGGTATGGCTGCAGATGTCCGCGATCTCGGAAATGCGCTTTCTTCCGACAGACGGCATTGCAATGATTATCTGGTCGACCAGGAATTTTTCGGCGTTTTCCACGATACTTTCGCAGTTTCCGACCACCTTTACCCCTCTGATCGTAGAACCCACGATCCTCGGATTGTCGTCTATCGCGCAGACCACGTCGGCATTGAGCTTGTCACTGGTCTTGATCTCTTTGATCAGCATGTTTCCGGCATCTCCTGCACCGACCACCATGATCCTTTTTTCCGTACTGCCGCCCTTAAGCTGCCGCATCCTGACTGAAATGAGCCTTATGAAGCGATAGGCAAAACGGAGCGCCAACGTAAAGAAACAAAGTATGAAGAGATACAGCACCCAGTAGCTCCTGGGCATGGTGCGGTCATATATCTTAAACAGAAGGAACTGCAGGATGTCGGCTGTTATGCACGCAAACACGATCCTCATGAGTTCATGCATGCCTGCGTACTGCCAGAGGCTCTTGTAGAGCCCGAAAAGGAAAAAGATCACAGGGACCAGCAGGATGTTCGGCAGTATGGTGCTGATAAGATTCTCCAAAAAGCGGTTTTCCATCTTTGCATAACTAAAGTCAAATCTTATCCAGACAGACAAAAAGGAGGCTGCCACCGTGATCAGCATGTCGCTGACCACAAGAAACAGCTGCCTTATCGCCAATGCCCTGCTCCTTATCGGATGTTGGTTTTGTTTATCGTCTGTAGCCATTTATATTTCACTTATCTGAATGTTTATTTTCCGTTTACCATCACAAAGCCCAGGATCTGCTTTTCCGAAGCCTTTGCAAGTGAAACCGCTTCGTTGACGGTCTTCATCTCGGATGTGCCGCGTTTTTCGAGAAGAATGATGCCGTCACACTCCTTAAGTTCCTCAACCGCTTTTGGGGAGTGTCTGAAATCGTCCGCAAAGTTTACACCGAGACCTCCTCTTTTAAGAACGCCCGTAACCTTGTCGGACACTTCATTGCCAATCTCACATGTGGAGAGAAGTAGTATCTTTTCGGCATTTTTGCATCTTAAAGCCGCAGAGCCTGCAATGTAAGAAAGCGCTGTATCATTGTCCTTCCATACTCTCTCACCGTTTATCCGGTCGGCAAGTTTGTCAAACAGACCTCTTTTACCCATCACTGCCCCAAGGAAAGGAATCTTTAAGTCACGCTCAAGCTGGAAGGAGCATTCCATGCGGTCGAGGATAAGGACGCGAAGGAATACTACCGCTCCGACGATAAGTATGCCGGCAAAGAAGCCGATAACGCCCCAGAGAACGGCTTTTTTTAAGCTCACGGCAGGAATAGTCTTTTTTACAGGTTTAACAAGCTCATCCAGGTTTTTTGTCATCGTGGCGATCTTGTTGTCAATGCTGATTATGCTGTTGCTGAGACTCGGAGCCGTATAAGTGTCGCCGTAAAACTTGCCGTCCAAAGCATCATCGAATGCTTTGTTGAGTTCCTCACGCATGTCTTTATAGTAATCGATATCAGCCTGAAGTGAAGATACTTTATCCTCATACTCCAGAAGCTCAGCCTGATAATCCTCGTTTATCTTGTCGGCCGCTTTTTTCTCCCAGTCGGAAACACTGCCGAGATCTGTCACTCCGAGCACGGAACACGCCGTTTTCTCCCTGTTTTTTACCTGTGCGTTATACTGATAGCCCGAAAGCAGAACGGCCAGTACGATTGCTGCGATCAAAGCCTTTCCGCCGTTTCTCACGCAGAGCGAAAACAATTCGATTAGGGATATCTCTTTTTCTTCCATTTCGGTTTCCTTCACTTTT
Organism: Lachnospiraceae bacterium; assembly: GCA_016283775.1. Classification (GTDB taxonomy): domain Bacteria; phylum Bacillota; class Clostridia; order Lachnospirales; family Lachnospiraceae; genus RGIG3528. Next base: position 6,286 of record JAEENL010000076.1, on the reverse strand, counting down.
TAGTCTATTTTGTAAACGAAAAGTATTATAGCATAATCGCCATGCTTTTCAAAACCTTTTTTATCGAACTCCCCCGCAAAGTAGAAATTGATGATACGGACATAATGTGCTATAATCACTGCCTGTCAGTGATCATGAGGTGAGACTATGGAAGGGCGGAAAAAAAGCGCAAACAGAATACTGCTCCTTTTAAGCTTAACAGGGCTTTTTTGCGCTGCGGCCTGTGCCGGTCCGTCCGGTCCTGCTGTGCCGTCCGGACAGGAAATTACCGTGAATCCTGATGTCACCACATCAATATCCTCTGCCACTCCAAAAGTATCGGATACCGCAGTGTCAATGCCTTCTGTTACCGATTCATTGACAGCCCCCGCATCCCCTTCTGTCCCTTCACCGACGCCGACAGCTCCCGTGTCCCGGATACCTGACTCCCTGGGTGCGACATCCTTTCCCTCTCCACCGGACTCAGTCACCACATACGGAGTGCATGAGCTTAAGCTCTATACAGAAGACAGTATCCCTGTCACTTCAAAAACAGACTATGTCACGGCCCGCATGGTTGCCGACGGTTCCGAGGAAGATGCTCTGATCCGCGGTCGCGGAAATTCTTCATGGCACCAGCTTCCCAAAAAAGCCTACCGGCTGAAACTCAGCGAAAAGACTGAACTCTTTGGAATGCCCTCCGACAAAGACTGGGTGCTTGTCCCAAATTATGTGGATCCATCCCTCATAAGAAACGCCGTGACTTACGACATTGCGCAGGTTCTTTCAAATCTCACCTGGACTCCCGCTTTCCGTTTTATTGAATTTTACCTGAACGATGAATATCTGGGGCTGTACACGATATGCGAAAAGATCGAAGAAGCCGCGCACAAGCTTCCTCTGGGCTCACAGGTCCTCGACGAAAAAGGGCGGATCGGTGACATGGGCTTCATTCTCGAATGGGGCTGGGATTACGATTGCGAAAATATCTTCGGTCTCGACTATTTCATGACAGATTCCGGCGACTCGCTATACATCAAAGACCCGAAGGTCAAGTACCAGTACGACGACGTCATGACCTATACCAGGCGCTACATAAAAGCTCTTGAGAACGCAACCGAAAGTTACGGGGATTATGAAAAATATATAGATGTCGACAACTGGGTCGACTGGTTCATCATAAACGAACTCACAAACAACACGGAATGCTCGTTTTACCGTAGCCTGTACATGTATAAACCCGCCGGAGGAAAGCTTTGCCTCGGGCCTCTTTGGGATTACGACACGGCATTCGGCAATTTCTCAGGGGATATCTCGGACTACAACGGCTGGGTAGCCGTTGATTCCACCTATGTCTATTTCGAGAAAAAAGACATCATCGCGTTCATTCTTGAAGATTCCTCATTTCAGGAAAAAATCAAAAAAAGATGGTCCGAAGTAAAGGAAGATCTCCTTTCTGCCGCCCTGCTCTCGATAGATTTAAGAAGCGAAGAGATCAAAGAAGCCCGTATCCGGGATGAGGAACGCTGGCCGAAAGTGCTTTCCGGAGACAGGATAGGAATGGCCCGCAGTACGACATACGGTTTTACCGACTATGAAAGCCACATCGGATATCTCAAAGATTTTCTCCTTTCCCGCTATGAATGGATGGACGAACATCTGACACGCGAAGGAGACATCCTGGATCAACCCCCGGAATATAACGAAGCTCAGTGACGCAAGTGCATCACTGAGCTCTTTTTCTTCTTTTTCGTTTTTTGACAGTCTTTGAAAGCTTCCGTCCGTGTGCTTCCTTGTATTCCTTTATCTGCTTCAGCGCAAGCTCGTAATCTCTCTCGAAAAGCTCCGTGCAAAGCTGGTTAAGGAGTTTTTCTCCTTCCACTTTTTCGACCAGTTTGTCCCGCACGAACTTTTTGCTCTGCCCCGGATATCTCGGCATTTCATTTATCTCGAGCAGATGGTTCAGTTCCGGTCTCCACAAGAACGAAAGCTCGCGCTTCAGCATTGCCTCAAAATACCGCTTTGCCCTGGGATTGAGCGCTGCCGCCCGAAGAACATAAAAATCAGGCTTTCCGTCCACTTCGTCCACCGTGATTATGCCCCAGTGCTCCGGCACATGTTCCTCAACATGTGCGGCGTGAGACGCTCCCACTGCGATCATGTTGAATTCAAAGAAAGAATCGTAGTCTTTGATCTGGCTCTCAAGTCTCACATAGGTGTCGGGATCGCTCTTTATCTCTATGCCGTATAGCGCGTTTTCCGTCACCATCACCACATCGGCTCTCGAGTGTCCCATCGTTTTTTCTTCGATTATCCTGATCTTCCCGAAAGTCTCCTCAAGGAACATGAACAAAGGCTCCCTGATATCCTTGTCTTTAAGCATATTTACGATCCTTTGGTGAAAAAGCCCGCCTTACGGCGGGCAATATCTTACAGCAGGAAGTCCTCTCTGAACTGTACATTAAATCCTTTTGCGATGATGCGAAGCTGATCGTTCGTGATGGTATTGATCCTCGGCTTATTGCAGGATTCAACGAGCATATAGAGCTGCGCAGCCTTTTCAACCGTCTCGATGAGTCCGAATGCCTCGTCGATATCCTTTCCGGTTCCGTAGATGCCGTGAAGGCCCCAGACAACAAGTCTGTACTCTTCCATCTTTTTCGCTGTGGCTTCTCCGATCTCGTTGTTTCCGCAGAGCATCCAGGGAAGCACGCCTATTCCGTCGGGGAATACGACCATGCACTCAGTGCACATCTGCCAGAGAGCATGTGTGAACTTTGCGTCGTCAAGCTCGGTCACAAAGTTCATCGCAAGTGTGTTTGTGGGATGGCAGTGCATGACAACTCTGTGCGAAGGATCTTTTTTAAGTCTTGCTATATGGCTCATCATGTGAGCGGGAAACTCCGACGTGAACTTTCCGCCGTCGGAATATCCCCAGAGAAGTTCGGCTGTCGTGCCGTCCTCAGCGATGCGGACGATACCGAGATTCTTTTCCGGATCCTTTGTCACGTTCTTAAAATACTTGCCTGTACCGGTGACGATAAAGATGCGTCCCTTTAAGTAGGATGCGTCAAAGCCTGTGGGGATGGTCCTTATCACTTTGCTAAGGTCAAGGTACTTGGAAACCTCTTCGGGCTCAAGCATATAGCTGATGTTTCCGCCGTTTCTTTCATCCCAGCCCTGGCGGTACATGTTCATGGTGATCTCCTTCATTTCCTCAACGAAGGGTGCATTCAGGATATTCTTCATTTTCTCTCCTTAAGAACAGTGTCTTCATAGTTCTTTATCTCAGAATAATAGTCGACCGCAACGTTCTCACGCTTCAGGTATTCTTCCCATACGTCGCCGAAAGGCATGGTCTTTAACTCTTCCTGACGTACCATGAGCTCCGTGAAGTTGCTGTTGTCCTGCAGGCTCTTAAACGAAGCGGGCTCGAGAAGTGCATAGAGAAGTGCCTTCTGAACCGAACGAAGGCCCGTTACCCAGGCGCTTATGCGGTTTATGGACGCATCAAAATAGTCTGTCGCGAGGAACATCTTTGAAAGAGCGTCAGCGCGCACGATCTCCTTGAACATCTCTCTTGTCTCATCGTCAAAGAGCACAACATGGTCGGAATCCCAGCGCATGGGTCTTGTGATATGGAGCGCAAGATGCTCGTTGAAAAGGAGCATCGATGAGATCTTGTCGGATACCATCTCTGTGGGATGATAATGGCCGTTGTCCATAAGAGGCGTGATATGACGTGTGTTCACATAATTAGAGCAGAATTCCGCTGAGCCTACAGTATATGCCTCAAGACCAATGCCGAACACTTTGGATTCAAGTGTTACGAATACCTTTGTCTTGTCGTAAGGAACGCTTATGATCTCGTCGATGGATTCCATGTAGCGTCTGCGGGGACCGAGTCTGTCAGCCGGCCAGTCCTTGTAACCATCAGGGATCCAGATATTCATTACGCAGGGCTTTCCGGTTTCCTTTGCAAAATATTCCGAGATCTCGATGCAGCGTTTGCCGTGCTCTACCCAGAACTTTCTCACCTTTTCGTCGGGCGAAGAAAGAGTGAGACCGTCCTTTACCATGGGATGAGAGAAAAATGTGGGGTTGAAATCGATGCCGAGGCCTCTTTCGTTTGCAAATTTAACCCATGCCTCAAAATGTCTGGGCTGTATAGCATCTCTGTCGGCAAACTCGCCGTCTTTAAAGATCGCGTAGCAGGCATGCAGATTGATCTTTTTCTTTCCGGGTGTGAGCTTTAACACCTCATCGATATCGTTCATGAGCTCTTCGGGTGTTCTTGCTTTTCCGGGGTAATTGCCGGTCGTCTGGATGCCGCCGGAGAGCGCTTCCTTTGAATCAAATCCGACAACATCATCGCCCTGCCAGCAATGGATGGAGATGGGTGTGTTCTTCAGTGTCTCGAGCGCCTTTTCCGTATCGACTCCGATAGCGGCATAACGTTCCTTTGCTTCACTGTACATAAACTTCCTCCTGTAATAAGATATTTCCGAGCGCCGTAGCCTCGGGTGAGCCGAGGATCACTTTCTTTCCGGTGATCCTTTCCGTAAGTCCGTTGAGATATTTATTGTTAGAACCGCCGCCAATGATGCAGATCTTTTCATATGTGCGTCCGGTCACTTTTTCAAGTTCTTCTGCGGTATCCTTGTAGCAATGCGCAAGGCTCGAATAGATGGCATGCGCAAATTCGCCCGGTGTCTTCGGAACAGGGAATCCCTTGGCCGAGCATTCCTTTTCTATCTCCTTCATCACAGATTCCGGAGCAAGATAGTTCTCGTCGTTTACGGAAAGGACATAATCAAAATGTGCCTCTTTTTCCGCCATCTCGGCAAGCTCAGCAAAGGAATACTTGTCGGAGAGTTCTTTTTTGAGGCACTGAACGAGCCAGAGTCCCATGATATTCTTTAAAAACCTCACTGTGCCGATGCCGCCTTCATTTGAAAAATTGGCGTTGAAAGCAGCTTCTCCGGTAAGGGGCTTATCCAGTTCCACTCCCATGAGGCTCCATGTGCCGCTCGAAATATAGATGGCGTTGTCTGCCTTTGTCTCTCTAAGCGATGCTACCGCGGAACCTGTGTCATGAGTTGCCGGAAGGATCACATCGGCATTAAAGCCCGCCTTGTCCGTGATCTCTTTTTTGAGCTTTCCGAGCTTTATCGGAGCGTTTTCAGGCTGTCTCTCAAAGAGTCTTTCGGGAAGCCCGAGTTTTTTTATCGTGTCTTTGTCCCACTCGCGGGTGAAAGCATTCACAAGTCCCGATGTGGAACAATCTGTATACTCATGTGCTTTTACGCCCGTGAGGAAAAATCCGAGATACTCCGGGAGCATCAGGAAATCCGCGCTTTTTTCAAGCCTTCCGTTCAGCTTGTCAAAGTACATCTGGTAAACGGTATTGAACGACTGGTACTGGATACCTGTGCGCTCATAGAGCTCGGAAAACGGAGTGATCTCGTGTACGAGCGGAGAAGTCTTTGCCCCTCTCTCGTCGCGATAGCAGTATACAGGGCGCATCACTTCGTCCTTTTCATCAAGAAGGCAGTAGTCCACGCCCCAGGTGTCGATGCCAATGGAATCCGGCACGATACCTGCCTTTTTGCAGGCTGCAAGGCCGTTTACGACTTCACTGCACAGAGAATCGATATTCCATACAAGTGCGCCGTCCTGTTTTTCGGCTCCGTTCTTAAAACGGTAAACTTCCTTCATCACCATCGCGCCGTTTTCGCGCCATGCGGCAATGTGTCTTCCCGAGGAAGCACCTATGTCAATTGCGAGAAAGATCATATCTTCACCTCTGTGATCATATCTTTACGATCTGCGCGTCATAGGGCTTGAGCACAAACTCTTTTACGCCCTTTTCCGTGCCGACCGAGGTCTTCTGTTCCTTTGAGGAGTTGTTTATCACGACGAGCGTACCGCTTTCGGGATAATATGCGCACTCCGTGAAGCAGTTGTCGGTGATGTAAAGCTTTGAGCCGGATCTTCCGGAAGCGATGAGGATGTTTAAGAGCATCCTGTTGTTTTCAGCTCCCTTTTCGAAGGAGGAAAGGTAATAACCCGTTCCTTTGCCAAAGCTGTATTTTGTAAATACGGGAGCTCCGTCGCTTTCGGCAAGCACGGTCGCTTTTCCGTCGGTCAGATGGCACAGGGAGCGCCTGTTCACATAAGCGCCCGAAGGCATAAGTTCCGATGCTGCGGCCTTATCCACATCAAAGCTCCACTTTCCGTGGCACACTCTGTCGATAGTGTCTTCGTCCACGCCAGGGATCTGGGCGGTCTTAAATACACAGTCTCC
>JAEENL010000075.1 GCA_016283775.1 Lachnospiraceae bacterium | reverse complement strand
GCCGCTCCTATTATCTCAGCCTTCTTTTCTTCGCCGCCTTCTCTTCCGAAAACGGGTGCCGCGCAAAGGATCGAAGTAGTGTTATTTGTGGTGTTGAGGCCCGTGTTTACGACAACCTCTCCCTCAAATGCCTTAAGCACAGCGTCCACATAGCCCTGTCCGAGCCTCGTGCGTTTGGGGTCTTCAGATATATGCGGCCAAAGAGGTGTTGACGAGTCCGCATTGGTCCATATCCAGACCTCCATTCCCTCAATGTCCTGAAGATTTATAAGGTATGTGATCCATTTGCTCTGAGCATTCTCTCTGTAAAACTGGGAACACTTCGCAGCGACATTCACGGTCTTTTGCTTCAGATCGGTCTGATATTCCGTAATGTTTGCCTTTTCAAAAAGGCGCATAAAAAGAACGCCGAGGATAAGCGAGAATGCCACCACCACGGCTCCGAAGCTCAGATACGTGCGAAGGAACAGCCTTCCGTATTGGAGCCCTCTTGTCTTTTTTGTTGTCCTGTTTTCGTCAGAGCTCATTGTTTTTCAAACTTGTAGCCTGCGCCCCAGACGGTAGTGATGGACCACCCCTCGTGCGCGACCGATGATTTGTCAAGTTTCGCCCTAAGTCTCTTGATATGCTGGTCTACGGTCCTCGGGTCCCCGAAATAGTCCGCGCCCCAGAGGCTGTCAAGAAGGTTGTCCCTCGTGAAGACTCTGCCGGGATTTGTCGCGAGCACCCAGACTGTCTCTATCTCTTTTTTGGTGAGTCTTATCTCTTCCTCACCTATCTTGCATGTATATTCTTCGATGTTTATCTCAAGATTGCCCACACGGCAAATATTGCTCTTGTCCTCGATGTCTGTACGGTTCAGGCGGCGGAGCACTGCACGCACGCGTGCCATCACTTCACTTGGACTGAAAGGCTTTACGATATAGTCGTCAGCGCCTATGTCAAGTCCCATGACCCTTTCAAAATCCTCACCTCTCGCGGTGATAAGGATCACGGGGACATCCGACTTGGCCCTGATCTTCCTGCATACTTCAAATCCGTCTTCCTTTGGCATCATGACGTCAAGCAGCACGCAGACGGGCTTCTCGGTGAGAAAAGCCTTGTATGCGGCCTCGCCGTCGGATGCGATCACGGCTTCATAGCCTTCCTTTTCCACATAAACCGACAAAACATCAGTGATATCGCTGTTATCATCAGCTATAAGGATCTTGGACATATTCCCTCCATGGCGTTAATTCGCATGTATACTCAGATCACATCAGCCATGGAATACATGCCGGGCTCTTTTCCCGCAAGGAATTTGGCCGCTGTGACGGCCCCTTTTCCAAAAAGCGCGCGTGAATATGCCACATGTCTGAATTCTATGACTTCATCCGGTCCGCAGAACAATATCTCATGCTCTCCGGGGATGGTGCCGCCCCTCACGGAGCTTATGCCTATCTCGGGAACAGGCCTTTTTTCCTTGGCCGAGTGGCGTTCATATCTGTTTGCGTACTGATAGTCCACAGCGTCATTTATGGCATCGGCAAACGCGAGCGCCGTGCCCGAAGGCGCGTCAAGCTTCTTGTTGTGGTGAAGCTCCACTATCTCAGGGTCATACCCTTGTGTCAAAAGTACCTTTGCGGCCTCATTTACAAGCTTTAACAAAAGGTTCACGCCAAGCGACATATTTGCGGAACGGAGCACCGCAAATTCCTCGGTAGCCTTGTTGATGCGCTGCGTCTCCTCGTCTGAATATCCTGTGGAACAGAGCACAAGAGCAAGCTTTCTCTCCTTTGCGTTTTCCAGGATATCACTCAGTGCAGCGGGGGAGGAAAAATCAATCAGCACGTCCGCCGGGACGTCACACTCCGCGAGGCTCTGAAATACGGGAAAGTTCCCGGAAGGCTCGCCAAACTTGTCGATCCCCGCAACGATCCCGGCCTCTCTGTCATCCTTTAAAATGTCTGTTATCATGCGTCCCATCCGGCCATTGCAGCCGTACAAGATTATCCTGGTCATGGTTTTCGTCCTTTCACCTGTAAAACATCCCGTCTTATCCGATAAGCCCTACGTTCTTGAGTTCCCTCTTTAAAAGCTCAAGATCTGCGTCTTCCATAGGCGTGAGAGGGAGTCTCAGCGGTCCCACATTAAAGCCCATAAGGTTCAGCGCGGTCTTTACCGGAATGGGATTGACCTCGCAGAAAAGTGCGCGCACAAGAGGCAGATACTTCATCTGAAGCTCAAGGCTGCCCTTTACGTCGCCGTCAAAGAAGCGCTGGCAGATATCATGCGTCGCGCGGGGCGCGATGTTTGAAAGCACCGAGATAACGCCGATGGCGCCCACGGAAAGAAGCGGCGTGATAAGTCCGTCCTCGCCCGAATAAACGTCAAAATCGCCGTTCATGAGCTCCATGAGCTCCATTGTCTGCGGGATGTTTCCCGTAGCATCCTTTACGCCGACCACCGTATCATATTCCTTAGCGAGATCCGCGATGGTGCGTGCCTGGATGTTTACGCCTGTACGGCTCGGAACATTGTAGAGCACCATGGGCACGTCGCAGGCTTTTGCGACAGCTCCGAAATGCTCTTTGAGGCCCTTCTGTGTAGCCTTGTTGTAGTAAGGAGAAACGAGCAGCACGCCGTCAACGCCTGCCTTGTAAGCCTCCTTGGAAAGATATACCTCTGTTTCAGTACAGTTGGAACCGGTGCCCGCGATCACGGGGATCCTGTGCGCGGTCTTTGCAACTGCGTATCTGATGCACTCTATATGCTCCTCATGGGAAAGAGTCGAGCCTTCGCCCGTGGTCCCCACGATGACTATGCAGTCGGTACCATTGTTCACATTAAAATCTATAAGCTCACCGAGCTTGTCGTAATTTACGGAGCCATCCTCATTAAACGGTGTAACGATCGCGACACCTGCGCCCTTAAAAATTGCCATACTTTTCACCTTTCTGAATTTTCGCCTAATATATCATCTGCCCGTTCTTTTGTCAACAACCGCGAGTCACTCGCCCGGCCAGTTTTTATCGATGTATTTGTTGATATATCCGAGCCTCTTTGAAACAAAGGTCCTTATCGTCTCAACATCGTTCACCACCGAGTTTACCGTGCACCAGATGCCTGCGTCTTTCAGGCTTCTCAGATGCGTGATGTAATATCCCATCTCTCCGTCACGCAGATCAAGAAGCGCCGCGAGCTTAAGATTGACGTTTTCGAGTGTAAATATCTCTTCGCCGAGGAAACGGAGCATGCCGATAAAGTATTTTCTGCAGTCGTCACGCTTTAAGAGCTGTTTCAGCAGGGCGGACGAATGGCTGTTTGAGAGTGTCAGCACCCTTGTGATATCGTCACGGTCGGCGTCACAGATGTCGCCCTTGCCGTAGCAGCCCGTTCCTATGTCGCTGTCGTGCACAAGGAACCAGAATCTGCCGTCCCTGTAAGTGCCGGGCTCATACTCTCCTGATTCCGAGTAATACCTCATCACTTTGACGTTTCCCTGCGGCCAGTCATAGTTGTCAAGATAGACATTGAAAGCCATGTAGTCGAGGTAGTTGTAGATATCGATCGTTTTCTGCATTTCGTTGAAGTTTGCGTCGTCGGTGAGATCGGCCGTCGAAAACTTCTTGTAGAAAGAATTGTACTCGTAGGCCAGCGTGCTCTGGAGCTTGTCGTTACCGCCCGAGAGCGATTTTTCCGTCGATTCGAAAACGTAATACTCGCCGTCGGCCTTTCCGCACACTTTCTGGAAGAAATCATCGCAGTAATTCTCGTGCAGCCAGTAATAGCCGTAGTATTCACCGTTCAGGTAAGCCACCGCGGGAACCGCGTTTTCGGTGAAAGGAAGCCCTGCCTGCGCCGCAAGGATCTGCATCAGCTCTTCCCTTAAAAATGCGCCCTGGAAGTCATCTCCGCCGTTTCTGAGCACCATCCTGTCGTATTTCTTGATGATATCGCCTTCGGCATCGGGTGTGTTGAAAACGTCCAGCTCAAACTTTCCGTGCTCCGGGTCGTATTTCTTTTTTGCATAGAGTTTAAGGCTCTTTACGGCATGCTGCCTTGATGTGCCGCCGTAGACCCTTGCTCCAGCAAACTGTGAAAAATACTCGTTTCCGTCCGGATCAAAGGCTTCAACATGTATCGCCCTCTCCGAATCCGAGCCTCTCTGCTTGTAGTTTTCACCGTACAGGATGCCGTTCGGTCCGTCGGTAAGCTCAGCGGGATCGCCGCTTATGGAGAAAACTATGGTAGTGAAACGGTCCTTGATCTTTGTGTTCACAAAGTAGCTGTGCGAAAACTCCGCAGACTCCGTGCCGTCGGAATAGAAAGCCTTAGCCCTGATGCAATAGCAGTTCGGAAAATCGTCGTCATCGGCTGCAAGACTTATCGGGCCGGAGTATTTTGTGCCGTTCTTTTTTGGCGTGGTGCCGTCGGTCGTATAAACTATCGTACCGTTTTTTCCTGTGGTATCGGTGAGTTCAAGGACAACATCGTGATCGTAAAAATGCTCGGTGAGCGAAAATGAAACGTCGTCCGGCTCGGGTGTGGGTGTGGGAGTTTCCGTAGGCTGCGGTACAGGTGTCGCAGTGGCCACGTTCACAGGCTTTGTGGCTTCCGGTGCTTTTGTCGCATCCCCCGCATTTGCCGTGTCTGTGGGCTTGTTATCCTTGTCCGCGCCCTTAGTTGCAACGGCACCCGTTACTTCCGCCTGCTTTTCCGGGCTCTTTGTGGGGTCGAGCGGATTTTCTCCGTTTATCTTACCTGCCAGTCTTGCGATTATAAAAAGGAGGGCCGCAAATATCGTGAGAAGCGCTATCACACCCACAAACAGCCCTTTGTTTCCGTTCTTTCTTCTTGACCTTGCCATCATGTATTCCTCGTAGTGATCGATTTGATGATATTATACACTTTTACCGAATTTTCTTCAAGGACATTATGGAGCACCGTGTCTTTCTTACAAAACCGCGCAAATAAAATGCCGGCGCTCGTTTTCACGGGTGCCGGCATGTGTTTTTATTTGGCTATTATTCAGGCTTTTCCGTCGGAACCAAGAACGTTCTTGATCTTGTGAGCAACCATGTCCTTTACGGCCTGACGAGCGGGCTTTAAGTACTGGCGAGGATCGAAATGATCCGGATGCTCTGCGAAATACTTACGGATGTTACCTGTCATTGCAAGACGGATATCGGAGTCGATGTTGATCTTGCAGACAGCAAGCTTTGCTGCCTCACGGAGCTGCTCTTCAGGGATACCAACGGCGTCAGGCATCTGACCGCCAAACTGGTTTACCATCTTTACGAATTCCTGAGGAACTGAGGATGAGCCGTGAAGTACGATAGGGAAGCCGGGAAGGCGCTTAGCGCACTCACGAAGAACGTCAAAGCGGAGCGGCGGGGGAACAAGGATGCCGTCAGCGTTTCTGGTGCACTGTGCGGGTGTGAACTTGTATGCGCCGTGGGAAGTACCGATAGCGATAGCAAGTGAATCGCAGCCTGTACGTGTAACGAATTCCTCAACCTCTTCAGGGCGGGTGTAGCTCTCATGGCCTGCTTCTACGACAACTTCGTCCTCGATGCCGGCAAGAGTGCCAAGCTCAGCCTCTACTACTACGCCATGCTCATGAGCATATTCAACTACTTTCTTTGTAAGAGCGATGTTCTCTTCAAAAGGCTTTGAAGATGCATCGATCATTACGGAAGTGAAGCCTCCGTCAATGCAGCTCTTGCAGAGCTCGAAGGAATCACCATGGTCAAGGTGAAGAGCGATCGGGATCTCGGGATTCTCGATAACAGCTGCTTCCACAAGTTTAACAAGATATGTGTGGTTTGCGTATGCACGCGCGCCCTTGGAAACCTGAAGGATAACGGGGCTCTTGAGTTCTCCCGCGGCCTCGGTGATACCCTGAACGATCTCCATGTTGTTTACGTTGAAAGCGCCGACAGCATATCCGCCGTCATAAGCCTTCTTAAACATGTCTTTTGTTGTAACAAGTGCCATCTTTTCTGTCCATCCTTTCAACGGATTTTGTGTTCCGGATGTAGTGCGTGACTGCCGAAGCGACAGCTAACCCTCTCATCCGAAATCTTTTCTGATTGTAACATACATTGTCAAAAGAATAAAGCGTTTTTTGAACAAGATCAGAGTTTCTTCTTGATCTGGTTGTATATATCCAGGCCTTTGCTCTGCCCGAATTTCTTGATGATGGCGATGTAGGTGATCTGCTTTGCGTTCTTTTCGCTGAAGTGCTTTACCGCAAGGCTGGCAACTGATGAGATCACGTCGTTTGGATAACCGGCCTTGCTCAAAGCCTGCTGGATCTCGTTGTTAAGCGTGGCCTTGTTTGGTGTGTTGTCCGCTTCTGCGGCTTGCTTTCCGGTAGGCTTTTCTGCAGGCTTTCCTGCAGGCTTTCCTGTCTGTTTCTTTGCCGTCTTCTTCCTCGAAGCCTTTACCTGCGGTTTCGCCTCAGCCTTTGCATCAGCCTTTGCAACCGTTTTTTCCGTCTTTTCCTCCATGGAATCCTTGATGGTCGGGAAGCGCAGGATATTGCGTTCAGAATCCTTCCAGTAGGAAATGATGCCGTCATAGTCGCAGTCCTTGCTGATCACGACAAAGCTGCTCTCTTTTTCGGGATCACGGCCCATGAGAAACCCGAGGTATGACGCAAGATGCATGTCGAGCGACTGCTTTCCTTTGTCTACCTTATAGGTGTCAAACGAAGCGCCGCCGTGGTTCGCAACGATATCCAGATTTATCTTTCTTGAATTGTCCGTGAAAAACAGATGGATGTGGTCGGATGCGCTTAAGGCTTCGCATCCTGCCATTCCGTCGGATCCCACGTTTTCAAAATCCACAAGATAGTGTTTTTCCATTGTTTTCCTTTAAAAATCGTCCACCCCCTGATATGCAACACCATAAGGAGGTGGACGATATCCGGTCTCAATGCCGGAGCATTTTGTTTTGTTTTGTATTACATCTGATCGTCTTCACCGGACTCCTCGAAGTATCCGTCTTCATACTCTGTATCGGATCCCTCTTCGGATTCGGAGAAATCTTCGTCGCCGAAGTCCTCATATGTATCGTTGAAGCTGTAGGAAGCATCGTCATATCCTGTGTAACCGTAATCCTCTGTAGGGATCACCTGGTTGTCGGAATCGAGCGAGATGTTTCTGTACTGCTTCATTCCTGTACCTGCAGGGATAAGTTTTCCGAGGATAACGTTTTCCTTGAGGCCCATAAGAGGATCGATCTTGCCCTTGATGGACGCGTCGGTGAGCACCTTTGTGGTCTCCTGGAAGGAAGCGGCCGACAGGAAGGAATTGGTCGCAAGAGCTGCCTTTGTGATACCGAGCATGATCTGCTTGCCCTCTGCGGGACGCTTGCCCTCAGCGATGAGCTTTGCGTTCATGTCTTCGAAATCAAACCTGTCAACGTTTGTGCCGGGAAGGAATGTGGAATCACCCTCCTCGTCGATGCGCACCTTCTTCATTGTCTGACGAACGATGATCTCAATGTGCTTATCCGCGATATCAACACCCTGTAAACGGTAAACTCTCTGAACTTCACGGAGCATGTAGTTCTGTACGGCCTCTACACCCTTGATCTTTAAGATGTCGTGAGGATATACGGAACCTTCCGTGATCTCGTCACCCGCTTCAAGCACCTGCTCGTCGCGGACCTTGATCCTGGAGCCGTAAGGGATGAGATATGCCTTGGATTCGCCGGTCTCCTTGTCGGTGATGACCACTTCACGCTTCTTCTTTGTGTCCCTGATCTCAACAACACCGCCGAACTCAGCGATGATCGCAAGTCCCTTGGGCTTACGTGTTTCGAAAAGTTCCTCGACACGGGGAAGACCCTGTGTGATATCGGTACCGCCGGCAACACCACCGGTATGGAAGTTTCTCATTGTAAGCTGTGTACCGGGCTCACCGATGGACTGTGCTGCGATGATACCTACAGCCTCACCTACCTGTACAGGCTCGCCCGAAGCCATGTTCGCGCCGTAGCACTTTGCGCACACACCGATACGTGAACGGCATGTGAGAACTGTTCTGATCTTTACCTTTGCGTCTGCGCCGGCATCGATGATAGCCTTTGTGGCAAGGATCGCGTCTGCGCGCTTGGGTGTGATCATGTGGTTTGCCTTAACGATGACTTCGCCGTTGTCGTCAAGGATGGTCTCGCATGAATATCTGCCTACTATTCTGTCGCGGAGAGTCTCGATGACTTCGTTTCCGCTCATGAATGCCTTTACCCATGTTCCGGGGATCTCGTCACCTTCGCGCATGCACTCGTTCTCACGGATGATGACATCCTGTGAAACATCGACAAGACGACGGGTGAGGTAACCTGAGTCTGCGGTACGGAGAGCCGTATCGGAAAGTCCCTTACGTGCGCCGTGTGCGGAGATGAAGTACTCGAGTACGTCAAGACCTTCACGGAAGTTTGACTTGATGGGAAGTTCGATGGTACGTCCCGATGTATCACTCATGTTACCACGCATGCCGGCGAGCTGCTTGATCTGCTGCTCACTA
>JAEENL010000074.1 GCA_016283775.1 Lachnospiraceae bacterium | reverse complement strand
CTGTCGCTGCGTAAGGCTGACGCGGAGATGGTAGAGGTTGAATAATACGTTAGCATGAACTAACAAAAGATCAGTAAGCGAATGATAATTGAAAGGACATAAATAAGATGAACTTACGTATTGCACTTGCAGGAAACCCGAACAGCGGTAAAACGACCCTGTTCAATGCCCTGACCGGTTCGAATCAGTTTGTCGGCAACTGGCCCGGAGTAACCGTGGAGAAAAAGGAAGGTAAATTAAAAAAGCACGATGATATCACCATCACCGACCTTCCCGGAATCTATTCACTTTCTCCCTATACACTGGAGGAAGTTGTTGCCAGAAACTATCTGCTCGGCGAGCGTCCCGACGCGATCCTGAACATCGTTGACGGTACCAACCTTGAGAGAAACCTGTATCTTACCACACAGCTTACCGAGATCGGTATCCCGGTAGTCGTAGCGATCAACATGATCGATGTTGTCAGAAAGAACGGCGACAAGATCGACATCGCAGAGCTTTCCAGACAGCTCGGCTGTAAGGTTGTTGAGATCTCCGCCCTGAAGGAGACCGGCATCATGGAGGCAGCCGAGGCAGCCATCGACGCGGCAAAGAATACAAAGACGGTTCCCCAGCACACCTTCTCGGGTCCCGTTGAGCATGCGATCGCGCATATCGAGGAAGCGATCGTTCACGATATGCCTGAGGAGCAGCAGAGATGGTACGCCATCAAGATCTTCGAGCGTGACGACAAGGTGCTCTCTTCAATGAATATCCCTTCGGACAAGCTCGCGCATGTTGAAAAGGATATCGCAGCGGCAGAGAAGGAGCTCGACGATGACGCGGAGAGCATCATCACCAACGAGCGTTATGTATATATCGCAGAGGTCATCAAGGCCTGCTATAAGAAAAAGAAGGCGGGCGCCCTGACAACGTCCGATAAGATCGATAAGATCGTGACCAACAGATGGCTCGGACTTCCGATATTCGCAGTTGTTATGTTCCTGGTTTACTGGATCGCGATGGTCGGCGTCGGCGCTTCGGCTACCGACTGGGCAAACGACGGACTGTTCGGTGACGGATGGCATCTGTTCGGTATCGGCGGCAGAGCGGCCGATGAGGCAGCAGAAGAGTACGGCGACGCTATGAGCGCTATCGGCGCATATCTTGAAGTAGACGCTGAAGACGAAGAGTTTGACGCCGATGCGGCTATCGCCGAACTGGAAGGCATCACCGGTCCCGCAACTTCCACAGTTGAGGTTGAGGATGAGGAAACGCTCGCGGTAGACGAGATGACGGTATACTACGATGCTGTTCCCGAGGACGCTGACGAAGGCGTTATCGGAATGTCCTTTAAGGATGCGGTCGCTTATGTTAAGGAGAACGGCTTTGAGGAGCCCGATCCCGCGGACTACGGCGTATGGGTACCCGGCGTGCCTGTTCTTATCGAGAGCCTTCTCGACAAGATCGGAACCGCAGACTGGCTCAAGAGCCTTATCCTGGACGGTATCGTAGCCGGCGTAGGCGCGGTACTCGGATTTGTTCCCCAGATGCTCGTACTGTTCCTGATGCTTGCGTTCCTTGAGGCTTGCGGCTACATGGCGCGTATCGCATTCGTGCTCGACCGTATCTTCAGACGTTTCGGTCTTTCGGGCAAGTCCTTCATTCCCATGCTGGTCGGCACCGGCTGCGGTATCCCCGGCATCATGGCATCACGTACCATCGAGAATGAGCGTGACCGCCGTATGACGATCATGACCACGACATTTATCCCCTGCGGCGCTAAGGTTCCCTTCATCGCGATGATCGCAGGCGCGATCTTCGGCGGCAGCGCATGGATCTCGACAGGCTCGTACTTCATCGGTATGGCTGCGATCATTATCTCGGGTATTATCCTGAAAAAGACAAAGATGTTCGCGGGAGACCCCGCTCCCTTCGTTATGGAGCTTCCCGCTTACCATATGCCGACACTCGGCAATGTACTCCGCTCCATGTGGGAGCGCGGCTGGTCCTTCATCAAGAAGGCTGGCACGATCATCCTTGTTTCCCAGATCGTTGTATGGTTCCTTTCGGGCTTCGGTTTCGCGGAGGACGGTTTCAGGATGCTTGAGGAGGATGAGATCTCGATCTCGATCCTTGCAAAGGTCGGAAACGCCATCGCATGGCTGTTCACTCCTCTCGGATGGGGCAACTGGCAGGCAGCGGTCGCTTCGTTTACAGGTCTCGTAGCTAAGGAGAACATCGTAGGTACGATGGGCGTTCTCTACGGAGGCGGAGAAGAGAGCCTCTATGCTACACTCGCAGGCGTATTCACCGGAGTTACCGGTATGTCGTTCCTGGTATTCAACCTGCTTTGCGCACCCTGCTTCGCGGCTATCGGCGCGATCAAGCGTGAGATGAACAACGCAAAGTGGACCTGGTTCGCTATCCTGTATCAGTGCGGTTTCGCATATGTGATCGCTCTTATGATCAACCAGTTCGGCGGCCTGTTCACCGGCAACGTGAGCGTGCTCGGCCTGATCTTTGCGATCGCATTACTTGCGGTTATCGTTTACATGCTGTTCTTTAAGAAGTATACTGAAGCTGCAAAGCTTACAAAAGAAGTTAAGATCTGATAATATGTAGTTTATGATCCCCGGCAGCCGGAACTAAGGCTGCCGGGATAAGAGTGAGAAGCGGAGGATAATATGCTTGAGTTTTTATCCGAAAATCTCGGAACTATCATTGTTGCGGCGGTTTTGCTCGTTATCGTATTTTTTGTCGTAAGGAGCATGGTCGTCGCGAAAAAGAAAGGAAAAACCACCTGCGGGTGCGGCTGCGCGAACTGTGCGATGAACGGCACCTGCCATAAAAAATGAAAGATTTAACCCTGAAGTTAAGTCTTTTATTCTTTAAATGTACAGTTAGACAAGGCTAACTGCCTGAAAAGGGGTTTAAAAGGATATATGGTACTGACTGCTACTAATAATTCTACCGAGGATTATCTGAAAAATATTTTGATCCTGCATACCAGAAACGGCTGCGTAAGGGCTGTCGACCTGGCTGCGGAACTGGGAGTGACGAAACCCAGCGTCAGCGCGGCAATGAAGAGACTCCGCGCGAAAAAGCTGGTATTCATAAACGAAAACGGTCATATATGCCTCACCGAGGCCGGCAGGGCCATTGCCGAAGAGATCAACAGCAAACATGAGCTGATCAAGCATTTTCTCATGAACATAGGCGTAAATGAAAAAACTGCGGCAAAAGAAGCATGCAGCATCGAGCATGCCATAGGTGAAGAAACATATGCCCGTTTGGGGGAATTCTGCAGCAAAACTATGCTCGGTCTTAAATAAGACGGGATCATCAACAGGAGGTAAAAATGAAAGCTGATTACAAAAACTGGATGCCGAAGGGCATGGTACTCACAACAGCGTGCGGAGCGGGGATCGCGCTGATACTCTATATCGTATTCGGGATCGCTCCGGTGCTGCAGGAAGGGACTTTAAAAACGGTCCTCGGCATCGTATTTCTTGTACTTACGATCGTACTGGCGCTGGTTGCCTTGTGGATGTTCCTGATGTACAGGGCATTTTCGTACAACGGAAAGAGGCAGATGTCAAAGCAGATCATTGAAGGCATCGCGGCATATGTGAAGATTCCCGACGGAGGAAAAGGACTCGATGTGGGATGCGGAAGCGGAGCCCTCGCGATAGCCTGCGCCAAAAGAAATCCGAAGGCAGAGATGGTCGGTATCGACCGCTGGGGCAAGGAATATGCTTCTTTTTCAAAACAGCTCTGCGAGAACAATTCAAAGGCTGAAGGAGTCAGCAATACTTCGTTCATGCAAGGCGACGCCTGCAAGCTGCCCTTTGAGAACGAGACCTTCGACGCGGTGACCAGTAATTACGTGTATCACAATATCCCGAGCAGAGACAGGCAGGGCATTCTTCTCGAAACCCTGCGCACGCTTAAAAAGGGCGGCACTTTCGCCATACATGACATCATGTCCAAAGCCAGATACGGGGATATGCAGGCATTTGCGAAGAAACTGAAGGACATGGGCTATTCCGAAGTACAGCTCATCGACACCACGAACGGAAAGTTCATGACCCGGTTCGAGGCCCTCTGGATGGAGCTTTCGGGCTCGACGCTGCTCGTAGGAAAGAAATGAAGATTAAGGATTGAATTTTTAATGAAAATACATGAGTTTGGAAAGGAAAACTTACAGGTCATAGTGCTGGTACATCCTTCGATCGTTATGTGGGATTACTTTGAATACGTTATCCCGTTGATGGAGAAAAAATATCATCTGGTCATTCCGGCCATTCCGGGATACGATCCTGAGGTGAAGGGTGATTTTTCGAGTGTTGAAGAGATATCGGCAGAATTGGAAGACTGGCTTATTGGGAATGATCTTCGGGATGTGGCTTGCATCTACGGATGTTCCATGGGCGGAAGCATTGTCGTGAGAATCCTGGCGGATAACAGGCTGAATATCCGGAGTGCCGTTATCGACGGCGGGATCACGCCGTACCAATTCCCTTGGATCATTACGAGATTTATAGCGATAAAGGACTTTTTGCTGATATATACAGGCAAGATCGGCGGAGCGAAGCTCCTGGAAAAGGCGTTTTCTACGGATGAGCTGTCAGAAGAGGATGTTCAATATGCCGCTAAGGTATTAAAGATGATCAGTGCGAAGACCATCTGGAGGACATTTGAGTCCTGCAACAATTATTCTATGCCGGGAGATATCAGGACAGACTGCAAACACATTGAATACTGGATTGCGGAGAAGGAAGTTAAAGATCGCAGAGGTGATGTGGCTTACATAAAGGAAAACTTTCCGGACACAAAATTCAGAAAGATCAAAGCTGTCGGACACGGAGGATTGGCACCTTTTAACCCGGAAAAATTTGCAAGAGGAATAGATCGGGCCGTTAAGGAAGCTATGCCGGGCTTACCAGACATGTGAATTTTATCAGGCGTTCCGATCTTTCGGACGGACCTGCCTGCTATGATGAGGTGATAAGGAAGTGAAAGGAATTCAGTTTGATCCGGTAAAGGATGGTTTTTACGGAACATGGTACGAGAACCCGAAAGGATCCGATTGTGCCATGATCGGATTGTTTGGGGATGATCCAAATGATTATATGGCCAAATGCGGCGCAAAATGGCTTCATAAACAGGGCGTGAACTGCATGGCGATGTCTCCCGGCAAGAAGGATTACAGTCATGTAAACTGCCCGCTTGAGAGGATAGAAACTGCCATTAACTGGTTAAAAGGACACGGTAATAAAAAGATCGGCATCATGGGAATGTCCACGGCCGGGATGCATTCTCTGGTGGCTGCGTCGTTTTTTTCCGATATTACCCTGACATTCGGTATCACGGCAAGTGATTTTGTTTGGCAGGGATTTGAACAGGGGAAAAAGGACGGATGCAAGGAGTGGCCGGTTCCGAACGCTTCAACCCTTTCGTGGAATGGCGAGCCTCTCCCGTATATGCCTTTTGTATATAAGCATCCCGAGTACTGGCAAAAAATTCAGGAAGAGACGAAGGGGTCGGGAGATTTTATCCGCTCTTCAAATCTGTTTATTGATTCGGAAAAAGCACGACCTCATACCGAAGAGGAAATGATAAAGATCGAAAACATAAACGGGAAACTGATCCTGATCGGTGCGGACGATGACGGCTTGTGGGAAGCGGGCAAATATGTGCGGCGCATGGACGAGCGCTTAAAGAGCAGACCGCATAAATGTGAGTATGAGGCGGTTGCTTACAAATACGGTACGCACTTTGTATTGCCTGAAGGATTATTGAGAATTGCGATGCCGGTCGGGTTAAAGTTCATACTGCGTTTTATGTTTAAGTCTGCGAAGGAACACCCGAATGAGTGCGAGGAAACCAGAAGGGATATTGACAGAAGGCTTTCGAAGGCACTAAAAGAGTGGAAAACTTAAGCGAAGGAGAATCGGACCATGCAGACTGATTACAGTAAACCTGATTGGGAAAGAATAGCACATTTATTTAAACTAGGGATCATTTCATCTCTTCTGGCGCTTATAGGCGGCGATATGCTGCTGGGATGGGGAACCGCCGATATGTCACTGACAGGCATGGCCCGGTATTTCTCCAGATATAGCGCGGTTTCGGATACAAGGATCTTCTGGGCGGCCACGCTGGGGATGATAGGGATCGCGATAGAGACATTGTGCTTCTTCGGAGTATACCGCGTCATTGCTGCGAGGTCCGATAAATATGCACATGCTTTCAGGGCGGGACTGATCGGGATGATGTTATTCGGACCGTTTTGCCACGTTATGTGCTGCGCGGTGATATATCATCATAACGCTGTGACAGGAATAGACCCGGATATAGCGATAGATGAGGCCCTGCAGTTCGCAAAACTATTTCTTCTGCCTGTTACGGTTATCTTTTTCATATTCTTTATGATCATGAATATAGTCCAGATAACGGCATTCGCAAAAGGGAAAACCCCTTATCCGAGATGGTGTGCGGTGTTTACGATGCTGACCGGAATTATTGATATAGTGATCTTGAAAGCGGTCGGCAATCATGCGTGGGCTTGTGCACTGTCAACCGGATGGCTAAGCTTCGGCAGCATGATCACATTTTCGGGGCTCTTACTGAATATCCCCCAGAGAAAGGGGTAAACGAACATGAGATTTCTGGCGCGGAGAGGAAGAAGCATGAGGACTTTGGTTTTCGGAGTGGGAGTAATAGGAGCGTATCTGGCGCATGCTCTGTGCAAGGGCGGTAATAAAGTATGCATACTCGCCAGGGAAGAGCGTGCCGCGTCTCTGAACAGGAACGGTCTGGTCATATATCATCATCTGCAGCATAAGACCACAAAAGACAGGGTCGAAGCCGTGACGGATATTGCCGGGCGCGAATTCGACGCAGCCTTTGTAGTTATGCCTTATCACAAACTTGAAAAGGCGCTGCCTCAGATCTGTGAGATCAAGACAAAAGTGCTGATCCTCGTCGGAAACGATCTGTCGCCGGCAAAGATCCAAGATCATATAAAGAGAAAAGCTCCCGATATAAAGCGCATAATGTTCGGCTTCCAGGTTTCGGGAGGGAAAAAAGAAGCGGACCGTTTTGTATGCGAGCGTTTCGGCGGAAGCTGGATGGATATCGGCATGCTGCACGGCGAGACTTCTCCGAAACTGAAAACGTACATCGAGAGGATGTTTACAGGAACCGGCTATAAGATAAACTGGCAAGGCGATATGGAAGATTACCTGATCTGCCATCCTGCGGCGATCCTTCCGATAGGTTATCTCTCGTATATCTGCGGCGGAGATCTGAGAAAGTCGACCAGGGAACAGCGTAAAATGATGTTTGACGCATCAGCCGAGGCGTATGCGTTTTTACGGGCCAAGGGCGTAACGGTCTATCCGACAGGCGATGACAGGTTTTACGGAAAAGGACCGAAGGGCCTGTTGATGAAATTCCTGTATTTCATCATGGCAAAGTCAGCCATAGGAGACCTCGTTGCATGCGAGCATTGCAGGAACGCCGTGTCGGAAATGGAGCAGATAGACAGTTTCTATGAAAAACTGATGGAAGGCTATCCCAAAGATAAACTCAAGGTCTGGAACAGGCTTCGCTCTATGATGCCGACATGGGATGAATTACACGAAAGGTACGGGAATTGACATTATGCTTTTAACGATATTTCTTACGGTCATATTTTGTGCGGCAATAACGCTGATGATGTTTGCTGCGGTGGCATTTATTCAGGACAAGAAGTTCTTTTCCTCGGCGCCGAAAGAAGCGCAGGAAGCGTTGCTCCCCAGGAATAAGGAACTCTTCTATGGAGCGCGGACGATCGGATGGACACTAATGGTTTTCAGTTTTCTCATGATCATCGGCGTCGGAGTGATCTCGATCTGGGACGGCTTCAGGAGCGGTTTTTCTTTTTGGCAGTTCTTTTTCAGATTTGTATTCATCTTCTCGGTTTATAAGATCTACGATATGATCTGCTTTGATTACTTTTTGCTTATGAAGTTCCGGTTTTTCCAGTTCTATTTCCCGGAAGTGGAAAGTGTGTATTCGAACAGAAAGTATGGATATAACATCAAGAGCCAGCTGATAAAACTGCTGGTTATCTTTCCTGCCGCATCGGCTCTTGCGGCATGGATCTGCTCACAATTCTGAGATCAAAGAGAAAGAGCAGTTGAATTAATTATTGTGGAGGAGTAAAAATGCAGTTCGAAGAAATGGGAAATATGTCGGGAAAGACACTGATGCTGCTGCCCGGAACCTGCTGTGACTGGCAGACAAACTTTGGGACAGTGATTCCTTTTCTCTCGGAGAAATATCACCTGATCTGTGTGAATTATGACGGATTTGACGGAAGTGACGCGATATTCCCTGACATGATAACAGTCACTGAGAAGATCGAGAAATATATTCTTGAAAAACACGACGGACGTATCGACGGAGCGATCGGATCGTCGCTGGGTTCCAGTTTTGTCGGACAGCTGATCATGAGGAAGAAGATCCACATGGATCATGGCATTTTTGGCAGCCCCGACCTCGACCAAAGCGGAAAGGTTTCGGCCAAACTTCAATCCATGCTGGTGGTTCCGCTTCTTACAAGTTTTACCAAGGGTGAGAAGAAGCGAAACAAGACCAAGGAGAAGCTTAAGAGTATCTTCCTTATGGACGATGATGCAGCGGAGAAATTCGTGAACTGTTTCTCCAAATTCAGCCCCGAATCTATCAAGAACGAGTACTATACCGACCTGCTCACACATCTTGAAGACGATATTCAGGTCGAGCACACGAAAGCGCATTTTATCTACGCCAATAAGATGGGCGAGAAATATCTGAAGCGTTATAAAAAGTATTTTCATGATCCTGACATACGCGAATTTAACATGCAGCACGAACAATGGCTGTTTGGCGGAGCGGAATTTGCCGCGCCGGTCTTGAAGGCGATAGATGAGTTTATGGAAATGCCGGTGTAAGGAAAGGGGCTGATTGCCATGATGAAATACAAAGGAGCATTTATAAAGCTGTTTCCGCCCATGCTTAAGAAGTACATGATCGAGCAGTATGGGAAGGAAGTAACCCGTAAAGCCTTTAAAGGAGCCCCCGCTATATACAGGGAGATGCTTGCGGATTGCGATGACATCGGGGCGGATAATCCGATGGCCAAGAATATCTATATGTGCTTTGTTTTTCTTGCTATCTGGAAAGCTGCAGACGGAGCTGTTGATCCGGATGGTCTTCGGGTTGTGATCCGAAAATGGATGAAGAGCAAACTGGTCGGAAAGCTGATGGGCGGCAAAGATCTGAATAAGCCCGAGGATATGGAAAGCGCCAAAAGAAGATTTCATGCCATGCAGGCTTGGGCGGATGCACATCCTGAGTACAGGGATAAGACATGGGATTTTAATTTTGATGAGACTAAGCATAGGGATGGAAGCTATTATCACTTTACCAGATGTCCTATCGAAGCTTTTGCGAGAAAGAACGGATATCTGGAAATACTTCCCGTCTGTTGTGACATAGATTATCTGACTACGGAATTATCGCACGGAGTGCTTCACAGAGAGCAGACTTTGGCTACCGGCGGTGAAATGTGTGATTATTGGATCGTTCCGGACAGGCTTAAAGATCCAAAGTGATGAAGTATCACAGAAGATCAGAGAAGAAAACGGCATAGTTACAGCCGCAGATGCTATAGAGAATTATTTTTCGGAGAAAGACGCAGGCGGAAGAAAATGATGCTTATTGTAAAAGTTATTATCGAGGGACTCGGACTCGGATTTCTGTTGTATCTTATGTGCGCCATAGGTATCAGAAACGGCGCAATTGGCATGGTTCACCTCTATAGCAGCGAGGTGCAAAAACGTGTGATCGAAAACGGGCTTACCACGGCAGAAGAGATAAAAAGAAGGAGCATTCTTTTTAAGGCTTTGTGTATCCCTGGGTATTTCATTTATGTCCTTGTATGCGCTTATGCGATCAACGGCGCGAGAGGTTTTATAAGCGGTTTCTGGCAGATGTTTGCAATTCTTTCTATCATGAATATCATTGACAGGCTCCTTGTGGACGGATATTGGGTAGGCCATACGGATGCATGGAATATACCCGGGACTGAGGATTTGAAGCCTTATATCACGGCCAGGGATAAGATGAAAAAATGGATCATGGGCACAGCCGGAATGGCGGTCATATCTGCCGCGCTTTCCGGGATCATGTGCCTGATCTTAAAGTGATCGTTCTCGAAGGAATAACAGTAAGGAGAGCGTAAGATGAACAGACTTATAAAAACAACGTGCGCTATTGCCGCTGAGGAAATAGGTGCGGATAAGGCAGACAGGATCGCAGGCAACGCGATGCGTTTTTATAATGTATTGTTTTGCCTTTTAAAACGGTGCATAGTTAGCGAGTGCTAACTGTTTAAAACATTAAACAAGGGAGGAAGGAAATGTTTAAAAAAGTCGCTCCGTATATCGGAGAGTACAAAAAATACACTGTCTGGGCGGCCATACTGATGTCACTCGGTATCCTGGCCAATGTTACGCCTTATTATTTTCTATACCAGATAATCGCGCCTTTGACCAGGGGCGAGAAGATAGAGCTGTCCTATGTGCTGGTAAGGGTTGCGGCTGTGGCTGTATGCGAGATCATATTCTCGTTCAGTTATGTTCAGGGACTGACCTTTTCACATGTCAGCGCATACAACACATTAAAGAACCTGCGTATTTCACTGCAGGGGAAGCTTGAAAAGCAGCCGCTGGGCAATATCAGGGAACTCGGTACCGGACGGATCAAGAAGGTATTTACCGACGATATCGATCAGGTGGAGTTGCTGCTCGCGCATGCCATTCCCGAGGGGATCGCCAATATCGCCATACCCGTTGTCATCATTGTCATGATGTTCGTGACGAGCTGGAGGCTGGGGCTTTTGTCTCTGGTGCCGCTCGTGGTCGGAATGCTCGCAATGGGCATGATGATGAAATCCGGCTTTTCAAAGATGAACGCTTACTACGAATCGGCGGCCAGGATGAACAATACGATCATCGAGTATGTCAACGGCATGGAGGTCGTAAAGGTATTCAACAAGGACGGCGATTCATATAAGCGGTTCGGTGATGTGGTAAGGAGCTACAGGGACTTTACCATTGACTGGTATAAGGTGTGCTGGCCGTGGATGGCGATCTACACGAGCGTACTTCCGTGCCTGGTGCTCCTGATGCTGCCCTTCGGGTCACTTATGGTGCTGGGCGGCACGATCACGCTCGATAAGATGATCCTGGTGTTCTGCATGTCCTTTGCGGTGGGACCGTCATTCCTGAAAGCGCTGAATTTCGCCGGCAAATTCCCTCAGTTGAACTATAAGATCGCGGAGCTGGAAAAAATGATGGATCATCCTCCGCTGAAAGAGGGAACATCGGGCTTTAGCGGCAGCAGCCTCGATGTTGAGTTTAAGGATGTGCATTTCGGATACGCGGACACCGAGGTCCTGCACGGGGTGGATCTTTCGTTGAAGCAGGGGACCACGACCGCGCTCGTCGGGGAATCGGGCAGCGGAAAATCGACGCTCGCGAAGCTCCTCGTACACTATTATGACCTGAATTCCGGAAGTATTACCATAGGCGGTCAGGATATCACAGATATGTCTCTAAAGGCGCTGAACGACAAGGTTGCTTTTGTATCCCAGGAGCAGTTCCTGTTCAATACGTCTCTTTATGAGAATATCCTCATAGGAAATCCCACTGCAACAAGGACTGAGGTCCTCGAGGCGGCGGAGCGGGCTCAGTGCATGGAATTCATCAACAGATTCCCGGACGGGCTCGAAACGCAGGCGGGTGACGGAGGAAAGCAGCTTTCGGGCGGTGAGCGGCAGCGGATATCCCTGGCCAGGGCGATACTGAAAAACGCGCCCATCATCGTTCTCGACGAAGCGACGGCCTTTATGGATCCCGAGAATGAAGAGAAGATGAACGCAGCGATCGATGAGATAATGAAGGATAAGACAGTGCTCGTTATCGCGCACAGGCTCTCGACCATTAAAAATGCGGATAAGATATGCGTGATGAAGGAAGGCGAATGCATTGCCGCGGATACTCATGACAGGCTTCTCGAAACCTGCAGTGATTACAGAAAGCTGTGGGAAGCATCCATTTCGGCAAGCACATGGAAGATAAAGGAGGCGGGGGACAATGCTTAAGATACTGCACAGGCTGGTCGGCATGACCGGAAAGTATAAGGGCCGTATTCGCGCCTCATACATAACTGCATTCTTTAAGGGGCTGATGCTGAAGGCTCCGCTGGTTTTATGCTTCATCTGCATAAGTCTGTTTATGAGTCATGAAATGGACGGAACAAAAGCCCTGTATCTCGGGATTGCCGTTCTGGCAAGCGTTATCCTCGAAGCGGTCTTCGAACATGTCTCAAATGTACTGCAGTCGGCAACGGGATACATGGTATTTGCGGACATGCGCTTAAGACTCGGAGATCATTTGAGAAGACTTCCGATGGGTTATTTTACTGAAGGCAATATCGGAAAGATAAGCTCCGTGCTGGCGACGGACATGGTCTTTATCGAAGAGAACTGCATGGGCGTGCTCTCCGAACTGGTGACCTTCATGATATCGCAGGGGCTCATGACCGTGATGATGTTCGTTATGGATATCAGGCTCGGACTGCTGTCCCTGTTGGTGGTCGGCGCATTTATCCTGGTCGGCAATCTGATGCTGAAGACAACGCTTGAACATTCGGTCAAAAAGCAGGAGAACAGTGAGACTCTCACGGAGGAAGTTCTTGATTTTGCGGAAGGTATCGGGATCATCAAGTCTTATAACCTGCTCGGGGAGAAGTCGAAGAAGCTTTCCGGCGAATTCGAAAAGAGCTGCAGGGAAAGCATTGCTTTTGAAGTGGATTACGGCCCCTGGGCACGTGCGCTTTATCTGACCTTCGGTATAGGGACCGCGTTGGTGCTTGCTCTTTGCGGATACCTTTTCGGTACCGGCGCGATCACGGACGTATATATGGTCGGTATGGCGCTGTTCCTGTTCGATATGTTCGTGTCGATCAAGAGCTATTACAGCCAGATGGCCCGCCTTACTGTCACAAATGCCAGCCTCGACAGGATAGAAGAGGTGTTCGCAGCTGAGGAACTTCCGGATGAAGGAAAGCAGGAATTTGGGGGCAACACCGGAGAAAAGTCGGGTGCAGCCGAGATCGAGTACGATAATGTAAGTTTCGGATACACGGACAAAGATGTTCTGAATAATGTTTCGTTCAGTATCAGGCAGGGCGAAATGACCGCGCTTGTAGGACCTTCCGGAGGCGGAAAATCTACGATCGCTTCGCTGCTGGCAAGATTCTGGGACGTCAGGGACGGCAGTATACGAGTGAAGGGGAAAGACATACGTGATGTGTCTCTCGGAAGCCTTATGGACCAACTGAGCATGGTATTCCAAAGGGTATATCTGTTTCAGGATACCGTCTATAACAACATAGCCATAGGCCGGCCCGATGCGACCCGGGAAGAGGTCGAAGAGGCTGCGAAAAAGGCCAGATGCTATGATTTTATCATGGAACTGCCCGACGGGTTTGATACCGTGATAGGCGAGGGCGGTGCGTCCCT
>JAEENL010000073.1 GCA_016283775.1 Lachnospiraceae bacterium | reverse complement strand
TGATCGCGGAATAATGACCGGGAGGAACAGGTTTTATGTTAGAAAAGTTTTTACCTAGGATCGAATTTGATTCTTATGAGGATTTCAAGAAAAATTACACAGTAAACGCACCCGAGGATTTCAATTTTGCATATGACATAGTTGACGGCTGGGCAAAGGAAAAGCCCGATCTCCGCTGTCTTCTCTGGTGTGATGACGATGGGAACGAAAAAAGCTTCACATTTAAGCAGATGTCGGAGCTTACTTCGAGAGCGGCAAATTATTTCAAGGCTCTTGGGCTTAAAAAAGGCGATGCGGCGCTCCTTATCCTTCGCCGCCGCTGGGAGTACTGGGTTATCGCGCCGGCTCTTATGAAGCTTGGTGTTATCTTTATCCCCGCAACTCTGCAGCTCACAAAGAAGGATATTGTATATCGCGCAAATTCCGCGGGTGTCGGAATGATTATCGCGGTGGACGACGAGTATGTGATCTCGCAGGTGGAGCTTGCAAAGCCCGAAATGCCGGGTGTTACGCGTTTTGCTTTGGTTGACAATGTAAAGCGTCCCGGCTGGATCGATTTTGACGAAGAGTTCATGAAATATGAGCCTGTATTTGAGAGGCCCACGGACGACCAAAGGACAAAGGGCTCGGATGTGATGCAGCTTTATTTCACTTCGGGAACTACAGGCATGCCCAAGATGGTAACGCACAATTACTTCCATCCTCTGGGCCATATCATCACCGCAAAATACTGGCAGCAGGTGCAGGAAGGAAAACTGCACATGAGCGTTTCCGACTCGGGCTGGGCAAAGTTCGGCTGGGGCAAGATCTACGGCCAGTGGATCTGCGGCGCTACCGTTTTCTGCTATGACATGAAGAAATTCGTTCCGACGAAGCTTCTTCAGAAGATGCAGGATTACAAGCTCACTACGTTCTGTGCGCCTCCAACCATGTACCGTTTCATGCTCCAGGAGGACGTAAAGGCGTATGATCTGTCTTCGATAGAAAACTTCGCTACGGCGGGAGAGCCTTTGAATCCTGAGGTTTACAACAGGTGGCTGGAACTTACGGGCGGAAAGATACATACCGGTTTCGGGCAGACTGAAGGACCTGTACTCTTTGCGGATTTCCCCTGGTTTGAGCCTATCCCGGGCGCTATGGGAAAGCCTTCTCCGCTTTATGACATCAGGCTCATCAATCCTGACGGAAAAGAGTGTGAGAGTGGTGAAGAGGGTGAGATAACGATCATGAACATCGTTGAGCATCCTCCCATCGGTCTGTTTGTGGGATATTACAAAAATCCCGAGCAGACTGCGGAAGCGTTCAAGGGTGGAAATTACAATCTGAAGGACGTTGCGTGGGCTGACAATGATGGGTATTATCGTTTTGTAGGACGTCATGATGATGTTATCAAATGCAGTGGTTACCGCATTGGACCGTTTGAGGTCGAGAGTGCTCTTATCGAGCATCCTGCGGTTGTTGAGTGTGCGATCACTGCGGCACCGGATCCCATCCGTGGCCAGGTGGTAAAGGCGACTATCGTGCTCGCAAAGGGGTACAAGCCGTCGGATGAACTGGTAAAGGAACTGCAGAATCACGTAAAGCATGCGACTGCGCCTTACAAGTATCCTCGTATCGTGGAGTTTGTGGATGAACTTCCGAAGACTCTTGGCGGAAAGATCAAGAGGGCGGAGATAAGGAAAGAGGATTCCGAGAAGGCGGGGAAATAAACATTAAAAGGTTATTAAGGCGCTCCCGTATGGGGGCGTTCTTTTGTGCGATGCACAGGCTGTGGGTCACAGGGCACGATCGGCCTGCTGACCTTGGGAAGCATTTGGCTGACGCATCGTGTTGAGATTCTAATGCGCGGGTACAAGCCTTAATGCAGTCACAACGTCGAAAACTCGCTTCGCTCAAACAGTTCGACGTTGTGACCTGGCTTGTCCTGCCGCGCAAAGAATCTCAGACACTCGGTCAGATCTGCCCACGACGTAGTCGTGGGAGCCGCGCGGCTTTGAGCGCTTCAGAGAAATGCCGAAGGCATTTCTTCGTTAATGTTCCCAAGGTACAGGCTCGCTCGTGCCTGCGTCCTCACCCTGCTCCCCGCACGGGAAAAACGCTGTGGTCGCTGGAAAGTATTGGTTCTCGGGGTGAGGGGTACCGGGATGGGGGGAAGGGAGTTTGACAAGGAGCGGGTGAGGGAGTATAATGGAACTAAATTAATTAAGTTGCGCATGTACGAGAGGGGAGGTGTGAGTGTGAAGACGGATTATAAGAAGCTGTGTATTGAGTTGTTTGGGACGGATGATGTTGGGAAGCTCAGGGAGATCGCGGCGGGGATCAAGGTCGGGAATTCGAGGAATCCCAGGAATGCGGGACGGAAGCGGAAGTTTAGCGAGGGCGATGTTGCTGAGATGGAGAGGCTTCGCAGTGAAGGAAAGGGCGTTGGGGAGATAGCGGAAAGGTTCGGTACTTCGCGGCAGGTGATCGGAAGGTATCTTTTGCCGCGTCCGGCAATCGGATATTCTTTGCGTGTCACTTTGATGTTCAAGCAACATCCTTGTACTGTGATCGACGTTGATTTTCTTGAAAAGCGTATTTTTACTCGTAATATGACTGATGATATTTATCACAGGGCGTTTGGAAAGAAAGAAGATCCTGATTGGGGG
Source organism: Lachnospiraceae bacterium (assembly GCA_016283775.1). Lineage (GTDB taxonomy): Bacteria > Bacillota > Clostridia > Lachnospirales > Lachnospiraceae > RGIG3528. The sequence continues at coordinate 391 of JAEENL010000073.1, read as the reverse complement.
GACTTTGAGGATTTTCTTCGTTATCGTTGTTTTTCTGAGTCGCGTGGAAACTGCAGGGAGATACTTACTGATCTGGGGCTTACGGATTATGATCCGTTGCAGATAGTCGAGAAAACGCAGGGACGGATAAGCGATGACGATATGTGGTTGCGTTTTCATTATTATTCGAGAAGGAAGGTTTTGAATGGATAGGATTGATCTTAGTCTTGTGAAAACAGAGGTCACGGAGGGACATACATCCAAGGGGAACCAGCCTAAATGGCGGGTTGGAAACGTATGGTACAAGGCTGATCATATGGGATATGAGGCGCTTTCCGAAGTGCTCATATCGCGTCTTTTGAAAAAGACAAATGTGCGTGATTTTGTGGGTTATGAGCCGGTTGAGATCTTA
>JAEENL010000072.1 GCA_016283775.1 Lachnospiraceae bacterium | reverse complement strand
CGGTACACAGCTTGACAACGTTGACGTGTCCGCCATGGACGGAAAGTGCCTTATGGCGCTGTTCATAAGCCTTGTGCGGGGTGAACGCTTCTGTGACGGGCTGATACTGGATAATCTGAAGAACGGTGCTGTTTTGAGGTGGATCGGGAGATTAAAGCAGGTGAATGCCGATATGACAGCCGGAATGCGGCAGATATCGATAAAAAAGACCGACATTACCGGGCTGGACAGCGATGCGATAGTCAATGCTGCAAATTCTGCATTACGGGCAGGCGGCGGCGTGTGTGGGGCTATTTTTTCCGCAGCAGGCGAGCGCGAATTACAGGCGGCCTGCAACAGGATCGGGCATTGTGACACAGGTTCCGCTGTTATCACTCCCGGTTTCCGGCTGCGGGCAAAATATGTTATCCATGCTGTGGGCCCTCAGTGGAGGGGAGGAAACCATGACGAGCCGAAATGCCTATACAATGCATATTACAGGGCATTGGAGCTCGCAGCTGAAAACGGCTGCAAGTCTGTCGGCTTTCCTTTGATCTCAGCGGGGATATACGGCTATCCCTTGTCTGAAGCATGGCGCGTAGCCATGAGCGCATGCGGAGACTTCCTCGCTGCACATAAAGGTGCCGGATTGTCGGTAGTTTTTGCTGTTCTGAGCGATGAGATATTTGAGCTTGGGCAGGAGATATTGTCAGAGAGCCTTTGCAACGCAGATTAACATGATTACCTGCCCGGTTCACCGGGCTTATTTTTTTACCCAAAAAAGAAGTTGACAAATCAACAAGTGAGTGCTAATATCCGAAAATGTTGACAAATCAACATCAAAACAAACCATCAAAACTAAACAGTGAGGACACCATATGAGCGATGACAAGAAGACACAGATAATAATCGATTCCACAACGGATCTCGCGGAGGGATTCAGGGACAGGGTCAGAGTCGTGCCGCTGATAGTCTCTTTCGGAGATAAAGAGTATGTGGACGGAATAGAACTCAGCCGCGATGAATTTTACAGGAAACTTGAAAGCGGGGATGTGCTACCGAAGACCAGCCAGGCTTCGCCGGCAGCCTTTGAGAGCGTATATCGCGAGGTGAGAGAAAAGGGGATGAACGGGATCGTGATCACGTTGTCTTCAGAGCTTTCCGGCACCTATCACAGCGCCTGCGTTGCGGCGGAAGATTACCCGGAGATACGCGTGGTTGATTCAAAAAATGTTGCCGTAGGGGCGGGGATACTTGCGGAATATGCCGTGATCTGCGCTGAAAACGGGATGCCTGCGGAGCGGATTGCGGAAGAACTTGAAAACAAAAAGAATGACATTTGCCTTATTGCGATGCTGGATACTCTTGAATTCCTTTGGAAAGGAGGAAGGCTTTCAAGAACGGCGGCCATCGCAGGCGGACTTTTGAATCTGAAACCGGTGATCACGATAAAAAACGGCGCTGTCGTGGTGCTCGGAAAAGCGCGTGGTGCAAAGAAGGCCAACAACTTACTGGTTGAACAGATCACCTCAAATGGTGTACAATACAATATGCCTGTTTTACTTGGATATTCGGGAACGTCGGACGCGCTGCTGCAAAACTATATTTCCGACAGCAAGGCGCTTTGGGAAGGCCATCTGGACAAGCTGGAAAGCTCGCAGATATGCAGCGTTATCGGGACGCATGCGGGACCGGGAGCGGTTGCGGTGGCTTTTTTCAAAGAGAGGGCAGCAGACTAGACGGGAATGATCGGAAGGGTGATGGTATGTCACGTTTTGAACAGTTTACGGTATCGATATTCAGCATAACTCATTACTGGAACAAAATAGCCACTGAAGAGATGCGCGAGCACGGACTTAAAGGGGCATATGCGCTGTACCTCCTCATCTTGGACACTGCAGGCTCTGACATTACAGCAGCAAAGCTTTGTGAAATGACGCAGCGTGACAAAGCCGATGTTTCAAGGGCTGTGTCGCTTTTTCAGGAAAAGGGTTTTGTCGAGGCATACGGTGAAAATCGATACCGTGCTCCGATAAAGCTGACCGACAAGGGAAAGAGCATAGCCGCAAAGATCAGGGAAAAGGCCGACAGTGCGCTGCAGACCGCGGGGGCGGGGCTGTCGGACGAGATGCGCAGCAACATGTATAAAGCACTTGAGATAATCTCGGAAAACCTGAGGGAAATGTGCGATGACCCTGCCGCACGATGAGGGAGAGATAGAGAAGTTTTATTAAAGGAACGTGAGGTAACATATGGATTCGATTTTGATCAAAGATACAACGCGCGAGGAGCGTGAGAGGATCGTACGGGAATCTCTTGGGAATATCAGTGGGGCATGCGACGGCTGTGCCGCAGGGCTTG
>JAEENL010000071.1 GCA_016283775.1 Lachnospiraceae bacterium | reverse complement strand
TGAGAAGATACAGATTAAGAGTAGGGCTTGATGTTGATGATACTTTGTACGAATGCAACGGTTACGCCCTTTCGATAATAAACAAGAATCATCCGGACGAAGAACCGGTCAGCATAAACGAGATCAAAGGATGGGGAAATTACGGACGTCACGCCGACGAGCGTATAGCTTTGTATTCCGATCCCGAATTTGTGCGCACTCAGCCAATTCTTCCCGGCGCACAGAAGTTTGTACGCGATCTTTCAAAGCAGGCGGATGTTTTCTTTGTGACCGCGGTCCCCGTGGAATGCATGAGCGCCAGGGCCGAGAGGCTTGTGGCGGATTTCCCCGAGATCCCTTCTCAGAATATCATCATCGGCACACGTAAGGATGTTTTTGCGCTCGACATGCTCCTTGATGACGGCGCGCACAATATTTCCAATTCAAAAGCCGTCTATCCCGTTCTTTTCAGAAAGCCCTGGAACATGGATATGACAGGACTTCTCGCGGTAAACGGATATGCGGATTTTATGCAGCTTTTCAGGATGGTGAGAAATTCGTTCATCGAAAAAGCGCCCGATCTTTCCGACGGCGGCGTTATCTGCCTTGTGGGGCCTTCGGGCTCTCTTAAGAACGAGATCGCGATGGAGATGACAAAGATATCGTCCGACTTTGAAAAGCCCCTCACATCCACCACAAGGCCGAAATATGACGGGGAAAGCTCAAAGGCATACCGCTTTATCGATGAGGAGCAGTTCATCAAGGAAAAAGACAAAGGCGACTACCTTGAGACCACAGTATACAGTAAATACCACTTCGGAACTTCAAAAGGCCAGCTCGATCCGATCGTTCAGCGTGGAAGCTATGCCGTGATCCCCATCGACATCTGCGGAGCGCTCACCATAAGGAACGCCTACAGAACGCAGACTCTTATGGTGTTTGTGAACCGAGAGAAATCCGATGTCATTAAAAATATCATCGGCCGGAAATCCAATGAGGATGACAAGGTGCGCCGCATAATGTCGCTCGATTTTGAGTACAGGAACGCTGAGATCTGCGACATTGAGCTCAAGGTGAACGACGACCCGAAAGAGGCTGCGGAGACTCTTATCGATATCATCAGGAACAAGCTTACAAAGTAAGACTGTGGTCATAAAACACAAGACGAATACAGATCCGGAGAACAAAATGTACAAAGAATTTGCCGAGCAATTAAAAGCGTTTGACACTATAATCATCCACAGGCACAAAAACCCCGACGGCGACGCCATAGGGAGCCAGGTGGGCTTAAAGCACATCATCACCGCAAACTGGCCCGAAAAAAAGGTCTACATGGTGGGAGACGAAGCAGGACGCTATGCGTTCATGGATGACTCCGTGATGGATGAAGTGCCGGACGAAGCATACGCTGATGCACTTGCGGTCGTGCTTGACTGCGGCGGTGAGAACATGGTTTGCGATGAGCGCTATAAGACCGCAAAAGCCAACGCGCGCATGGATCATCACATGTTCACGGGAAATTTCACCCAGACGGAGGTCATCGACAGCACTTTTGAAAGCTGCTGTGGTATACTCGCAGACATGGTGAGAACGCTGGGATTAAAAATAGATCCGCTCGGCGCAAAGTCGCTTTTTACCGGAATGGTGACCGACTCAGGACGCTTTCGCTATGACTGTGTGAACGGCAGGACATTTGAACTTGCTGCTTTTCTTTTTGACAGGGGCGAGATAGATTTTAACGACCTGTACAGAAAGATGTATGCGGAAGACTTTGAGGGCCTGAAACGCAGGTCGGAATTCATTTTAAAGATACAGTTCAGTGAGCACAACGTGGCATATATCTACACAGACGCTACGGAAGTGGAACGCCTCGGCATGTCCACCTTCTCGATCTCGAGAGGCATGGTTGGCGTGATGGGAGACATCAGGGGCGTGGACATATGGGTGAACTTCACGGAAGCTCCGGAAGGCGTGCTCTGTGAGCTCAGATCGTCCAAGTACAACATCAATCCCATCGCGGTAAAGTACGGCGGAGGTGGGCACGAAAAGGCGAGCGGAGCGACAGTCGCGTCAAAAGAGATCGCGATGCAGATGCTTGAGGACCTTGACAAGATGATGACAGAAGCCTGAACGAAGGCTCAAAAATACAAGAAAGAAGAGGGATGCCATGGATAAAGAAACGATAGAACAGATGAAACAAAAAAACTTTGAAGTGAAAAAGCAGATACTTGAAAAGATCAAAAGCTATGACAAGCTGATAATAGGCCGCCATTTCAGACCGGACGGTGACGCTGTCGGTTCGACCAACGGACTTGCACAGATCTTAAAGCTTTCGTTTCCGGAAAAAGACATTCATGTCGTAAACGAAGACTATTCCGATTATCTGGCGTTTCTTGACGATGACAAGTCAGTATTTCCCGATGAATATTATGCCGATGCGCTTTTTATCGCGGTCGACACGGGAACGGTGGAACGTCTTTCAAACAAAAAATACTGTCTTGCAAAAGAGATCGTAAAGATCGATCACCATGTGGACGACAAGCCTTACGGTGACATCTTCTGGGTGGAGGACTGGAGGTCTTCCGCATGCGAGATGATATTTGATTTTTATGAGACCTTTAAAGACGAGCTCAAGATCGACGCATATGCCGCAAAATGCCTCTACGCCGGCATCAACACCGACACGGGCCGCTTCCGTTTTTCTTCCGTTAACGGAGATACCCTGCGCGCGGCAGCGGGACTTTTGGATATAGGCGTTGACCTTGAATACATACAAGCCTGCCTTGATCTGCAGGATTATGATTATTACAAGTTTGAGGCACGTGTGCTCACCGACATGAAGATCACCGAAAACGGTGTCGCGTACATCATCGTCACACGCGAGATGCAGAAGGAATACGGCCTCACGAACGAACAGGCGAGCAATTCCGTGAGCTACATGGGCTCTATAAAAGGCTGTATCGCATGGATCGCCTTTATTGAAAATCCGTTTAACGATGAGATAAGAGTAAGGCTCCGTTCACGCTTCATGCCGATCATCGGCATCGCCTCGCAGTTCAGGGGCGGCGGGCATGACAATGCCGCGGGAGCTACCGTATACAACCATGATGAGATAAACGACCTTCTTGCAAAGGCCGATGAAGCGGTAAAGACATTTAAGGCTGAAAATAACGACTGGATGTAGAAAAATGTGTGGGATCGCAGGATATATCAGTGCTTCGGGCACTGACAAAGATGTTTTAAAAAAAATGACGGATCGGATCGCATACCGCGGTCCCGATGCCGAGGGCTTTTATTTGGATACCGTCTGTGCTCTGGGGCACAGGCGGCTTTCGATTATCGACCTTGCGGGAGGCGGCCAGCCCATCTTTAACGAGGACGGCAATGTGGTCGTCGTGTTTAACGGAGAGATCTATAACTACCTGGAACTTCGTGAAGAACTGAAAAACAACGGCCACTGCTTCAAGACGAACAGTGACACCGAGGTGCTGGTTCACGGCTATGAGGAGTGGGGCACGCTACTCACAAAGCGCCTTAGAGGCATGTTTGCCTTTGCGATATGGGATAAAACCCGTGAAAAACTATACATCGCAAGGGACCGATGGGGCATAAAGCCGCTCTATTACTGCGAAACAGGGAAATCCTTCCTGTTTGCGTCCGAGATAAAAGCATTCCTGGATCACCCTGATTTCAAAAAAGAGCTGAACACCGATATCCTTTCGGCATATCTCTGCTTTAATTCCACGCCTACGGAGGAAACCTTTTTTAAAGGCGTGTTCAGGCTGGAGCCGGGAACTCAGCTGATCTGTGAAAACGGGAGCTTGAAAAAGGAAGAATATTTTGTGCCGGAGATAGAGGAGACTTCAGAGACCGTGGAGCACTACGCGGAAGAGATAGGCTGCGCGATGGCGGACTCCGTCGAACATCACAAGATAGCCGATGTCGAAGTGGGATCGTTCCTCTCGAGCGGCATTGATTCGTCATATCTTGTGTCGCTCGCAAGACCTGAAAGGACGTTCACGGTGGGGTATTCCGACGAGCGCTACGATGAGACCGCTTATGCTTCGGAGCTTGCTGAAAAACTTGGGCTCGGAAATGAATCCGAAAAGATAACGAAAGAGGAATACATAAAAGCTTTTCCCGATATCATCTATCACATGGACGAACCGCTCGCGGATCCTTCGGCGATAGCGCTGTATTTCGTTGCGCGGCTTGCGTCAAAGCGTGTTAAGGTGGTGCTCAGCGGCGAGGGCGCGGATGAGTTTTTCGGAGGCTACAATTCTTACCAGGAAGAGGTCGACGACAGCGGATACATGAAGCTGCCCTTTGCCGTACGGCACGCTCTGTCGCTTCTTGTGTCACCTTTCCCCGAGGCGAGAGGACTTAATTATATCTACCGCAGAGGGAAAAGACCGGAAGACTACTATATCGGGCTCGGACGTGTGTTCCGTGACAGCGAGGCGAAACGCCTTGTGAGATTTAAAGGTCAGGTGAGCACTGCCTCGATCGTGAAGCCTTTATTTGACAGATATAAGAAATGCAGTTCTCTCACAAAGCGGCAGCTCATAGATTTTCGCTTCTGGCTCGTGAACGATTTTCTTCATGCCGTGGACAGAAACACCATGATGTTTTCGCTCGAAGCGCGCACTCCGTTCCTTGATGACGCCGTTTATGAAGTGGCGAGGCACCTTCCGGCATACGCAAAGGTGGACAAAAAGACCACAAAGATAGCGCTCCGGACTGCCGCAAAGAAAACCATTCCCACAAAAGCCTATGAAAAGAAAAAACTGGGATTCCCTGTGCCTCTCAGAGAATGGATGAGGGATGACGACCTTCATGACATGATAAGAGCGGAATTTGAAGGCGAAAACGCCGGCAGGTTCTTTGACAGAAAGAAGATAATGAAACTACTTGAAAAAAGCCGCACCGATAAGGGCGCGGTCTATAAAAAAGTCTGGACGATCTATACGTTTCTCGTATGGTACAGGACATATTTTGAGGCTGCGTGATGCGGCCTCTTTTTAGTGGGCCGGTACCCGCATAAAGAGCGGTTGCCGGCAGGGGTCACTGTATTGACGACACCTTGAGAATCTCATTTGCGATCTCTGTCTTTGTGAGGCCGTTGTCCATCGCACGGCGTTCGATGTATTTATGCGCTTCTTCTTCGGTCATTTTCTGCTGCTCGATGAGTACCCATTTTGCGTGGTTCACAAGACGTATCTCTTTCATCTTTTCCTCGAGACTGTTGGTCTTTTTGGAGATGAGCTTAAGGCGCATGAAAGCGGAGGAGAGGAAGGAAAGGGCTTCGGATACTGCGGAAACCGAGGTGGGCTTTGGAAGGATGAAAACGCCGTGTTCGGAAACCTTTGCAAAAAGCTCGTCATACCATTCGCTGCGGACGAGGAGGAGACAGACGGTGCCGCGTCCTTCCGAGGAGTCGATGGAGAGCTTTATACCGGGATCGTCGGTGAGAGGGGAGTTTATGATGAGAAAATCATATTCCCGTTCGTTCATAGCGCGCTTTGCCGCAGAGACGTTCTCCACCGTCGTCACGGGCTCGCAGTGCCTTTCGGCAAGGATGGGCTTAAGGAATTCGTTGAATTTGGAAGAGGATGAGACTACAAGTGTGCTGAAGCTTCTTTCGCTGAAATTCATGTCTCATCCCTCCCTTCTGTGGTGTCGAAATATGGTTTTTTATGAATTGTAAGCGCGTCTTATCTCTTCCGGAAGTACATCACGGACGAAAACGCTGTTTTTTGCCTTTTCCAGAGCTTTTTCGAGCGAAGTCGGGAGAATGTCGCATCCGCCCTCGACGGACACCTTCCCGGGCTCTATATGAGCTTTGGGAGAGGGCTCTGAGTGCGCATTTATTCCTTCAAGTCCGGCACGGATCAAAAGTGCAAGGACGAGATAGGGGTTTGCCTCACGGTCCGGCGAACGGAGCTCCGCATGGCGCTGCGCATCGGGGCGCGAAGGAATGCGGATGAGCGCCGTACGGTCGTTGTTTGACCATGTCACAACGGAAGGCGCTTTAAAGTGCCCGAGACGCTTGTAGGAATCCTTGACAGGATTCATGAACAGGGTAATGTCACAGATCCTTGCAAGGATGCCTGCTATCACGTTATTGAGAACATCTCTGTCGTCGTCGGTGCTCACGGAAAAATGTATGTGCATGCCGTTTCCGGGATATTCATCCAGAGGCTTTGGAGCAAAGCTCGCAAAAAGGCCGTTACGGCCTGCGATGGTCTTTGCCACGGTCATGAAGGTCTGGGCATTGTCTGCGGCGGAAAGAGGATCCGAATGACGGAAGCTGATCTTGTTCTGGCCCGGGCCTTCTTCATGGTGGGAGGATTCCGGAGTTATACCCATCTGCTCAAGCGACAGGCATATCTCACGGCGCACGTTTTCTCCCTTGTCATCGGGTGCTATGTCCATGTAGCCCGCTTTGTCGTAAGGAACCTGTGTGGGATTTCCGTTTTCGTCGTTTAAGAATAAGCAGAATTCGGAGTCCACGCCAAACTCAAAGGATACACCCTGCTTTTTGGCTTCTTCTACCGCTTTTATAAGAACCGTTCTGGTGTCGCATTTAAACTCGGTCCCGTCGGTGTGCGTGATGGTGCAGTACATCCTGACGACTCTGCCGTGTTCGGGGCGCCAGGGGAGTATTGCGAGAGTATCCGGGTCGGGATGGAGCAAAAGATCGCAAGAACCTTCGGCATCAAAACCGCGAACAGCGGACGCATCGATGGAAATACCTGTGGAAAAGGCTTTGGGGAGCTCTCCGGGCATTATCGATATGTTTTTCTGTTTTCCGAATACATCACAAAATGCAAGGCGGATGAATTTTACATCCTCCTCATCTACGAACTGCATTACTTCGCTTTTTGTGTACTTCATGACGCTCCCTCCCTTTTTGGAAGTCCTTTATGAACGGATTTTGTGTGTATGATACAGTTTTGGAAAAGAAAATGCAATAAAAAAATGAGTGATGTAACAAAAAAAACCCCCCGGACCTTGTGACCCGGGGGATACTTGAAGTTTAAAGCAGGTCTTATTACTTGGTGTATGTGCACTTGGAATCGAATTCAACTGTGCCCTTGTAGTTCTTAAGAAGACCTGTAACGGTGATGATATCGCCGACCTTGAGGTCCTGACCGCCAATGAGACGGAAGCACTGGATGATGTACTCGCCGACCTTGATGTTTACGGTGATGTTACCATACTGCTCGCTGTACTCAGTAACAATCTCGGTGATCTCACCTGTTACTTCTTCCTTGTAGCTCATAGCCTCGCCCTCAGCAAGAGCGTATGCCTTTTCTGCGACAAGGAGATCCTTTGCTGCTGCGAGCTGCTCGCCTGCAACGTATGTGCACTTGGAATCGAATTCAACGGTGCCCTTGTAGTTCTTGATGTTACCTGTAACTGTGATAACGTCGCCAACCTTGAGTTCCTTACCGCCGATAAGACGGAAGCACTGGATCTCGTTCTCGCCGACCTTGATGTTTACGGTAACGTTGTCGTACTGCTCACTGTACTCTGTAGGAATGGCTGTGATCTCACCGGAAAGAACCTGCTTGCCTGTCATTGCCTCGCCTTCGGCAAGAGCGAAAGCCTTCTCGACAACGACGAGCTGCTTAGCCTGCTCAACTGTAAGATCCTTGGAGTATGTGCACTTGGCATCAAATTCAACGGTGCCCTTGTAGTTCTTGATGTTACCTGTAACTGTGATGACATCACCGACCTTGAGGTCCTGACCGCCTACAAGACGGAAGCACTGGATCTCGTTCTCGCCGGCCTTGATGTTAACGGTGATGTTGCCATACTGCTCGCTGTACTCGGTAACGATAGCGGTGATCTCTCCGCGGAGAACCTGAGTGCCGCTCATAGCCTCGCCCTCAGCAAGAGCGAATGCTTTCTCGATAACGGCTGCTTCGCAAAGATCGGAAGCCTTTGCCTCAACAGCAATCTCGGTCTCAACGGTCTTTGTCTCGTTGTTGATCGTAAGGACTGCGGTAACCTTTACAACGGCATCCTGCTCACCCTGTGTGATGGTAAGAGTGCCTGCTGCAGTATCATATACAGCGGCGTCGCCTTCAACGGTGTATGCGATGGCAACGTCTGTGTAGGTCTGGCCTGCTGCATTGAGTGTTACGACTGTATCCTGGTTGACCTTTGCGGGGATGTTTAATGCCTCTGCCTCGTATTCAACCTTTTCGGCATCTGTCTTCTCGGCAAGCTTTACATTGTAGAAAGCATCTGCGGAGAGAGGAGTGATGTAGAAAGCACCGTCATAGAGAGTAAGGATACCCTTTACGTCAGCGGTATAGCCCTTGTGCTCAGCAACAAAGGTCTTGAATGCCTCCTGCTCATCCTTTGTGAGAGGGCAGGAAGAAGAAGAAAGTCTTACATAGCTCTGCTTGTCGCCGAGATTGAAGAGATAGTATGTTGCATCCGTAGGGCTTACACCAACGATCTCAACGCCCTCAAGGTAAACAAGAGCGGACTGGTTTGCGGTGAGCTTCTCATCCTTGAGTGATGAAGCGTTCTTGAAAAGATCGGTGTAGTTTGCAGCTTCAACTGTCTTGATGGAAGAATCAAGGATCTGAACGCTGTAGTTTGCGATCTCGTATGTACCCGAATAGGTATCACGTGTACCGGAAACCTCGATGGTCATACCTTCCTTGATGCCGAGAGTGGTGGGATCCGCAATGCTTGATGTGCCGTATGCATAGTAAGCGCCGTTCTCGTCCTGGAAGTAGATGGAGTTGCTGGTAGCGCCCTTGGAAGCTGCGATGATACCGGTAACAACACCGCTTACGACAACGGTGTCACCCTTCTGTGCAGCTACATAATCAGCCCATGAAAGGAGTGAATATGCGGGAACGCTGTAATTGAAGCTTGTTGAAGCCTTGTTTCCGAACTCATCCTCAAGAGTAGCGGTAAGCTTGTAATCTACAGGATTGGGAGTCTTGGAATCAACGGCGATGGTAACCATCTTTGAGGAAGCGTCCATTGCTCCTACGGTAACAACGCTGTCAACATCAACTGTCCAGGTGATGTTGTAGCTCTTTCCGCTAACCTTTACAACGCCGACTCTTTCAAAATCGCCTGTTGTAGCGGAACCGTTGGTATCCTTGTACATAGCATAGAGATAATCCTTAGCTGCCTCAAGTCCGGAGGTGTCCTTGGAAGGATCTTCGGTGGGAACAGCGGTAGGAGTGGATGTTGCCGCAGCAGTGGTGGCAGTGGGAGCAGGTGTGGGTTCCGGAGCCTTCTCTTCGCCGCAGGCTGCAAGACATGCAATGCTTAAAACTGAAGCAAGCAGTAATGCAAGAAGCTTTTTCATTTGTTTTCCCTTCCTTTTTAGTTGATCGTGATATCTTTTTCAGATAAGACTTTGATCTGGTAGGATCCGTCAAAATACTCGACAACACCTCTTACGTCGATGTTTTTGCCTTCATATTTTTCTGAGGTCACGAGATCGTGGTTCTCATCATAAAAAACTACTGTTCTTATGTTCACCTTTGTCCCGTCGGGCGCTTCGCAGGAGATGGTCATCGCTCCGTTTGAAGAACTTGAGGGATTTGAGGTGGTGTAGATGCTCTTTACGGTAAGGTCTTTCATGGAGACCGTGGTATCGAGCGCGAGATATGCGTAAGCATATTCAGTGGCGTTTCCTGTGGCTTCGTCGGTGATGTATACGACATCGTTTGCAAAGGTGGCAGGATCCGTGAGTGTGAAGGCGCCTGTGTGTCCGTCGCTGATCTTTTGGAGATTGGACGGATCGGAGGGTTTCATCTCGCGGTAGCTTACGCCTGAGATCTGATAGGTGCCGCCGGCTTCGTAATACTGGCAGGTGCCTACGACTCTTACTCTGTTTCCGACTGTGAGGATCTGGAGACCGGTACCGCTTAAAGCGTATCCGTAGTAGACGGACATACCGTAGTAGAGACCTGTCTCACCGTCGTAATCCTCGACATAGACGGAAGAGTCATGGTTCATGGTCACAACGCCTTCAAAAGCGACCTGAACTCCATTGTAGATCTCTGGATTGAGCCTCAGTTCCTTTAAGGTGAGTTCGAGCGCGTCACCGTAATAGAAATTGGGATCCTTTTGTCCTGAGTAGATGTTGAGCTTCAGCGCTTTTGCGTTGTTAAGAGCCGCGACCGCGGTGGTGCCGTAGCGGTTGTTCGCGGAAGAAGAAGCGATCGCGAGTCCGTTCTGCAGGATCTCGATGTTGAGATTTCTGTATTCCGGATCTTCTGCGGTCTTGTACCAGATCCATACGAGATATCTGCCGCCGGTGGAATCGAGAGACCATTCCGAAGTGTCGGATTCTATGATGATCCCGGTTGCCTTTGACAGGGTATCTTTTGTGAACTTGGCGGCCGTTTTTCCGTACTCCTCGACCTTTCCGGTGGATTCAGGTGTGTTGATCGCGATAAAACGGGCTTTTAAGAGGCCTGTGTCGCTTACGGAAGCGGGTACGTTAAAATGTACCGTGTCTCCGTCAACATAGGTCCTGACCGTTGCTTCCGTTTTTACGGTCTCGGAACTCATATCAAGCTTGATGGAACCTGCAAAATCTATGAATTCCGGGGCTTCGGTGGGAGCCGGTGTCGGAGTCGGAGTCGACGTCGTTTCTATGGGGGTGTCAGTCGCGGCGGGAGCGGGTGTTACTTCCGCTCCCTGCTTGGTGCAAGCCGTAAATGACAGTAAGATCGATAAAGTTGTTAAAAGAAATATCTTTTTTTTCATTATTCGGAGTATTCGCATTCGTCAACAGCCTTCTTGAAAGCATCATTGATGATCTTGTCGGCGTCGCCGTCCTTTGTAAGACATGTTACAAAGAGTGAGCCCACCTGGTCACGTGCGGTCGAAGAACCGTTGAAAGCGGGAGATACATAGTAAGCAGATTCCTGTTCAAGGCAGACCTTTGCGGAAAGAGCGGAGATGTAAGCACCACCGTCGGCTTTTGCAAGGAATGCGGCGTAAGCTTCGTTAGAACCTACGGACTTGAGAACGGGAACATAACCCGAAGTCATAGAGAACTCAGCCTGGAAATCAACACATGTTGTGAGGTATTTCACGAACAGCCATGAAGCGATTACTTCCTGCTTGTTGTCCTTGTTAAAGATGCAGACCGAAGGACCCTGGGAGATAACCTTGGGGCTGGAAGCATTTACCTGAGGAATGGTAGCGATGCCTACCTCGAAAGGATAGGAACCGTCGGCATTTGCTGTAGGACGCTGATGTGTTGCGCCTGCGGAAGAACCGATGGACATGTAGCTCTTCATTCCGGAGTCGGCTACGAAAAGGCCTGATGTGTATGCGCCGTAGATGGTCTGGGTGGTGATGAGACCGTTCTGGTACCAGTCACGGAAAGTCTTCATGAATGCCTTGTTCTGGTCATTGTTGAAGAGATAGTGGCTGCCCGAAGCGGATGTGTAAGGGCTTCCGTACTGCTCGCACATGGTGATGAACCAGTTTGCCTCGGAGTCATATCCGAGAGGGATGCAGTTGGGATCGATGGTGAGGATCTTCTGGCAGAGAGTCTTGAGGTCGTCCCATGTCTTGGGAACTTCGAGGCCGTTCTTGTCAAAGAAGGTCTTGTTGTAGTAGAGCACTTCCGTTGACTTTGAGAAAGGAAGTGTGTACATATAACCGTCGCCGAAGGAACGGCCCTCAGCGTAATAACCGCTGATGAAATCGTTCTTCTGCTCATCGGTGAGACCAAGGATCTCGGAAGTGCCGTCAGCGTGAGCAACGGTCTCCTTGCTGTCGATGAGGGCATCGAGCTGTGCTACTGCGCCTGCGAGGTTGTAAAGTGCAACGTGGTCGGGATAGCAGTATGCGATGTTGGGCTCGTTTCCTACTGTGAGTTCGGTACTGATCTGGTCTCTTACATCGTTGTAGGAACCAACCTGCTCCCATACAACGTGGATGTTGGGATAGAGCTTGTTGAACTCTGCGATGTAAAGATCAAGAACTGCCGAGAGTGATGATCCCATTGTGTGATAGAAGGTGATGGTAACGTCCTTTCCGTCATAACCGCCTGCGGGAACCTGGAAATTTGCGGTCTCTGCAAGAGATTTTGCGGCAGGAGCGGGATCCTGTTTTCCGGGATCTGCAACAGTTCCCTGAGTGGGTGCGGCGGTAGGATCTGCGTTACCGCTGCCGCTGTTGTTTCCGCATGCACCGAACAGCATTGTCATTGCAAGAACGGTAGCGGCAACAGCCTTAAAGATTCTTTTCTTCATGTTAAATCCTCTCCTTTTGTAACTATTTATTAAAGACCTTGCGGTCAGTAATAACAAAGCGATAAGGGCTTTAACCCTTGATACCCGAACGGCTCACGCCCTTCATGATGTATTTCCTTAAGAATACGAACACGAGGAAGAGCGGGAACGATACGATGGCAACGGCCGCCATCTGTACAGGGTAGTTTGTGGTACCGTCGTTTGCGGTGAAGGCGTTTCTCAGACCGTTGGTGATAAGGCTGTGATCGTCCTTTGTAACAAGTCTCGGCCAGATGTAGGAGTTCCATGCGCCCATCATCTTTAAGATGGTGATGGAGATAAGTGTGGGCAGAGACAGCGGGATCATTACCTTCCAAAGGTATTTGATATCGCTCGTACCGTCGACTTTTGCGGCAAGATACAGCTCATTCGGGATCTGGAGGAAATTCTGCCTGAGAAGGTAAATGTAGAAAACGCTTACCAGGAAAGGCACGATGAGTACCGTGTATGTATTCATCCAGCCGAATACCGTGACTGTCTGATAGTTTGTGATGGTGAAAAGCTCACCGGGGATCATCATCGTAGCGAGGAGAGCGGCAAAGAGCGCGTTCTTGCCCTTGAACTCAAGCCTTGCAAAAGCGAAGGCGGAGAGAACGGTGATGACAAGTGAGAGAAGAGTGGAAACAACACCTACATAAAGGGTGTTGAGGAACAGCCTTGAGAGGCTTGCCTGAGAGAACGCGTTGGAATAGTTCGCGATCACGTTGATCTCATGAGGCCAGAGCGTGGGGACACTCCTTATGTACTCTTCGTAGGTCTTCATGGATGAGATGATCATCCAGTAGAAGGGGAACAGTATTATAAGAGCCATGATGATGAGGAAAGCATAGACCAGAATGTGAAATAATACTTTCCCGACTCTTTGTTTTGCGGAAACCTGGGAAATGTCGCGGGCGCGCATTACGTCTTTTTCGTCAGCCATGTCAGCACCTCCTTAGTAGTGGACTCTCTTCTTGCTCACCCTGAGATTGATAAGGGTAACGACAAGAATGATGCCAAACAGAATGAGGGCGGCGGCACTGGCACGTCCCTGATGCTTTCCGGCAAGGGAATCGTAAATGTAACCGACCATTGTGTTAAGACGTCCGGCGTCATCCGCGGGACCGAGTTTTTCACCGAATATACCTACGATGCTGGTGTATTCCTTAAAGCCGCCGATGAAGCCGGTGATGATGACATAGGCGAGCATGGGGGAAAGGAGCGGAACGGTGATGCGGGTAAGTATCCTGCCTTTTCTTGTTCCGTCGATCTTTGCGGCATCGTAATACTGCTTGTTGATGCTCTGCAGGCCGCCGAGTAAGATGAGGATCTTAAAGGGCAGTGCGTTCCATACGATATAGATGACCATTACGGTCATGTTCGCAAGATAGGATGAGCCGACGTTTATCCAGTTTACTCTGGTGCCGCCGAAGAACTCGATGATGTTGTTGATGATACCTGCAGTGACTATTATCTCATTCTGAGTGCCGTAAGCGTTTCCTACCATGTTGAACATCGCAGCGAACACCATACCGATGGCGATGGAGTTTGTAACATAGGGAAGGAAGAAAACGGTCTGCAGGAACTTCTGAAGGCCTTTGATGGAATTGAGCGCAACGGCAATGAGGAGCGCGAGCACGGTGGAAATGGGAACCGTGAGTATGCAAAGGAGCACGGTGTTCAACAGACAGCTCTTAAAGCCGGGATACTGCACGACTTTGATGAAGTTGTTGAAGTTGATGTTGAACTTTGCGCCCTTAAGAGCGGTCATCATGTTGTAGTTTTCAAGGAATGCAAGCCTTACGGTATTTATGATGGGCCAGACCGTGAAAACAAGGATCAATACCAGGGCCGGAAGAAGATATATCCAGGCTTTCCATTGATGTTTGCTGTCTACCATTTATTTCACCTCCGGACGGATCCTTTCTTCGGTCTCTTTGTTGAAGATGAATATCTTGTTGGGCTTGATGGAGAAACGAACCTTTTCGGACTTCGGATCGACCTTGATGTCCGAATCGATGATGGAGCGGATGAAAGGATTTAAGGAAGCGGCGTTTGTGGTGATAACGCTGGAATCACGTCCCATTACCTCGATGCCCGAAAGAGTGCAGGTGAGAGGACCGGCTGCGTCCACGATGAAGCCTTCGGGACGGATGCCTATGAACACTTCCTGATCCGGAACGCCCTTTGCATCCGCAACGGCTTCGGAATCACCGATATATACCTTTCCTCCGGAAACCTTTCCCGAAAATACGTTGATCGGAGGGGTTCCGAGGAATTTTGCAACGAAAAGATTGACGGGATCGTCATAAACGTCCTGAGGAGCGCCGATCTGCTGAACAACACCGAGCTTCATGACAACGATGACATCGGAGATGCTCATGGCTTCTTCCTGATCGTGTGTTACGAAGATAGTGGTGATCTTTGTCTCGCGCTGGATGCGGCGGATCTCTTCACGTGTCTGGAGACGGAGTCTCGCATCGAGGTTGGAAAGAGGCTCGTCAAGGAGCAGGATGCGGGGCATCTTTACAAGAGCTCGCGCGATGGCCACACGCTGCTGCTGGCCGCCTGAAAGCTCCGAAGGCTTACGGTCGAGGAGCTCGTCGATCTGAACGAGCTTTGCAGCCTCAACGGTGCGGGAGAGCATCTCTTCTTTGGTGAGCTTGTCCTTGCCGGTGAGGTTCTGAAGCGGGAACATGATGTTCTGCTTTACGGTCATATGGGGGTAAAGAGCATAGTTCTGGAAAACAAGTCCAACACCCCTGTTTTCGGGAGACAGATCCGTAACATCGTCATCTCCGAAGAAGATCTTTCCGCTGGTGAGCTTTTGCAGTCCGCTGATCATGTAAAGCGTGGTACTCTTGCCGCAGCCCGAAGGACCGAGCAGACCGACCAGCTTTCCGTCAGGGATGGTGAAGTCGAAATTGTTTACGGCTACCACTTCTTCCTTGGATTTTTTGTTGCGGCTGGGAAAGATCTTAGTTACGTTTTGTAATACTACTTTCATTCCTTTTCCTTCTCCTCTGCTTGTTTTTCTTTATATTTTATCATTTCTTCTTTCGTTTCAAAGATCATCTGGCTGGGAAAGTCGATGACGACGGTTCCCGCAATGAGATCGTGGATCATTGAATTTGTGGGCGTCGCGATCATCACGATGAGCTCAAGGACGGCTATCAGGACAAGTATCACGATACCTACGGGACCAAGCTGTCCGAACAATATCATGGTGATGATGAGAGCGGGTATCATGAGCTCAAGAGTGAACTTTCCGAGTATCGTCCTCATCGCGAGCACAAGATTGTTCATCTTTACCCCGTCGACCGTCATGACACCGAGCCCGAAAAGCTTTTTTCCTATGGTCATTCCGTTCTTTAAGAAGAGCGGGATGACAAATTCCATGAGCATGGTGCCCAGGAAGATGCTGAGTCCGACCATAAAAAGAGTCACGGAAATGAGGGATTCGTATGCCTTGGTGACGCGATCGTCTGCCATCAGGGCGGTGTAAGCCTTGTCGTAGTCTGCCTTTTCCTCATCCGTGAGCATTGTGGTCTCTTCTTCTGTCAGCCCGATCGTTACCGAATACCTGTCCTCATATTCCTTTATGATGGATGAGATATTCTCCGTGTAGCGGTCGGTTTTCACAATTGTTGAAATAAAAAACAGAAACCCGGTCGTGACAACTGACAAAATGATTATATCAAAAAGGAAAGCAGACATTCTTTTCCATATGCTTGCCTTTTGGAGATCAAAGATCACAAACGGATTTCCTCCTTTTCTAAAGCGGTTAGAATATAATATCACAAATAACGGTCTAATTCAATATGACCGAATGTTTAGTTTTTATATAAAATAGTCAAACTTTATTTATTGATTTAAAGTGTAGATGTGTTGTATCATAAATATGATATACGCGCATATTTCACTGTGTTTACGCGACTTTGGAGGTAATACCATGAAAAAACACAAAATGTTATTTGCACTGTTTCTCGCTTCGGCGCTGGCTGTCACCTGCCTTTCCGGTGGCTGTGCGCTGGGGGAAGAGGAGCCGGTTTTTACCCCGACACCGATGCCCACACCGGAACCTATAGTACAGGAGATCCGTGTGACTGCGACACCGACACCCACACCGACCCCGACGCCCGGACCTTATGCGAACTGGGACGGAAAACTCTTTTCTGTTGACACATCAGTCAAATATCAGACGATAGAGGGCTTCGGAGCGGCTTATACATGGTACTCAAACTGGGTCGACGCAGTTGACGACCAGGACGGGCTGTTTGATGCGCTGTTTAAAGATGCAGGGCTTTCTATCCTGAGATTCAAAAACGAATATGAATATGTCTCGGAAGACAAAGCGACAAACGCCGAGACGATGAAGAGATATTACGATGAAGCGGTCGAACGCCTTGCGGCACAGGGAATAAAGCCTGTGGTCCTCATGAGCTGCTGGTCGCCCGCCGCAAAACTGAAAGCAAACAATGACAGAACGGGGGCGGCATCATTAAGAAAAAACGCCGACGGGACTTTCTGCTATGACGAATACGCAGCATGGTGGGTGGAATCGGTAAAATACTATGAAGCTCAAGGCGTTCCGATAGACTATATCTCCCTGCAGAATGAGATAGATTTTGCGGCAAGTTACGACGGATGCACTTTTTCTCCTGAGGAAACGGAGGATGAGGCAAGCTACGCAAAAGCCTTCCTTGCCGTATACCGCGCGATGAGAGCGGAGTTTGGTGAAAAGGCTCCGAAGATGGTGGCGCCGGAAACGATGTCCTGCAAACACACCACCATCATGCCTTATATAAAGGGTATCCTTGCGGAGGAGCCGGGAAGCATCGACATTCTGGGCTATCACCTTTATGTGGGCGGAGAAGGTAATGATGAAGACAACACCGTAAAGCCGAACAGCTTTATAAATGAGTTCATGGGGCTCAACAATCTCTATCCCGATATGAGGAAATGGCAGACGGAGTATTATGTGGGACATGGGATCGATACGGCGGGAGTCATCAACAACTATCTTGTGTACGGAAACGGAAACGCCTACATTTACTGGAGCGGTACCTGGGCAGAGGATCAGATCGACAAAATGTCTTTTGAAAATTCAAAGCTCATAGGAATGGCACTTGAAAAACATAAGCGCCTTACCACCTCCGGGTGGAGGATATGCGCCGACTACTACGCTTTACGACACTTTTCCGAGTTCATAAAGCCCGGGTATGTGAGGATAAAGACGGTGACAGGCTCGAAGGATGTCCTCGGAAGCGCATACTTAAGCCCCGACGGAAAGAAACTCGTGTGCGTCCTCATAAACACGTCATCCGAGCCCATGGAATATATGTTAAAGACCGATGGTTTTGTTTTTCACGATGCTGACTATGTGAGATCGGTGTTCGGCGAGACCTGCACGTCTTCAACAAAACTGTTTGAAAACATGGGCATCATATATCCCGAGACCGTTATAACACTTGAACCGTACAGCGTTTCGACGATAGTGCTCCAGTAACGGCATCTTTCTCAAAAAAAATTCTTGCAATATCATGCGGTTTACGTTATAATTCATCGGCATGTGATAAATGAAAGACAAAGAACATTTTGAACCTATTTTCAGGAGGATTTTATGATTTCTGCAGGAGATTTCAGAAACGGTGTAACATTGGAGATCGAAGGCAACGTGGTACAGGTCATTGAGTTCCAGCACGTTAAACCCGGCAAGGGCGCGGCTTTCGTTAGAACGAAGCTCAAGAACATCAAGTCCGGCGGCGTTGTTGAAAAGACCTTCCGCCCCACTGAGAAGTTCCCTCAGGCTCGTATTGACAGACTTGATATGCAGTACCTTTACAAGGACGGCGACATCTACAATTTCATGAACACCACCACCTACGATCAGATCACTCTTACCGAGGATCAGGTAGGCGATGCCATGAAGTTCGTTAAAGAGAACGAGATGGTAAAGATGCTTTCTCACAACGGTGAAGTATTCTCCGTTGAGCCGCCTCTTTTCGTAGAGCTTCAGATCACAGAGACAGAGCCCGGCTTCAAGGGCGATACCGCTACAGGCGCTTCCAAGCCCGCTATCGTTGAGACCGGCGCACAGGTAATGGTTCCCCTCTTTGTAAACCAGGGCGAGACCATCCAGATCGACACTCGTACAGGCGAGTACTTAAAGAGAGTCTGATATATCTTATCGGCAAAAAAAACATGCGCAGAGCTTATTACAGGCTCTGCGCTTTTTTATGCTCATTCAAAGCTCACTTTTGCTTCAAACTGATAGTTCGGATCACCGCGTTCCGCAGTGGTCTGAAGCAGGACCCCGAAGTCGGGTGCGATATCCTTTACGGTTTCTTTACCGTTTAAAACTATGGTCACGGGCTTTGAAAAGTCCACCATGTCTTCGTTAAGAAAGATGCCAAACTCACCGTTCACGTCCACTGTGGTGATCTCAACGCGGTTTGCCTCTTTGCTGTAGGTGGCGGTGATAAGTCCGGTGTTTGTGGCATAAGGCGCGGTGAGATAGTAAAAGCTTTCGGTCTCACGCCTGTCGGCACGGGTCGAGAGATCCCATACCACGGTTTGCGGCAGCGGGTCTCTTGTAAACCCGGAGAGCCAGTGCGGCGGATAGCTGTCGACGGCCGTGTTTGAACGGTCTCCCGAAGAAAGCCATGCCTGAACGTCATCCATCACGGGAATGGGGTAACTGTCGTAATCGTTGTAATTGTGCCCGGCTTCGTAGTGGATGAGCGTGCGGTGGGTGAAGCCGCCATACTTGGCTTCGAGCTCGTTTAAATATGCGTCGTATTCGGCCGTTACTTTGTGTCTGTCATAGGCGGTGTCGTATTCTCCGGCCTGCAGCTCAAAAGGAACGTTCCTGACATTTGTGAGGTTTACGCCGTTAGGGTGTCCTGATGACATGTTCGCGCCTGCAAAGCGGTCGGCCATGCGGGGAGTGATCGCGTATACTCCGTCGCCGCCCGCAGAGAAGCCCATGATATATACTTTGTTCGGGTCAACATCCTTTGTGAGGATCATGTATTGTATCAGGCGGTCATAGAGAGGGTAGGACTCAGGATTGAAATGCGTGTCCCAGGTGTCCCTTACGCCGCGCGTCGCCACATAGACTCCGCAGTCGAGGTCCATGCTGTAGTAATACGACATCATTTCCCACTGCTCGTTGTTTACGCTTGCGGGAGCGCCTCCGCCGCCGTGGAGGGCAATGTAGAGAGGATAGCCGCCTTCAGGCTTTTCACCGACGGTAACCGTGATATAGCGCATCTTCACATCGCCGAATTTCATGGCGCTTTCGGTGACTTCAGCGTTTGAGAGATACCGCTTAAAGGCGTTCTTTGTGTTTTTGCTGAACGTGGGTGTTTTGCCTTCGGTCTCTTCTTTCAGTATATCGCTCTCAAGCATTGATGTACGGTATTCCTCCCAGACTGCGCTGCGTGCTTCTTTAAGTGAAGCGGTGTCTGTTGTGAGGACAGGCGTTGCGGTAGGCGTGAAGGTCGGAGAGGGTGTTGAAGTGGGCTCCGGAGTCGCTGTGGCGGTCGGAGTGGGAGCGGGTGTACCCGTGGAAGTTACCGGCACCTCGGAAGTGGGTGTGGGAACATCAGACACG
>JAEENL010000070.1 GCA_016283775.1 Lachnospiraceae bacterium | reverse complement strand
GCTTTTGTTTTCTGCAGTTTTTCGCTCTCTATTCCGTCGGATGCCAATGTAAGCATATCACATTTTGCCCCGAATGCGGAATATACCGTTTCTATCTTGTTGTAGGACGGGCTTTCAAGCCCGTAGATCATGTCAGTGCCGAAGGTCTGCACTATGAGGCCGTACAGGTATTCCGCACCGGAACCGATTATTATGCGCCCGGGCTCAACATAGATGTTCCGGCACCGTCCAAGATAATCCGATATGGCCGTACGAAGCGCCGCGCAACCGTACACCGGGGATTTGACAAGCACTTCGTCACCATATACGGAAAGCACCCGCCTTACAGTTTTTGCATATATGTCAAAAGACAATGCCTTCTTGTCCTTCCACACATCAGTGCCGCCGGTTCCCAAAGCGGTTCCCGTGTCCTGTGTGACCTTTGTCTCTTTCCTGTCCATTGCCCGTCCGGGTTCATCAAAAGCCACGAAATACCCGCGCTTTTCCTCCGATCTTACATATCCTTCTTCATCAAGCAGTTCATATGCCCGCTCGATGGTTATCGTGCTCACAGAATGCCTGTCGGCTGCGACTCTTTTTGAGGGAAGTTTATCCCCTTTTCTATATACACCCTTCAAAATGTCATTACGGTACAGCTCATATATTTCAACATATTTCTTTAGTCCCCGCAAGTCCGCCGCCTCCAATCTGGTCATATAATTTTTTCTGTTTTTGGTAATTTTAATATTTTCACTTTGGTGGTAGATTATCACAAAAATCAGCTTAGGAGAAGACTAACATGAAAAAAAATCAGGAAAACACTCAAACATTGTCACATTCAACAGATATCCCATCCTTATCGATCGCAAAAAAAATAGCGTACTCTGCGATAATGGCAGCATTATGCTATGTGGGATATGCGGTATTTCCGGCATTTAACGCTGCCGGCACAAAGGTCCATGTAGGAAACGCTTTTGTTGTCCTGGGCTCGCTCCTTCTGGGAGGCCTTCCCGGAGGCCTGGCAGGCGCAGTCGGACTTTCCCTTGCCGATATCCTCAGCGGCTATGTAAATGAACTGGCTCCGATGAGGACTTTCATATGCAAGCTTTTGATCGGTATCATCACAGGTCTCGTTGCTCATAAAGCATTTCACATTTCTGAGACAAAAGACAAAAAGAAGATCGTCATCGCCGCATTTGTCGCGTGCGCGGCAGGACTGCTGTTCAACTGCGTTTTCGAGCCTTCGCTCAAATACGTATGGTATACGCTCCTCTATCCGAACCCGGACAAATCCGCAGCTGCGATAAAAGCTCTTCTTGCGCTCACAACGATCACGACCTTTATAAATGCCATAATAAACACGATCGTCGGAGGAGTGTTCTATATCGTATTAAGACCGGCGCTCCAGAAGGCGAACCTTTTCGGCAAAGTCAAGTGGTAGTCTGACTTACAAGGTCCGCAAGCGTTACGCCCGACAGGTATTCATTTATCACCTTTCTCAGGCCTTCCCACATCGGCAGTGTGGGGCAATGCCCGGCGCGTTCGCATGTATTTATCTCGCTTTCGAGGCAGGTCACGGGAGCAAGAGCGCCTTCAGTGAGGATCAATATCTCAAGCGCCGTGTATTCCTCGGCGGGACGGCAAAGCCTGTAGCCGCCGTTTTTCCCTCTCCTGCCGTCGAGAAGCCCGGCTTTTGACAGCAGCACTATGATGCTTTCGAGATATTTCATCGAAATGTTCTCCTTGTCGGCAATGTGCTGCAGCGCCACATATTCATCTTTTCCTTCTTCAGCAAGGTCGATCATGACCCTTAAAGCATATCTGCCTTTGGTTGAAATAAGCATATCATCTGATGCGCAAATGCGCCCCTCCGTTCAAAAACCTATTTTAGCGCTGGGTTTTCAATTTGGCAAGCGAATATTTGTAAATGAACAGTAAAGGCTGAAGCGCGGTATTCCCTCGCTTCAGCCTTTTTATATGCACCTTCTCCGTTTACAGTGCGTATAATGTGTTCTCGGCAAAACTTAAGAATGCCTCGTCGCCCACTTTGTATATCTTGGAATTCTTGGGATTGTAATCCTGGATCTTTACCAGAGTGTCGCCCACCATTACATGATAGTCCTGATAAGGGCCCATGAAGCAGGAATAAACGACCTTCGCTTTAACGGTGCCGTTGTCGGTAAGCGCCGCTCCTTCCGGACGGAGCACTACATTGCACTCGTTTCCGGCAGAGAGCGATCCCGTTGCGCACTTCACCTTGGAACCGTTGATGTTTACCATATCCTGGCCCTCGACCGTAGCCTTTAGGAAATTAGCTTCGCCTATGAAATCGGCAACAAACTGGTTGTTAGGATAGTAATATGCTTCCTGCGGTGTCGAGATCTGCTCTACGATGCCCTTGTTCATGATGATGACCTTGTCGGAAATGGCCATGGCCTCACTCTGGTCATGCGTTACATAAACCGCGGTGATACCCGCCTCCTGCTGTATCCTTCTGATCTCGGTACGCATCGATACACGAAGCTTTGCGTCAAGGTTTGAAAGGGGCTCGTCAAAAAGGAGGACGCCGGGCTCAATTACAAGCGCTCGCGCAAGAGCCACTCTCTGCTGCTGTCCGCCGGAGAGCTGGTTCGTCATGCGGTTTTCCATTCCCTGAAGTCCCACAAGATCAAGAATGTCGGTGACCTTTTTCTTTATAACGTTCTTGTCCATTTTTCTGAGCTTGAGGCCATATGCAACGTTATCAAAGATGTTGTAGTGAGGAAGGAGCGCATAGCTCTGAAATACCATCGCAGTGTCTCTCTTGTTGGGAGTAAGTGCGTTGATGGGCTCATTTCCGAGATAGATCTCTCCTTCGTCGGGGCTCTCAAATCCCGCGATCATACGAAGTGTCGTCGTCTTTCCGCATCCCGAAGGACCAAGGAGTGTTACAAAACTGCCGGGCTCGATCTCAAGGTTTGCGTCCTTTACCGCATAGAAATCCTTGCCGGTCTTTGGATCTTTGTAGATTTTTGATATGTGTTCAAGGCGTACGCCCTTTTTCTCTTTTGCCATTATCTTCCTCCTATTCCTTTGCCTTTATCTGTCGGCTGGTCCCGAAATGTTTGATCATAAAGTTCATGAGAAGCACTGAGCCGTAAGTGATCACGATCAGTATCGTCGCAAACGCGCAGGCTATGCCGTAGGAGCCCTTTTCCGCAAATTCATTGATCTGTACGGTGATGAGCAGGTACGAAGGCGTAACGAGAAGGATGATCGCGCTTATTGCAGTGATGCTTCGTACAAAGGATGTGACAAAACCGCTTAAAAAGCTGTCCTTGATGAGGGGAAGCGTAACGGTCATGAATACTCTGAAGCTGTCCGCGCCCATGTCATATGCAGATTCCTCAATGCTCTTGTCGATCTGCCTGAGCGCCGAGATACCGCTTCTGGTGCCTGTGGGAAGGCTTCGCACAATGAAAACGATGACCAGTATGGCGCCCGTGCCGTAAAGTCCCTGAAGCAGGCCGCTTCCAAAGAGTCCGCCGGAAAAGCCTCTGATGTAACCTATACCGAGAACGGTTCCGGGCACTGCCATTGCAAGCATCGATACTGCTTCGATGAAGCCTTTTCCTTTGAATTTCCTCTTTACGACCAGATAGGAAATGATCATCGAGAGGAGCGCGGTGATCGGAGCCGAGATCAGGGACAGGATAAAGCTGTCCTTAAATGCTTTGAAGCCCTTGTATTTTGTAAATACAAGCCCAAACCATTTGAACGTCAGATGGAAATCGTAGCCCCAGGTCTTAAACATCGCGCCGAAAGGCACGCATACATACATGAGTATTACAAACAGCGCAAGAGCCGAACAGAGGACCGTGAGCGGGATGGTGACGCTCTTGTCGGTGATGAGCATTCTCTCGCGGGAAGCTTTTCCCGAAAGCGTTGCCGTGCTCTTTCTCTCAAGGTAATACTTCTGTACCACGAACATAAGTAGCGTGATCATGAGAAGTACGACCGCCATCGCAGCCGCTCCCTGCTTGTCATATGCGCCCGTGATCTGCAGATAGATCGTGGTCGCAAGCGTATCATAGGATCCGCCTATGATCATGGGGTTTGCAAAGTCGGCGATGGACTCGATAAAGGTTACAAGGAATGCATTTCCGAGCCCGGGAAGGATAAGGGGAAACGTTACCGTCATGAATACCTTGAATCTCGAAGCGCCCATGTCTCGCGCAGCCTCTTCGAGAGAAGGATCGATGTTCTTTAAAAGGCCTTTCAGCATCATATAGCACACGGGGAAAAACGTGAGCGTCTGAACTATCGCAATGCCCCAGAAGCCATATACGCTGTTGTCATAGATCTTTAAAAGAAATCTTGTTATGATGCCCGCTTTACCAAAGAGCATGATCATGGAAAGCGAGAGAACAAACGGAGGAGAGACCACGGGAAGCATGGAGACGAGTTTAAAAAGCCCTCCCATAAATTTCGTCCTGAGCTTTACATATTCTTCAACATAAGCAAAAAGGAGGCCGATAAGGGTCGACGCAATGCCGACGACAAAACCTACTTTCAGCGTGTTTGTTATGGACTTTCTGAAGTTTGAAAGTCCCATTATCCTCTTAAAGGTTTCAAGAGTCAGTCCCGACTCGTTTACAAAACTGTCTACCAGGAGTATTGCGAGCGGGTACAGTATAAATACAGTCAAAAAGACGATGAGGAGCACTATCGTCGTGACCAGAACAGGGTCGCCGAGGAGTTTTTTCCTGTCAAGGCTGGCACTTTGACCTTTTGCCATTTTAATGTCCTCCTTGTTTAGATACAAAAGGAGCGAATGCAAGATGCATCCGCTCCGGAATTGTCAACTATTCTGTCTTGAAACGGCCGTCTGCCGCTGAACCGAGTGCATTCATAACCTCTTCAACATATTTTTTTGTATTTGCTTTTGCGTCTTCGAAGTCATATTTCATAACGTTCTCGGGATCAAGGCCGAAATCTGCGGCAGCCTGAGGCTGTTTTGCATTGTCGATGACAAGGAACTGATAGGAACCGTTCTTTGCGCCGAGTTCAACGCAGTCAGGGCTTAATGCATATTCGATCCAGAGCTTTGCCGCATTTTCATGCTTGCAGCCCTTGAAGATGGCGGTAGCGCCGATCTCAAAGGATGTGCCCGAAGAAGGGATGATGAGCTGGATGTTGCCGTAACCATTGTCGATGATCTGGGTGATGCCGTCATGAAGGAAACCGATGCCGACAACGCACTCACCTGTACCTACGTTCTTGGAAGGACCGGAACCGGACTTGGTGTAAACTTCGATGTTCTTGTCCACGTCAACGAGGTATTTGATGCCTTCGTCATGACCGTACTTCTGGATCATTGTGTTGACAACAAGCTTTGCTGTACCTGCTGTATTGTAGTTTGAAAGCCAGATGAGACCCTTGTACTTGGGATCGAGAAGATCTTTCCAGTCAGCGGGAGCATCGATGCCCTTACGCTTGAGCTCGTCCTTGTTTACCATAAAGCCAAGGATTCCCTTGTAGATGCCGTACCAGCAGCCGTCCTTGTCACGGTACATGGAGCTCAAAAGGTGGCTTGCGTTCTGTGCTTCGTAAGGAAGAAGAAGGCCTTCGGAAGCCGCTACGTTATAGGGATCGGTCGTGCCGCCGAACCATACGTCGCCGGAGGGATTTCCCTTCTCTTCTTCGATCTTGCTCTGAACTTCACCTGTGGAAAGACGCTGATACTGAACGTTGATTCCATAGATCTTTTTGAAATTGTCGCATGCTGCTGCGAGATATTCCTCTTCGCATGAGCCGTAAACAACGAGCTCGCCCTCAGCCTTTGCAGCCTCGATGAGCTTTTCCATTGCGGTCTTTTCACCACCGTTGTTCACAGGAGCGGAAGTGGGCTTTGCATCGTTTCCCTTGCCGCCGCAGCCAAGGAGTCCGACCGTCAGAATGCCGGCCAATACAAGTGCCAATAATCTTTTCATAAATGTTCTCCTTTCCAAATGATGATACATTTGATAAATAAAGGATAAACAAAAAGGCACTTTTTCTATACCCATTTTTCTGTTTTTTTATCCGTTTTTCTGAACACTCACTTCAAAAATTCGGACGGAGAAGTATTTGTATACCTTTTGAAAACGGCGTTAAAATGCTTGTAATCGGTGAAGCCCGTCATCTCGGACACCTCATACACCTTGTATTTTCCGGTCTTCAGAAGCTTCACCGCCTGTCTTATCCTATACTGGTTCAGAAAATCAAGATAATTCGTCCCGGTCGCTTCTTTGAATTTTCTTGAAAGATAGCTCGCGGACACGCCAAGTTCGGTGGAAAGCCCTTCAATGCTTATCTTTTCCGCAAAATGCTCCCTTGTGGCATTTAGACATGCCCTGACATATTCGTTGTCGGAATCCTCTTTTATGAATATCGTCTCCGGATTGTCCAGTTCCTTCTGTTTTTCGTAAAACTCTTCGTAACGATGCTCTTTTGTTATCTCTTCCTTGATCTTTTCTATCGCAAGCTTCAGCTCGTCCTTGTCGACAGGCTTCATGAGATAGGCGGAGACATTGAGGTCTATGGCCTGTTTTGCATAGTCAAAATCCGCATAGCTCGTAAGTATCACGGTCTTAAAGGATCTCTCTTTTAACGCCGCTCTCACCATCTCTATCCCGTCCATGATGGGCATCATGATGTCCGCAAGCACGATATCGGGCTTTAGCTCAAGGATCTTTTCAAGTCCCTCCCTGCCGTTCACGGCCTCACCCGCAATGCAGCAGTCCCAGGAAGTCCAGTCCATGGTGTAGGCTATGCCTTTTCTTATAATGTCTTCGTCTTCAACGATCAAAACCCTGTACATAAGACACCTCAATCGTCATTTTTCCTGAATTTTCTCGGCAGCACGATCCTCACAAGTGTGCCCTCGCCTTCTTTTCCTTCGATATCGAGCCCGTAGTCGCCTTTATACATGAGCCTTATGCGCCTGTGG
>JAEENL010000069.1 GCA_016283775.1 Lachnospiraceae bacterium | reverse complement strand
CTCGGGAATGATCCTGTAGGTTCCGTGCAGCCCCGCCAGATCCCTCAATGTCCCGTCCATGCCTTCAAAAACCGGCGAACCGCTAAGCATGACTTCAAGCGTAATGATCGTATTGAATCCGTCTATCCAGATTTCTTCGCCGGAGATATCCGTTTTCTCTTTGGTCCTTCTGCGCTCCAGCTGCTCCTGCGCTGCAACGCTGCGCAGGAGCGCAAACCGCTGCCGCTCGGAAAGCGCAAACCGATTCCCCGTAAAAGTAACGGCCTGCTGCAGGTCATACCCCTCATCTATCAGATAACATACATGTCGGGACACAGTCCGCATAGTCTCCAGCGCATCAGGCGCAAATATCGTATCATCCTCAGGCAAATAGCCTCGTTTACCGCTCATAACAGCTCCCGTTCCTCATCCGAGTTTTTTCGACAAAAACAGCAGCAGATCGTCATCGTTAACACAGGGCGCATACTGGTCGAGCAACTTGTTCCGGTACCAGACTCCGCTCCCGTCCGGGATATAGCCGCGCTTTACATAGATGCGCTGCGCCGCCCCGTAACCCGAGTGCAGGCCCACCGCCAGAAATACCATATCGGATATCTTTGCGGCCTCGGCTTCGGCCGCATCGAGCATCTTATTGCCGATGCCCTTGCCGTGAATGTCAAAGAAAACCGTCAGATCGACGATCTCGGGATAGTTCTGGCCGCCCCACGGGCCCTCCGAAGGATGGAGGACGAGCGTGCACTGCCCCTTCACCGTGCCCTCGTATTCGGCGATAAATACGATCCTCTCGCCGCTCTCCTGCTCCTTGTAATAGTTCTCGTAATTCTCCGGCTGCGGATGCCAGCCGTAAGAAAGATATGTGTCGTACAGGATCTTTGCGTCTTCGGGCAGCATGCTGCGGATCCTGATCGTTCCGTCATCGTAATATGTTTTCATGTTATTCCTCCGGCCTGAGCAATTGCCTCAGGATCAGTTCCCTTCTGTTGATAAACATCTCTGTGATCTTGAAGCTGTCCGTATCTTCATAATCGCATGCATGGACCGGTCCATCGTCAAAGCTCAGTATCTCTGCGCCCGGCAAAGCCAGCAATATCGGAGAATGAGTCACTATGATAAACTGCGAACCCGCACCGGCGCATTCGGCGATCTGATACAGGAGCGTGAGCTGTCGCTGCGGAGAAAGCGCGGCTTCGGGCTCATCCAGGAGATAAACTCCGTTCGGCTTGAAATTTGCCTGTGCCGTCGCGAGGAAGCTCTCACCGTGAGACTTTTCGTGCAAATGCATCGGTCTCCCGCCCGGTCCTTTGCTGTATTCTTCTTCTGCGGTCGCGACATTGTAAAAGCTTTCCGCACGCAGAAAATAACCCCATCCCGGCTTGTGCCTGCCTTTGACCAGCCTGATCGCACCGCACAGCTCCGAATGTGAATCATAAGTCGAGAACATATAGTTTTTTGTCCCGCCCTCGGGATTAAAACCATAAGCTACGGCAATGGCTTCAAGCATGGTCGATTTACCGCTTCCGTTTTCCCCGACGAAGAAAGTAACGGGCTTATTAAACCGCAGACTGTCCATACCGCTTATCGACGCGATGCCGCGGAGGTAACTTCCGCGGTCTATCTTATCCCAGTCTATATTCAGGCCTTTTATATGAAGTTCTCGATCTGTAACGGGCATTATGCATCCCTCTCATCCATTCTTTTTCCAGCGCCCGGTTCACGGGTAATAGTAATTTTCCCAATTTACCAGTAGCCGTCTGACTTGTGCGCCTGATAGTATTTCCCGAAGTTTACAAATACATCATCGCCAAAGGTCTCTTTAAAAATATCCGCCAGCTTGTTGCGATCCTCGTCTTCTAACATGCCCCAGAACTGTTCGTATGAATAGCCTGCATTCCTGCAGGCATTTATATAATCGCGAAGAAAGTATTCGCCATAGGTATCACTGAGGAAACTGCAGATCATACGGCCGAGTGTATATTCGTCACCGCGGTTTGCGACAGAGAGATCGGAATAATCATTTCGGAAGATTTCTTCTGCGTTTTCGGGTGTGACGTCATCTTCCACTTTGTAGAAAAGATTGTTGGACATATTCTCTACACTCCCCTCAAAATCCGGCGAGACGAAAGCAAGAGAATCGATCACTTTTTCTGCAACGTAATCCGCGCAGCCCTCGGTCAGGATCTTTCCGCAACGGGCATATCTTTCTGTGAGCGAATGCGTTAATTCGTGGGCTACTGTGTAGTAATCTATGTGATCATTGCGCCGCCAGGAATTGTCACGGTATGACGGAACGGAGTTCCATACATCTTCGCTGAACAGTTCGTACATATAAAGTGTCACAAACTCAGCTGTTGCACAGGGAATATAACCCACATCTTCAAGATCTACTTTTATGTAGATTGGCAGCTTGTCTTTAAAATCAAAGCCTTCCCACGGATTATAACCATAATCGACCGTGGAGTTGTCAACACCGGCAAGACGCCAGTCAACATCAAAAGTGAGCCCTGTTTCCTCTTCCATCCTGTCCATGATAAGCGACACATTATCCGCAAAATCGCCGGGAATATCTGCTCCGGCGGCTACGATCAGGAAAAATCTATCCCCTTCTATGCAGCAAATTTCGTCTGTGAGCAGATGATCGTCACGTTTTCCGCTGAGACTGACCTGAGGCGGGTAGGCTTTGGGAGTCGGAGTAACGGTAGGAGCAACGGTCGGCGCAGCGGTCGGTGTCGGAGTCGACGTGGACGCAGTAGCAGTGGCGGGCGCATCGGTAGGCACCGGGACTGAAGTCGTGGTCTCGGTGGGTACGGGAGTTCCCGCAGGATCAACGGATGAAGCGGCCGAGCCGCAGGCGCCCATTGATGCCATCGTCAGCGAAAATATAAGTACCAGGATTGCAATTCTCTTTTTATTCATTTGATATGTCATATCCTTTCAATGATCAATTCTGCCGAGCCGTCTTCGAGCGAGTTGTGCTCGTCGTAATGGATGTGATCCCCGGGCGCTCCCTCTGCAAGCGCCGCAAGCTGCTTTGCCAATGAGAGCATCCCCTCTTTATTTGCGGATATTACGACCTCGTTGTTAACAACGGCAGCCTTGATTTCATACCCATCAACCCAATCAATCTTCATGTTTATCTCCATTCCTGCCGCAGAATACGCATCATAACAAAATCACTGTATTCACCGTTATAGTAATAACCCTGCTCCTGAATACCTTCCTGCCTGAAACCGATCTTTTTGTAAAATGCCAAAGCGTTGGTATTCTGCCCCACAACTCCTATGGCAACACGATTCATGTCGTATTGGTCAAAAGCCATATCCAGCATAATGCTAATCGCCTCGGTTCCGTATCCTTTGTTCTGCATTGCCGGATCAGGAATTATGATCGAAAGATCCGTGCAATGCCATTCGGGCCACATGCGCAGAAGCCCTGTCTCACCTATGATGTTTCCTTCCGGATCCGTTATGGTATACCAAACACCATCCTCGCTGTCGTTGTGCCTTATAATAGCCTGTTTCTCTTTTTCCTCATCCGTGGCGGCCGTAAAACCGCACCGGAACATAACCCCTGGATCATTAAACCAGTGCGCATAATACTTGGCATCATCACTGCTTTGAGCGCGTAAAATAATTGCTTTTCCAACGATTTCCCTGTCAGGCTTCACATTTTCTCCTCCCCGTTAGATTCAGTTATATTTCGCCATCGATCCCGATATGTTTCTGAAAGAGCTGATCAACGGATCCGTAAATGGTTTTGAAATCCCCTACTTTCTCAAATCCGTATTTTTCATACAATCCATGCTCACCGCTCATGATATATATTGTCTTATGACCGACGGCTCGTGCATGATCAATCACGGCATTTATCAGACGTTCGGAAATACGTTTGCCCCGGCTGCCTTCATCCACAAACATGAATCCTATAAACGGAGAATAAGGGCTATCGTCCGGCAGCTCATCCTTCAATGAGAATGTACAATATCCGACGATCTTTTCGTTTTCAACAGCAACAAGGACACGCTCTGTTTCAGAAAAGTCGTTCTTTCTCATTCTTTCGGCCAAATAATGCCCCGCTCTCCATGAGCAGTTATCGGCAAAGGATATTGTTTCGGTCCAAAGTGGATGCCCGGATGTCATAAACTCAATCTTCATTCCGTTCCTTTCATTTCTCAATATTCACCCACATCTATCTTCTTCTGAAGAACTGCAGCGTAATCATGCGCGGTCTTGCCGACACTTTCCGGATCGATCTGATGGTGGATGTTATACAGGATCCCGTTTTCTCCGGTCCTGTCATGTAAATGATCCTCATCGATATGCAGACCGATCACCTCAAGGCAAAGCATTACATGGTCATCGCCGGGAACGATCTCCTTTTCCCAAATCAGCTTGCACTCAAGATTCATGAAGCATTCCTGTACCATTGGCGCGTTTACCCAGGACGCCTTTTCTGCGGTAAGCCCGGATGCTGTGATCTCGTCCGCCTCATACTGATTGTTCCTGATGGTGTCCATACAGGCTGCATGATACTCTGCCGACATGAAATTGATAACGGCTTCTTTGGTCTCTGAAATACTCTTATATAAGTGGCCGTTTTTGTTGACGCTGGCTAGGACAGCATAAAACCCATTACCGTGATCTGCGCTCGTAAATGTGGCCCAGGACTGCATGCAGGCATTGGGCTGACCGTTAGCCTTATATGTGGTTACAAGAAATAACGGCGACGGTACCGTAACAACAAATTCTTTCCATGAAAATCCGAAGCTGCGCGAAAAATCCCCAAATGTTCCTTTCATGCCTTCGGGCATGTCCCTGTAACTGTATTTCATAGCCTTGTTTCCTTTCGAAGAAATATTACAGTTATTATTTTAAGATATTTCTCCGGCAAATGGAAGAAGGCATCTAAAACTCGCTGTTCCCATGTTTCCGATTCATTCCTTTCAAACCTAATGCAGCTCGAAAGACCTTTCAGCATTCCGTTTTTTTAGTCCTTTTATTGCTCCGGCCGAAAATCGGTTGTATAATTTCCATGGTAATTAAGGTTAAGGAGACAATTGTAATGATATACCATCGTGATTCATATGTTTCGGGAAGCATGTGCGACTGCCGGACACAACTCTCCCTACTTGCCTCCGACTGCATAGTTGAAAATGCGGTTACGGAACTGATGGGCGAACTGGGAATCGATGGGATCACAGCCATCGAAAAACACAATGCCATGTGGCTTATGGTAAAAAACCGCATTCATTTTATCAGACAGCCCGCATGGCGCGAGGAGTTCACCATTAAAAGCTTCATAACAGAATGCTCCGGCGCCAAGCTGGATATAGATACCGTGATCAACGCCACCGATGGCTCTGGCCTGATCACCGCGAAGACTGAATTTGCCGTCATAGACCTGGAAAGCGGCAAACTCCGAAAAGCCGAAACAGTCGGCTGCTCCCAGAGCATGGTACACCCTTCCGAAACCACCGAGCTCCGTTTCACGCGCTTTCCTAAGACCGAGGGTATAGATATCGACTCCGTAACTATTCGTTCCACAGATATTGACTACTGCTTCCACACCAACAATGTTCAGTATGTCCGATTCGTGCTGGACACCTATGACACAGAATGGCATAAGCAGCGCACTCCGGCTGATATCGAGATACATTACACCGGCCAGTCTTTCGAAGGAGAAAAGCTCGTTATTGAGAAACTGTCTTCCGATTCCGGCGACCTGTTCAGGATAAAAAGAGATTCAAAAGAGTTGACGTCATGCATGATCTGCTGGAAAGATACAGCCATCGGGCAGTCATTTAGATAGAAAACACCGATAACAATATTCAAACAATGGTCACAGGAGGCTAATGATGTTTAACAAGCATGATATCACAAGGGACGCACTGATGCTTCACGGTCCGTTAAGAGATCAGGGCTATGACTGGTGGTGGCACTCATTCACGGCACAGGATGAGATTACCGGAGAGGATCGCCCCTTCTTTATCGAGTTCTTTCTCTGCAATCCGGACCTTGCGGAAGACGAGCCCGTTTTCGGGCAGCTCGCGAGAAATCGTGAAACCGTCAAACGCCCTTCATACCTCATGGTCAAAGCCGGAACATGGGGAGATGACCACTGCCAGTTACACCGTTTTTTCGCCTGGAAAGATATATCTGTCCATGAGAAAGCTCCGTACAGTATAGCGGCAGATGACTGCTTTGCCGGTGAGACCGCATTAAAGGGAAGCATCTCGATCACGAGTGAAGACGCGGCCGCCCATCCCGAGTGGATGTGCGATGCAGGAGAGATGAAGTGGGAATTGAAAATTGACAAACAGATTGCTTTCAATGTCGGTTACGGAGCCAGCAAACCTCTGAGGGATGCGGAAGCCTTTGCCATGTATTGGCATGCCGAAGGTATGAAGAGTGCATACAGCGGTTTTGTCGAGTTTAACGGCAGGAGATACACAGTCTCCCCGGAAAGATCATACGGTTATGCGGATAAAAACTGGGGACGTGATTTTACCAGCCCGTGGGTATGGCTTTCCTCAAACTGCCTCATCAGCAAAAAGACCGGAAGGCAGCTTGAAAACAGTGTATTCGATATTGGCGGCGGACGTCCGAAGATCTATTTCGTCCCTCTGGACAGACGGCTCCTCGGTGTTTTTTACTATGAGGGCAAGGAATACGATTTTAATTTCTCCAAGCTGCATCTTCTCGTAAAAACCGAGTTTTCCTTCGAAGAGCTGGAGGATCGCGTAGTCTGGCACGTGCGTCAGGAAAACATCCACGCCGTTATGGAAACAGAGATTTTTTGCAGCAAGAAGGACATGCTGTTCATTAATTACGAAGCACCCGACGGTACCAAAAAGCACAACCGCCTCTGGAACGGAGGCAATGGCTGGGGCACGATCCGTCTATATGAAAAGAACGGAAAGGAAAACGTTTTGATCGATGAGATAACTGCATCAAAGGTCGGATGCGAGTACGGTGAGTATGACGCTGCTGTCCCGGATGAAAAAGCGGATTAGACCATCATAACTCGCTCCTACAGTGCTGTAAAAACCATGCGGTCAGCTGTACAATGGTCTCATCAAAGGAGAGGAGGACCTTCGGATGATCACATTATTTACAATACTCATGATTGCTTTTTTCTTTAAGATGATCGGATTTGCTTTCAGAATGGCTTGGGGACTGACAAAGGTGTTTTTCGGCATCATCATCCTTCCTGTTGTGCTGATCGGGCTGGTAGTGTTTGGGCTTATCCGTTTTGCGTTCCCGATCCTCCTGATAGTTTCGGTTGTGATGATTATAAAGTCAGCCTTCTCCGACGAAGAAAACGACGAAGCAGTTGAGATGAGGTAAAAGAAGAACAACGGGGCTGCAATTAAGGCATTGTGTCTTATTGCTGCCCCGCTCTTCACGCGATCTGTGATCA
>JAEENL010000007.1 GCA_016283775.1 Lachnospiraceae bacterium | reverse complement strand
ACGAGCCTACCGCTGCGCTCGATCCCATTGCTGAATATGAGATATACAGGCAGTTCAACACGCTTGTCGGCGGAAAATCCGCTTTCTATATCTCCCACCGCCTTTCAAGCTGCCAGTTCTGCGATAAGATCGCAGTATTCTCGGAAGGCCGCATCGCGGAATACGGAACACACGCAGAGCTTGAAAACATCCCGGGCGGCATCTATTCACAGATGTTTGAGGCCCAGGCAAAGTATTACAAAGACTGACATGTCATACAAAAACAGCTGCAGTGTCATTAAAGCACCGCAGCTGTTTTCTTTTGTCGGGGTGACAAGATTTGAACTTGCGACCTCCTGATCCCAAATCAGGCACTCTGCCAAGCTGAGCCACACCCCGTATATTCCTGCGCTTAAACACAAGCGCAGGTTGTATTTTACCTCTAAGGCATCACATTGTCAACAAGCATCACTTCTTGTCGTCTTTTTCGTCGTCAGTGTGCTTTAACACTCTGCTCTCCATGAAATACCAGATACCGCCGGTAAGGCATACCGAAGAATAAGCGCCTATAACGATGCCCGCCATTAGCGGAACCGCAAACTCTCTTATCGAATCAACGCCAAAGATGACAAGCGCGAGCACCATAATGAACGTGGTGAGCGAGGTGTTGATGCTTCTTGAGAGAGTCTCTGTGATGGAACGGTTCACGATATCGCTCAAGGAATCTTTCTTAAGTTTTTCGGCCATGTTTTCTCTGATACGGTCAAAGATGACAATGGTCGCATTGATGGAATAACCCACTATCGTCAGCATACATGCGATGAAGTTGTTTCCGACTGAAATACGTGCCACAGCATAGACAGTGAGCACTACGAGCACGTCATGGATGAGCGCGAGCACAGCGGACGATGCAAAGTTGAAGTTCTTGAAACGGATCCAGATATAGATCAGCATGCAAACGGTGGCGATGATGACCGCCTTTATCGCGTCCGCTCTCATTTCAGAGCTTACACGTCCGGAAATGTTTTCGATCGTGATCATGGAATCGTCCACGCCGTAATTTTCGGAAAGCTTGTTTGTGAGAGTCGCTCTCTCATCCTGTGTGAGCTCCATGGTCCTGATGATATAAGTGTTCTCGCCTGTTACCTTTACTATCTCGCCGTTCTTTCCGATCGAATCGTTCACGAGCTTCTCAAGCTCCACGTTAAGAGGCTCGCTGTACTGCTCGGGGAAAGTAACCGAGTAGGATGTACCGCCCGAAAAATCAAGGCCGTAATTAAGCGTTTTTCCGCCTGTTACGGAGTGAACGATCATTGCAACTACGCCCGCAAGGATAAGGACGCCGGAAATGATGACGGCCTTGGGAGCGAACTTCATGAAATCAATGGTCTTTCTGGGCTTCTGGATACCGAACATGCCCTCTTTGTCAAAGCCCGCATCATAAAGCGCGTAAAGGATGAAACGTGTCACGGTGAGTGCTGTGAACATGGATAAAACGATACCGATGGCAAGTGTTGTTGCAAAGCCCTTGATGCCGCCCGAACCGATCATATAGAGCACCGCTGCCGCGATGAGTGTTGTAACGTTACCGTCGATGATAGCGGAAAGTGCCTTGTGGAAGCCGTTCTTCACGGAGCTTCTCACTGTCATGCCCTTTGCGATCTCTTCTCTTATACGCTGGAAGATGATGACGTTCGCGTCGACCGCCATACCTACGGAAAGGATGATACCGGCAACGCCCTGAAGGGTAAGGGTCACGTTGAAAAGATTGAGGAACATCACCATGAGTCCCGCATAGATGGTGAGCGCAAGAGAAGCTGCAACACCGGGAACTCTGTAGTAGATGCACATGAACAGGAGAAGGATGATGAAACCTATCCCCGCAGCATAGAGAGAGGTCTTTAAGGCCTCAGCGCCGAGCTGTGCTCCCACTACATTTGAACGCATCTCTTCAAGTTCTATGGGAAGTGAACCGATGCGGATCGTGGAAGCAAGGATATCAGCCTCTTCGAAAGTCCTCTGGCCGGTGATGATGGCCTGTCCCGCAGTGATAGCCTGATTTACGCGGGGCGCGCAGATGACTTCGTTATCGTAGATGATGGCGATCTGCCTTCCTACATAGGCTGCAGTCGCTTTTGCAAACTTTTCCGAGCCTTCCTGGTTGAACACAAGCTCTACGACATTCTCTATGGGGCTTGTGCTGGAAGTCCTTTCCTTTGCGGCCTGGGCGTTTGCAACGTCGGAGCCTGTAAGGACAACGTCGCCCGCTGCCTCGATCTCTGCAATGGACTTTGTGAGCTCGTATTTGTTCTCGCCGACAAGCCTTATATTGTCATTTCCGTAGATGAAATACAATGCGCCGGGATTTCCGAGTTCCTCAAGTATCGCCTCGGCGTCGCTGACGCCCGGGATCTCTACGGTCACACGGTTTGTGCCTTCAAGATAAACGGCGGATTCTGTGGAATAGATGTCCGCACGGAGCTGGAGCTTGTACTGGACGTCGCTCATCTCTTCCGCGGTGGGATCGTCCTTTACGGTCTGGTAAGTGATGCTGACACCGCCGGCAAGGTCAAGTCCCTGCTTTACTGCGGACGCGGAGAGCTTTTTATCGCTTCCGAAGCCCCTGACCGCACTGAATACAAGGAATGCGATCACAAGGATCACAGCCGACAGTTTTAAGATACCTTTTGTTTTTGACTTCATGATAATGCCACTTTCTATGGATATTGATATTTATTTAGAGGAGGAAGGCATGGGATAATCTTTTCCAAGCTTCTCCATCTTTTCTTTTTTTGCGACCACGCCGCTCTTCAGTTCTTCCTTGTAGGCCTCAAGCTTCTTTAAGAGCTTGTCGTCGGATGTCGCGAGGATCTTTGCGGCCAAAATGCCCGCATTTGCTCCGCCGTCTATCGCAACGGTGGCTACCGGGATGCCCGATGGCATCTGAACGATCGAATAAAGAGAGTCAACGCCCGAGAGCGCTGCTGACTTTATGGGAACTCCTATCACGGGAAGCGGGAAAATGGCTGCGCACATTCCGGGAAGATGTGCTGCGCCGCCCGCGCCTGCAATGATGACCTTGAAACCTTTTTCCTTTGCTGATGAAGCATAGTCAAAGAAAATGTCGGGCATTCTGTGGGCCGAGATGACGGTCATTTCATATTCGATCCCGAATTTTTCAAGGATGTCCGCTGCTTTTTTCATTATCGGAAAATCCGAATCGGATCCCATAACGATGCCCACCTTGGGCTGAGTCTTTTTTGTATTTGCCATATTTTCCTCACTTTTCCAAAGCTTCGTTCAGCTTTTCGGTGCCTTTTACAACAAATCGTCCGTTCTTTATGATGGGAACCGTGCTTCCGTCCGCTCTTACGGATGCTATCTCGCCTATCTCGTCATAGGGGATCGTGATATCCGTATGGCATCCGAAATATGCCTTTTCCGGGTCGCTGTTCCTTTTTGCGGAGCACTCATTCTCACGTGCCACGATCTCTTTTCCGTCCGGATTGTAGACCTTGTGGTCCTCTGCCTGAGAATAGCAGGTGTCGCCGATGGCAAAGTGCGGTCCCGTTTTCTCAGCGATGAGAATGGGAAGCTTTGCCTGGATGCCGTATTTCTGTGCCATCGCAAAGGCAACGGTGTTCGTTCCGATGGCAAATTCGCCGAGCGGGAGCGACTCATGGTTAAAGAGCAGGCGTTCCTTCAGGAGGTCCTGATTTTCCTTTTCGGTCTTGAAGTTGTTTACGGAAAGCTCTGTAGTCATGCCGTCCTTGAAACGCACCTTAAGATCCTTGTATTCCAGGCCGTTCAGGAATACTTTTGAGACATGAAGAAGGCCGTTCGTGCCTTTGAGCACCGGTGACGTGAACACTTCTCCGACCGGGATGTTGACATCCGCGGTGCAGTTTTCAAAGATCGTTTCTCTCTTCGGGTCCTTGAGTTTCCACAGTTCAACGGTGATATCGGTCTCATTGCCGTTCGTGCCCTTGATGTGGACTCTTTCTCCTTTGTCGAGGATGTCTATGATGCACTGCTGCATCTTTATGTATTCAGCGTTGTCAAGGTTGTTGATCTTTATCGTATCCTCAAAGACCGCTTTGAAATCTTTTCCGATGGAAGGAAGCGGATATGCGATGATCGTAAAACTTGTCTCGCTTTCCGGCATGTATCTGTCCATCATGATCATATATCTATTGTCAAAGCGGTTTTCGATCTCCTTTTGTTTGGCGGTGAGCTTAAAGCAATCCTTTTTGTTCACGGGCACAAAATCGGGAGTTCCGAAGCTTTCGACGACCGCGGGGCCGTTGTGCAGCGCAAGAAGTTTTTTAAGACGCTCCGCCGTATTCTGCTCAGCTTCGAAGGTCTTTTCCGCGTACAGCTTGTCATAATAAAACGCATAGTCGTTTCTGTGGTCATAGTAAAACTGAGGATTGACCGCAGTACCCGCCACACCGCCGGCACGTCCGGAACGGCTTGCAAAAGACGCTCTGAAGGCCACGCATTTTACACCCATCTCCTCAAACCGCTTCACAGCATAGTACATGATGGCTTCAAATCCTATGGGATAGTAGACCGTCACGATACCGTCTTTCTTGAAATTTGAATTTGTGGTCTTAAAGCCCCTGATATAGCCGTCCACATATGTGTCCGCGCACTGTTTCAGTACTTTTTCACTGAGTGAAGAAACGAAGCCTGCCGTCTCAAGATCGATATCCGTGATGTATTCTCCGTAGGCATAAAGGTACTTAAGATCCTTGTGCCTGGTCCTCACGATATCGCTGATGCATGTGCGTTCGGGGTCAAAACGGTTCTTAAAATGTCTTTCGACAGAAAATGAAACATTGTCCGTCATGAACGAACGGAATGCGGTCTTTGCTTCCTTAAAGGCATCATCCGCCTTGGACAGGTCTCCCGCGATCACGCCCTCATACAGGCAGTAAACTTCAACAACGCTCTCCATCTCCATCACAAAGCTTTCCAGATCCAGCTCGGCTGCATAGAAGCCCGCAGTGTAAGACCTTGCAAAAAGCATCGTGATAAGCTTTCCGAGCTTTGACCCGAGCGTCTTTACCGCATATTCCGGGTTTTCGTACGCGTTCCCGTAATTTTCGGGTTTGACGTTGCAGTAAAGCTCATCGTAAAAAGCCTTGAGCTCTTCAAACGTCTTTTTCTCATATCCGCTCTTCATAAGGTCATAGAGTTTCATGAGCTTTGTGTATCTTTCGGCAAGTGCCGCAAAAGCCTGCTTTGCCTTGTTTTCTTTGATGTCCTTCGCTCTTTTTTCCTTGGCGATTTCTTTTAATCTTCCCGCGCAGAGCGAATATCTTTCTTTTACGATATCCATTCAAATAACCTCTCTACTCAAAACAGCCCATACAAAAACAGGTACAAAAGCCAGATCAGCATCAGCAGGTTCGCCCCGGTGCCGATGTAGGCAAAGAGATAGTTTACTTCGCGCTCTCTGAAGCCCGATATCCCGAGCGTGGTGCCGAGCAGGCAAGAAAACGCGGAGACGATGCCGAGTATACCGACCCGTTCATCTCCGTTTCCCTGCGCCCTTGAGCTCATCACTCCTGCGATGACAAAGAGCACTATCGCGGCAATGCAAAAGCATACCGACGCTATTCCGTTAACGGAAGGACGCTTTGCCTTAAAATCGGGGCCCGCGCCTTCCTCTCTTCTCTTAATGGTTCCAAGTCCCATAACGGTGATCACTTGTTCTTCAGTTTCCGAATTTGTTGACTACGATGCATGCCGACTTGTATTGTTCGTTGTACCTTTTGCCAAAGGTCTTCATGTCATATTCCACAAGGCCTTTGAGCGGGTCGGCACAGATTATCGTTCCCTTGGTCTTGTTGTATCCGCAGACCACGACAGCATGCTCATAATTTCTCCAGATGATCTTCTGGTCGTTCACTTCCCATGAATCACCGTAGGTGGTGGCGACAAGGTTTGTGGTGCACCATGTGATCACGGGTATCCCGCTGTTCACATAGATCAGCAGGTCTTCCAGCTCCATTCCAGTCATGTCGACACACTTTTTATCAAGTCTTTTGTCAGCAAAATATTTTTCCGCCGCGTCGACTATAACAGGAGCATAACAGCCGTAACTGTTAGTATAAGTGGTGGGATCTCCTATGTAGGCCTCAAATGGTGTGGCTGTGCCCGCTTCCGCGGTCTTTAAGTATTTTTCCGCGAGTTCTGTCTTTGTCACATTGCTGTAGCCCAGATATTTCAGGACTATCGCAAGGCATGTGATCTCGGGGCCGTTCAAGAGTTCGGGCTTCTGCAAAATGTTCTGCACATTGAGTATGTAACAATCTTCACCGTTCAGCGCGGCCTTGTAGGTATATTCCATTATGTCAAGATGCGTTGTCGCTACGTTTCTCGGCTTTTCCGTGGTGAGATAGCTGCTGTTACAATATCCGTAGGTGCCGTTGAAAGCAAGCTTCGACCAGCCGTTCTCAAGCGTCGCCACTCTGTGTACGCAGTCGTTCTCAAAGATGCCTCCGACGATGAAAAAGTCGGTGGACCAGCCTGCGCGGACGCTGACAGCGGATTTTACATATACCCATTCGTCAACGATCTCACTTGCCGGCTCATTGGTCATAGGTGTGGGAGTTGCTATGATGAGCGGTGTCGGTGAAGGCACAAAGTTAGGATCCGGCGTCGGTGTGGGAGTAAGGATCTTTACGGTCACATCGTCACCAAACTCATCGCCGCCGTTCACTCTCTTGTCGATCGCATCACCGACCGCCGACGCGAGATCGTTTCCTATCGCATCGTCAAATCTGTGAGTAAGGTTTTCAAACCTTGCAAGTCCACAGCCGGAATATGCTATTGTGAGAAAACAGGCGAAAAGCGCCAAAAATCTTTTTTTCATACGTAAAGATCGTACAATGATCAAAGCTCAAGACTGATGTTCTTGTCGGACGGGATATACTTTCTGTGTGTGAGGCCTGCGGCCTTCATCATCCTTTTTGCCGCAATGTCGGTGTCGGTATCGCGGTATTTGTCGGAATAATAGATGACTTCGGAGATGCCTGCCTGTATGAGCGCCTTTGTGCACTCATTGCAGGGGAAAAGCGTGGTGTACACTCTCGCGCCGCGAAGGTCGGTGCCTGTATAGTTCAAAATGGCATTGAGCTCCGCGTGGCAGACATAAACATACTTTGTGTCGAGCGTTTTCCCTTCGCGCTCCCACGGAAACTCATCGTCTGAGCAGCCTTTAGGCATTCCGTTGTAGCCCACCGAAAGGATCTTGTTGTCGGCGCTTACGATGCAGGCGCCCACCGATGTGTTCGGATCCTTGCTCCTCTGCGCCGAAAGCAGCGCTATCCCCATAAAATATTCATCCCACTTTAAGTAATCAGTCTTTTTCATACGCCAGATACCTCTCCGGTAGTGTATTTATGCTGTTTTGCCAAATGCGTTACAGCAGCTGTATGTTGTTCTTTGCGGCTTCCTCGACCACATCATCGGGCCAGAGCGAACACTGTACCT
The DNA here is from genome assembly GCA_016283775.1 of Lachnospiraceae bacterium. Classification (GTDB taxonomy): domain Bacteria; phylum Bacillota; class Clostridia; order Lachnospirales; family Lachnospiraceae; genus RGIG3528. The sequence goes on along the minus strand of JAEENL010000007.1, from coordinate 4,473 downwards.
CACCGATGTGAGCCTTTCTGAGGAAGAACATACATATCCTTGACTGTCCTATACCGCCTCCGATGGTGAGTGGAAGTTCATTTTCGAGCACGGCTTTCTGGAAAGGAAGCTCCGCTCTTTCCTCACAGCCCGCAGCTTTCAGCTGATACTTAAGAGCCGGCGCATCCACGCGGATACCCATCGAGCTCAGCTCCAGGGCTATGTCAAGAACAGGATAATACACAAGTATGTCGGCGTTCAGATTCCAGTCGTCGTAGTCGGGAGCGCGTCCGTCGTGAGGTTCGCCGGAATCCAGTTTGTCGCCTATCTGCATGATGCAGCAGGCGCCCTTTGCCTTTGTGATGAAATATTCACGTTCCTTCGGAGTGTTGTCCGGGAACATGTCCTCAAGCTCCTGCGTCGTGATGAAAAAGATATCGTGCGGCACGATCTCGTCAATGTAATCGTATCTGATGGAAAGGAACTTTTCGGTCTTTCTGAGTGCCTTGTATACACTCTTTACGGTCTCTTTGAGGAAATCAAGCGTTCTGTCCTCTCGTGAGATGACCTTTTCCCAGTCCCACTGATCCACAAATATCGAATGGATATTGTCGGGCTCTTCGTCACGCCTTATGGCGTTCATGTCTGTGTAAAGGCCTTCACCTATCTCAAAGCCGTATTTTTTGAGCGCGTATCTCTTCCACTTAGCGAGTGAATGCACGATCTCGGCATTTCTGTCGTTCTCATGCTTTATCTCGAAGGAGACCGGGCGCTCCACGCCGTTGAGATTGTCATTAAGACCCGACGAGGGATCCACAAAGATGGGCGCTGTCACGCGCAAAAGGTTTAGATGCTCGGAGAGCATACTCTGGAAGAAGTCCTTTACGGTTTTAATGGCTATCTGCGTATCGTGGAGATTGAGCTCCGAACGATAATCCGCAGGGATCTTTAAGTTTTCCATCTGAAACTCCTGTGTCTGTAATTTGGATGTGACCGGCGGCATACAAAGACACCTCCGGTCACTATCAAGCCATTATAATATTTTACTTCAAGTCTCGGTGTTTTGCAATCATTTTCTATTCAAGCTTTTGCTGTAATTCCTCCATCTTTCTGAAAGCACCGTCCAGAGCCATGAGTTCAGCATAACTTCCGTCCTCCGTGATGGTGCCATTTTCGAGGACAAGGATGCGGTCCGCGTTTCTCACCGTGGAAAGTCTGTGCGCCACGATGAATGTGGTCCTGCCCTTTATCAGGTTGTCGAGCGCCTCCTGTATCTCTTTTTCCGAGACGACATCAAGGGCCGAAGTCGCTTCATCCAGTATTATCACTTTGGGATCCCTTATCAGAGCCCGCGCTATGGCGATGCGCTGTCTCTGCCCTCCCGAGAGATTTCCGCCGTGTTCGTCCACACGTGTGTCAAGGCCTTCGGGAAGCTTTTCGATAAGGCTCTTAAGATTTGCCGCGGTGACCGCTTTCATGACATCATCGTCGGATGCGTTTTCCATGCCGTAAGTGATATTTTCCCTGATCGTTCCCGTAAAAAGGAGCGGTGTCTGCGGAACGACCGAGATAAAGCGCCTGAAGGTCTTTTTGTTTATCTCCGATATATCGTTCCCGTCGACCAGAAGCCGGCCCCCAAGCGGCAGGATAAAGCCTATCACCATGTTGAGGAGCGTTGTCTTTCCCGAGCCCGAACCTCCGACGATAGCTATCGTCTCTCCCGGTCTCACCGTGATGTTTACATCGCTCAGCACCGTCTCTTTTGAATTCGGATAGGAATACGAAACATGATCGAAAACAAATTCGCCGCGTACGTCGTCAAGTGCCTTTTTTCCTTCGTTCTGCTCCACATCGTCGCAGGAAAGTACTTCCCCGATGGATGTGACGGATTCAAGGCCTTTTGTGAGGATGGGAAGAAGATTTATGAGTGAGGAAAACTGGTTAACGACAGTTGTGAAGCCCGACTGGTAAAAGGTCACATCGCCGACGGGTATCATGCGTTTAAATGCCATATAACCCGAAAAAAGGAGGCACACGGCCTGAAACGCCTGAAATACCACCCAGCTCACAGCGCCGAAGTGCGACTGTATCATATCGAGCCTGTAGCCTTTTTCCGCGGTCTCCTTTAACTGCTCTCTGAGCCTCGTCTCCTCCACTTCCTCAAGCGCATGAGCCCTTGTAACGGGCACCATCTCCACCATTTCCATGACACGCGCAGACGTCTCTTCCATCTCTTTTCTGAAAGCGTTGTTCTCCTCGCGGATCTTTTTTCTGAAGGTAAAGATCGTGATGCTCGCCACGGGAGCCACGATCACAAAGAACAGAAGTATCACGCGGTTTTTGGCCGCGGTTATCCCGACAGTCACCGCAAGGCTCATCACGATGTTCAGGATGTTTACGAAGACCTGCGAAGACAACGTTTCCACCGCTTCCACGTCACGGATTATCTTTGACTGCAGGCGTCCCGAGCGCGTTCCTGTGTGATAAGGCACGGAAAGCTCCTGCAATTTCCTTACAAGCGCGGCTCTGAGTCCCGCTTCCGTGGTCCTTATCGTGGAGCTTTTCAGTTTGTTGTGCATCCAGTTTGCGGGAAGATGGATCGCAAGTAATGCAAGCCAAACGGAAACGTTCAGGATAATGCGTTTCATCGTATCGTTACCGTCGAGCACGGCATTTATCACGTTTGCGATGAGAAGCGGTGAAAAAAGAGCGGGTGAATGTTTTAAGAGAAAGAAAAATGAGGACAAAAGGAACCTGTGATATGATCCCCTGTAAAACCCGAGCAAAACCTTAAGCGGCTTGTTGCGGTACTTTTTATAGCACCGAACAAACCGCTCTTCAAGATTTGTGTTTTCCTTTATCGTCTGTTGCATGAAAACTCCGTATAGGGGTCACATTACCATCTGCGCTTTTTCTTTTGTGCTGCGAGGCACGCGGAAAATACGCAAATGGCCAGAGCATCCACCAGCGCAAAAACTGCAAATGCCACCGCGATCGGGGTCACCCCGCCGTTCTCGTCAAATACGGGAATGCTGAGCGCCATAACGATCGGAGGGATATCCTGAGTCTTTTGTTCTGTTCCCGGGCTCTTTGGAAGAGCAAAGCCACCTTTTTCGATCTCGGGAATGCCGCGGTCAGGTAATGACGGTTCTATCAGTTTAAGATGAGATTCACCAAATCCCGTTGAGCTTCCGAGGGATGCAATGTTATCTCTTGTGACACCGTCAGGAAGGTCGATCGCGATCAAAGTCGGGGACGCCTGTGGCGTCGAAGTGACCGCCCGTGTCGGGTCTGTCGATGACTGCTTATCAGACGGATTAAGCTCGTCAGAGCCCGTCTGATAGTCATCGACCACAGGGGTGTTCGTCGCCGTTGGTGTCGGGTCTGTCGATGACTGCCTATCAGACGGATTAAGCTCGTCAGAGCCCGTCTGATAGTCATCGACCACAGGGGTGTTTGTAGCCGTCGGTGTCGGTGTATTTGTAGGCGTATTAGTAGGTGTAGGTGTATTTGTCGCTGTAGGTGTCGGTGTGTTTGTAGGTGTATTTGTAGGTGTAGGGGTCGGTGTATTCGTCGCCGTCGGTGTAGGTGTGTTCGTGGCCGTCGGTGTAGGAGTATTTGTAGCCGTCGGTGTTGGTGTGTTCGTAGCCGTCGGTGTCGGTGTGTTCGTAGCCGTCGGAGTCGGCGTGTTTGTTGCGGTCGGTACCGGCGTATCCGTAGGTGTGGGCGTATTTGTAGGTGTCGCTGTAGCTTCTGGCGTCGGTGACGCCGTCACTCCGTCCAGATAGTACATATAGCTCATTGCTATCCAGCATCCCGGTCCGATGGGATCGTCATCCGCTATCCGTCCCCAGTCATACCCGTCGATATCATAGATAAAATCATCAAGTCTCACGACCGTGCTGTAACTGAGCATGGCAACACTCGGGTTGCTCCTTCCGGGATCCGTTCGCACGTTCAGCTTTCCGTCGGTCTCGGTGAGCACATAATAGTATCCCGGATAATAGTTTCTGAACTCAGGTTCCGGAGTCGGAGTCTTTGTCGCCTTGGGCGTAGCCGTAGGTTTTCCTGCGACAGCAGTCGCTCCCGGGGTAGGGGTATTCGTTACCGTCACATTTTGAAAAACGATCTGAGGGTCTGAGAATTCCTGATAGTAATCTTCGTAGACATAAGCATAGTTTATGGTCTTCATATGCTTTGCGAAGCTTGCGTATGAAACCGTCTGGACTTGGCTCACGAGACATCTTCCGCCGTAATTGCATTCTATGAAGGTCACCGTCTTGTTGTCATAATCCACTCCGAGTAGGACTACGGAATGACAGTTGTAGGTGCCCCTTATATGTGTTCCGGGGTGAAGATATGAAGAATAGGTCTTAAGCCAGATCTCGAGATTTGTGGTATTGAGCTCAGTGCTTCCCGAACCCACTCCCATTATCTTTACAAAGGGATTGTTTGTACAATAGAGTTCAATGGTCCCAAAAAGAACATATTCGA
>JAEENL010000068.1 GCA_016283775.1 Lachnospiraceae bacterium | reverse complement strand
TTATCGTAAACATAAGGTAGTTGCAGCCTACCACAAGGAGGAGAGCCACAAGGACCATTCCAATGTCGGAAACGATGTCAAAGCTTCCTTCTCTTACGGTCTTTAACAAAAATCCGCAGAAATACTTGTTGATGATGAAAAAGACGATCATCACGAAAAGCAGGATATTGGAACTTAAGAGCGACACCGCGCCCTGTCTTTTCACGCCGTAGCACGCTTCTATCGGATGCCTCATGAAGTAGAAAACGTATGTCAGCTGCTTTATGAGTTTCTTTTCTCCGAGCTTTTTGAGCGCCGCCTTCGGGCCTCTTAAGAAACCGTATTTTCTGTCCAGAAGGCCGATGGCCTTTATCAGTATCACGATTGCCGCGATCACCAGCACGATCGCTGTAAGGTGATGCTTAAGCCAGGTGTTTCTTATTTCCCAGTAGGAATCGGAATATCCGTCAAGGTCTCTCGAAAGCCTTGCGTATTTCAGCGCGTCCTCATAATTTTCCTCTTTGTAGAGAGCCTTTCCCATTGCCATGTTGGCATAGTCGAAAAGGTTGTTCATCTCAAGGACCTTTGAGAGCGGCTCTTTTGCCTCGGTGTAGCGGCCTTTTGAAAACAGGTTCAGAGCGTCATGGAGGTTATCCACAAACTCCGTCGTCTCATAGATCTGTATCTGGGCCTTGTCGGAATCGAGCACATAGATCTTGTCGTCGGTCCCGATCTGTATAGCCTCTACCTTTGTGGAAAGGCCTATCCTGTTGTCACCGTCATCCGCCCCTCCGAAAACAAAGAGGAGATTTCCTTCGTTGCTGTATTCATAGATGAATCCCTTTTGAGAAACGACAAACACATTGTCGTGGTTTCCGACCGCCACTGCGGCGGGCAGATCCTCATAGGATTCGGGTTTTATCATGTTTGTTCCGGCGATGTTAAGTCTTTTTAACGACTCGTTCTTCTCGCCTCGTGTTACGGTGTAGATGATGCCCTTCTCGTCGATCGCCATATTGTCGGGAGTCGAAGGGATGTTGCTCTGCATCTTTGCGCGCTGTGCGTCGGTGAGCACTGCTCTCCAGATTATCCTCCAGATGGATGTGTCGGTGCTGTTCGTGCCGAAATATCCGAGGAACGTGCCGTTCTCCACAGGGCTTATCTCAACGATGCCGTTCGTATTGGATTCGCAGATCACATACATTGTGCCGGAGGAATTCACCACTATCTTTAAAGGTTTGAAATCCTGTCCTTCGCCGTACATCGCTTCTGCGGGCTTTGTGTAGCTTTGGATGAGTTCTCCGTTTTTGTCGAATACCCAGATGGTCTTTGCATCACGGTCCGCCACATAGCATATCCTGTCAGGAGTGACATACATTCCGCGCGGTCCCTGGAGCACGCCCTCACCGAAAGTCATCACAAGCTCGTAGTTGCTGTCCGACACCACCACTCTCTTGTTCCCGCTGTCAAGGATATATAGGCTTCCGTCCTCCATCAGCGTAAAATCGGTGGGCGCCGCAAGGCTTTCCTCTCCGATCTTTGTGACCGTAGCGTATGGCAGATATGCTGTCTGAGTCGCGGCAACGGAGCCGTAGCCGTCCACCGTGTAGGTCTTGTACGGTGCATCGGCAAAGGCGGCCGTTCCCGCTCCGCTCATTGCGATCACTCCCGCGAGCATGAGCGTGAGAACTATTTTTGACAGTTTCTTTTTCATCCTAAGTTTCCTCTGTTACTTGATACCCGAGTAAGCCATCGTGTTCATTACCTGACGCTGCAGGATGCAGAACAGGATGAGGTTCGGAAGGAACATGATGAGCGACGCGGCTGCTGATATTCCCTGTCCGGCAACCGTATTTGATGTGGAAGTGCTCGCCAGTGTGTTCATGTAAAAAGCAAGGCTCTTCAACGATTCATCGTTAACATAGTAGTTTGAAGCCTCAATGTTGGTCCATACCTGCTGGAACACAAGGATCGCAGCGGTGGCGATGGCCGGTTTTATGAGCGGGATGATGACCTTTAGGTAAATGGTCCATTCCTTTGCGCCGTCCATATATGCCGCTTCGATCAGTGAATCGGGCACCTGGTCGACAAACTGCTTTATCAGGAAAAGTCCCACAGGAAGCGCCATGAGCGGAAGGATCTGCGCAAAGAACGTATCCACGAGCCCGAGCTTGTTCACTATGAGGTATCTCGGGATCATCACCGCGCACGACACAAACATCAGTGCGATCTGATTGATCTTCATTATCGTGAGCCTTCCCTTAAAGCGGAGCTTTGAAAGCGAATATGCCGCCATCGTGGAAATGAGGAGCGACCCGAACACTACGACCACTGTGATAAAAATACTGTTGAACACATATTTGCTGATCGGGATGCCTGCGCTTCTTGACGCCTTCATGAGTTTTCTGAAGTTGTCCAGCGTGGGATGGAGAGTGATGAACTTGGGCGGAAAAGCGAACAGTTCCTCCATCGGCTTAAAAGCGTGGAAAAATATGAAAACGATCGGAATAGCCGTGATGATCACCAGCGGAAGCACAAGGAGGATGATCTTTATCTGGCTTTTTTCAAATTTGTCGGGATTCATCTGATGCCCTTTATATGCTGCCATGTCACGCCCTCCTTTACTCTTTTTCGCCAAACAGTCTGTTTGAAAGCTTTGAGAATATCTGTACGATGAGGAGCAGCACCACGGAAACCGCTGCCGCATATCCCATCTCATATCTTATGAATCCATAGTCCTCAACGTGGTTCACGATGAGCTGAGCGGCATATCCCGGTGTGGGATTTCCCGCGAGCAGCGTTGAGATCATGCCGTTCTGGAATGCGCCTACGATCTGCATTACCGCTGCAAAAAGCATCTGAGGCTTCATGCAGGGAATGGTCACATAGATCATTTCCTGGAAACGGTTTTTCACGCCGTCTATCGCAGCCGCCTCATAGAGGGATTCGTCAACGTTAAGAAGTCCCGCGAGGATTGAGAGAAACCCGACGCCCATGCTTGACCACAGTCCGATGATGATGACTATGGGAAGCAGGTAGTTTGTGTTGACGAGCCAGATTATGGGTTCGTCGATTGCGCCTATGCTCATGAGCCAGCTGTTTATGTAGCCTGTCTGGTCACCTGTGAAAAGTATCTTCCAGAGCACCGCCATCGCAACACCCGTGGTCATGCTGGGAGAATAGAGGATCAGTGCGAACACCGTCCTTAAGCCCTTTGGCAGGTTTGCAAGCGCCCATGCGAGAAGGAACGAAAGGATGTAACCTCCGACACCGACGATCAGCGCATATTTTACAGTGTTCGGAAGCACGAATTTCATGAACGTGTCATCCGATGTGATGAGGTTTATGTAGTTCAGGAAGCCCACAAACTTCGGAAACTGGATCGCGTTGAAATTTGTGAACGAGAGCACGACCGCCATTACAACGGGCGCAAGTATGAAAACCGCGAACAGCAGGGCATAGGGAAGCACAAACCAGTACCCGTTCGGATTTGAATGCATCCTTCTGCCTACGCTCGATGTTTGTTTGTTTTTCTTGAGCAGTGACTTCTCAGACATTAGTTTTCTCCAAGTATCTGTCTTACTCTTTCAACCGACGGGATGAGATATTCTTCGATCACATTTCCGTCTTCATCAATATATCCGAATTCTTCAAGCTTTCGCCTTACTTCGCGGTCTATCACCTTCACCGCATCGTCGACGCGGGATCTTACCGTTTCGCCGTTTACGACGATGTCGTTGAAAGCATTGCTCATCTCACGTTCGAGCATGTAGCTTCCGAGAAGTCTCGGGGCCTCAAGTATCTCCTGTGCCTGTTCGAGTATGGTGTTCTTGTCGGACGTGGGATAAGGGAGGAGCTTAAAAGCTTCAAGGTTTGCGGTGGGCCATATGTATTCGTCCCCGTACATGATCTGTAACATCTGTCCGAATTCGGCCTGCACTTCCGTCGACGACCACCAGCTCATGAAAGCCCATGCCTGCTTTTCGCGCTCGTCGTTTGACTTAAACATCACGGTGGACTCTGCGCCTCCGGACATGTAGCGGTTGACTTTGCCGGTTTCTGGGTCATACACGCCGGGAACAGGTGCTATCGACCATGAGTTTGCGATCTCGGGCGCTGCGTTAAGTATCAGGTTGTAGCAGTTGAAATCGGCAATGCCGAGGGCAAGATCTCCGTTTCTGAAGTGCTGGTAGAAATTCGGCACATCAACGGGCAGATCGTAAAGCGTGAAGAGCTCCGTGAGTTCTGTAAAGCCGTACACCGTTTTCTCGCTGTCAAGCTCGATGTCAAGCGCCGTGGGCCCGTAGAGCACGCCGCCGTTCTGATAGATGATCGGCGTTGTCGCGTGGAAGTTTCTCATTCCGGACATCGATGCCGAAGGATAAAAGACGTTTAAGCCTCTCATCTGAAGGTCAGGCAGCATCGCGATAAGGTCGTCGAGCGTATCCGGAGCCGTGAGCCCAAGCTTGTCCAGTATGTCAGTCCTGTAAAACAGTGAATAGAAATTCATCGTCTCGGGGAGCGAGTATAGCCCGTCTCCTATCACGGAAGGCACCAGGATGCCGTCACTGTAGCGCCCGAAGACTTCTCTGTAGTCCGGGAACTTCGTGAGATCCGTGAGTGCCCCCCTTATCGCAAGTTCAAACGGTATGGAATAATTTATACCGGTCGCGATATCGGGGGTATCTCCGGATGCGTTAGAGAGGATGAGCTTCTGTGCATCTGTCATGAGCGACAGATCGACCTTTATCCCGGTCGTGGGAGTAAAACTGTCATCGATCATCTTTTGCATGATCTCGACATACTGGCGGGGCCTGTTCACCCACACCTGGATATGGTCGGGATCAGTGTTGCTCGCGGAATATGACTGTCCGAAGAAGGAATAGAAAAACCTTCCTATCTTCTGAAAAAGAGATGCGAAAAATCCCAGTTTTTTGGGGAGTTTCGCTCCGCTCTGGAATATATATATCCTGTCTATCGAGAGATCGTTGTTGTTTATGATGTCGACAAAGTTTGCAAGCTGTGTGTTTATCGAGTTTGAACCTGTGGAGAGCTCGTCGACTCTGTATACCAGGTCGTTCGGTTCTTCGACAAGAGTCTTGAGCTGCTTAGCCGCGATCAGAAGATAGGAGAACGCAGCGACCTTTTCGGGATCTGCGGTACCGATGTAGCTTCCCGCTTTTTCTGTGATCGCATACAGCCTGTCGACCCAGTCCTGCATCGTTTCCTGCACTCCGGGGATATACCTTGTGATGCGTAGATCTCTGTATTTATCCTTGTTCGTGCCCGCAACCTTTTTTACCTCCAGTGAAAGGTCGCTTATCTCGCTTATCAGCTTATCCACCTCTTCAAGCGCATATCGCACGGGATCCGCGCTTATCGTCATCGAGATGGTGTGTGTTCCTTCCGTGAGGTATAGGCTCAGAGCCTTTCCGTCATCGTCCGAAAGCGTGGTCGTGCGGTATTTCTGGGTGTATTCCATCGGATAATTTTCAAACTCTGTGTTCGGTATCTCCCCGTCCACCCTGTAGTTCAGGAAGACCGGGAAGCCGTTCTTTTCGGACTGTCTGTAGTTCAGCGCTATCTGATAAAAACCTGCCTTTGCGACGTCAAATCTGTAGGTCACGGTCTGTCCCGCTTCATTGAAGCTCGCTTCGTCAATGACATTAAGCTTTGTCTCTTTAAGGTAGGTCGGGGTGATCGCGGTGTCATATTCACCTATCGCATGGATGGATGAGTCATTTCTCAGATAGAAATCCTCAGCCTCTATGGTGATGAGTTCGTTTCCCGAAGCCTCTTCCGATCCTGTGTATTCTGCAGGCTTTTTCGGAGCGGAAAGTGTGATGTTCCCAAGCAGGAAACGGCCTTCGTTCACATCGATCGTAAAAACATGTTCCCCTTTGGAAAGCTCGACTTTTAGCGGTGCGCTGTACCTGTATCCGCCGTCCGACAGCTCCTTGTGTTCCCACTGTTTTAATTTGTCAGGCATCACCACTATCTCATTTCCGTAACGGTCAATGCTCTTTTCGTCTCTTGAGCCCCACGTTGTCTCAAACTTGAGGCTCCTCATCTCGTAGAAAGGGAACTCGCCGTCCGTCATCAGTGACATCTCGATCGGAAGTATGGATTCGTCGTAGGAAAGATAGTCAAATCCGATGAAATAAAGTCCGTTCTCGGGAACATTCACTTTAAGTTCAAATGAATCTCCGGCTTTGACCATTGCAACGGGATTCGGGTAATCTGCATTGTAATTGAAGTTTATGCTCCCTGCTTTTCCGGAAAGGGTTGAAATATCGAGGATCACGTCTTTTCCGGTATAGTCTTTGTAGCTGTATCCGGCGCTGACGGTTGTGTAATTGTGTGTAAGGCGCTCATTTGAAAGGGTTCCTGTAACTCCGGCCGTACTCATGGCGGCAGTCACCGTCCCGGTCTGTTTTACTGTCCCCGTATCTTTTGATGTGCCTGCAAAAACACTCGCCGGAGCAGTCTGGGAAAGCACTATTGCAGACGTTATAACGAGCGTAAAGGCCCTTTTTATTCTTCCATTCATATGCTCATGACCTCCGGGAAACAGATCTGTACGGTTTTATCCGATTTATGTTTTAGTCGATTTTAAAATATAAGCGTTTTTCTGTCCAAATCAGCGTTTTTCTTTAGTTTTTGTTTAAATATTTTTTGTTTAACCAACGCTTAACCTTAAAATACTACATTTTTTTCTAAAATGCAATAGCAACTTTCATAACCGAGGTCAAATTTTAGGTGTTTCTTTTGGTGATATTGCACAAATTGTTTGGTTTTTTATTTTAATTTATTTTTTGAGATTCAAAAAATCAGGGAAAACTAAAATAAAAGGGGGAAGTCGAAAAGAAAAACGCACGCATATAATTATGATAATGCGTTTCAGGGAAGGCTGCGCATGTTGTGGGATATGTAGCCTACGCAGTCTGTATCCTCTCTCGCATTCGGCCGACACTCGCGCAGTTAGGTTAAGAAAAGGCTCCGTTATGTGATGCGCGAGGTCAGATAATGCTCACGAGGTACAGACATGCTACGGCTTTCTCCCGCAATATGCTGCGCCGTGATATGAAACGCGGGCGTGCGGGAGGGGAAAGAAACGCATTATTAATGGACAAACGAAAAAACAGCAAGGTAGCCGGTATAGTTTATTGCAATTCAGTTGAGATATGGTAGTATGATGAATTGAAAGATGTGGATATGCTCGTAGTTGAGTAGTTTACTTTAGAATTAAGGATTTATAACGGAGAGGATCATATGAGATTGATATTTGTAAGACACGGGGAGCCGGATTATGCGAAGGACTGTCTCACCGAGACAGGGCGTGTCCAGGCAGAATGCACCGCAAAAAGGCTGCACAATGAAAAGATAGAAGCAATATATTCATCTCCTATGGGACGCGCAAAAGAGACCGCGTCGTACACAGCGCACGATCACGGTCTCGATATAAACATTCTTGAATTTATGCATGAGATAAACTGGGGAGCGAGAGAAAACGCCAAAGGATTAAAGTATAACGGGCACCCCTGGACTCTCGCTTCCGAATTCCGCTCGGATACGGCAGAGGGAAAAACGGATCTTCCCTGGAAAGAGCATCCTTATTTCAGGGATAATGTCTGCATGGACTATTTCACTCTGATTGGAAACGGTATCGACGCTCTGTTTGAAAAATACGGGATAATCCGCGAAAACGGGCTGTACCGCTGCAAAAAGGAATATGACGGCACTATCGCATTGTTTGCGCATGGTGGTTCGGGCGCTGTTATGTTTTCGTATATCCTGGATCTCCCGTTTCCTTATGTGCTGACATCAATGCCCTACGGGGTCTGCTCGGTGTCTGTCATTAATTTCGAGACACAGCCTTCAGGCACTGTTATCCCGCGGATCGAGCTTTTTAATGACATGGGGCATCTTCCAGTGGTTGCCGCGGAGAAACTGCATTTTGAAAAATAGTATATGCCGTTCAGCACCTGTCCGCGCCGACAGCCGCAAGGAACTGCTTTGCGATATACATACATCCCGTCTGGTTTGGATGTATTCTGTCCCATGCGATATTTGCGGAATGCATGTGTTTAAACAGTTTATCCCACCCCTCTTGAAGATCAACAAGTGTAAGATTGTACTTGGCTGCCAGTTTCTTTACAATGGCTCCGTATTCGTCCATACGCGCGCGCATCGGATCCTGCTTATAGGTTTCCATGAAGTACGGAGTCATCAGTATCATCCCCTTGACCCGCGGCAGTGTTTCTCTGATAAGCTCGTCATATGTTGATTCAAATTCTTCAGGTGATACATGTGTCTCAGGCATCTGAGGGCAGTCAAACTGTCTCCAGACATCGTTTATCCCTATGAGCACACTCACCCAGTCGGGCTTTCTGTCAAACACATCGGTCTGCCATCTGGCCTTCAGATCACGCACCTGATTTCCGCCGATACCCATGTTTACCACACGGAGCGACAGCTCGGGGTACATACAGCAAAGAAGTGCTCCTGCGCAGGCCACGTAACTGTGCCCCCAAGCGTTGAAAAGCCCCTCTCCTACAGGTCTCGCACGGTCATAGTCCGAGATCGAATCACCTATAAAAAGCACAGTATCATTTTTCTGAAACAACATTATCATCGCCTCCGTTATTTATATTTCTGCACCACTGAAAAGCTATGCGCGGGTCACCGTTTTTGAGATAAATGATACCGCGTCTGCTGAAGCCGTTCTTTTTCAGTGCATTCTGCA
>JAEENL010000067.1 GCA_016283775.1 Lachnospiraceae bacterium | reverse complement strand
TGGGGCTTTATCTGGGATATGAGATAGAATTCCTTGTAAAGGAAGCCGTAAATATCGATTATTTTGCGATGGCAATGAGATTTTTGGGGCTGTACCTGGTGGTGCTTTTGATATATGTGGCATGTGCGGTGGTGTTCAGCATGCTGCATTACAATGCATCGAGGAAAAAGCTTGCCAAATATTTCAGAATGCTGAGACGCATGCGTACCTTTTACAGGGAGGAAAGCGGAAAATGATAACCAATATTCTGGTCGTCAGAAAGGCCGTTCGCCGGTTCATACAGAAATACCAGACCGCGTTTGAGCTTATATTTAAATTTATAATAACATATCTTGCGTTCGATCAGATAGTTACGCTGCTGGACTTCAGCACTACGCTTTCAAAGAGCGTTGTGAAGCTTGCTGTGGGAGTGATCGGAGCGATAGTTCCGGGGATAGTCACTATCCTGATACTTGGGATCACCGCGCTGTATGAGGTCTATTCGGCGGCACCGATACTGTCGCTTCTGGTGCTGGTGCTGTTTATAGTGATCTATTGCTTTGCGGCGAGATTTTCGGGAAAATATGCTTATGCGATAATCGCGATCCCGTTGCTCGTAAAGTACGATCTTCACTACATCGTGCCGCTCCTTCTGGGACTTACCGCGACACCCATGGCTATATTTCCCGCCATTTCCGGAGTGCTGTTTTACTGCATTTTCAAGGTGATCGTTGCGGACGTTTCGATCGCAACGTTTAAATCGGTGGATGAAGCGCTCGCGCTGTATCTCAAGGTCATAAACGACATTTTGGGAAACAAGGATATGCTGGTCACGATCGTCGTTTTTTCCGCGATAATAGTTGTGATGTGGCTTTTCAGAAGATTGCAGTACAGCTTCGCTTTTGAGATCACGATAATCGTCGGGGCATGCACAGGACTCATCCTGTACTTCCTGGCTTATTTAAAGCTTGGCACGCCGATAGACGGAGTGGTAAAGGGCACGATCCTTTCCGTGATCATAGTGTGCATAGTGCAGACCTTCAGGCTGATATTGGACTATACGGGCGTGCAGAATGTACAGTTTGAGGACGACGATTATTACTACTACGTAAAAGCCGTACCAAAGATAGACGTTGATGTTCCGGACAGATTCGTAAAGGCCGGAGAAAAGCCGGAAAGACCCGCACGTATTGAAAAGCGCGAAACGCCGAAGGAACGTGACGAGTCGGAGGATCCGGAAAAAGAGAACGGCGCCGCTGAATTCTTTAAGGGGATCGCGGAAAAAGCCAAGGGCATCGCAGCCGGATTTGCCGCGCTTGCCGACCGCAGAAAAAAGGAACACAATGCGGTAAAAAGTGCGGTAGATGACGATAATGGCTGGTTTGAGATAGAAGAAGGCGCGGGAAAGAAGGCGGAGGAGGCTGTGAAAGCTGCCGCGGAGAAGCCGGAAAAGCCTGCAAAGCCTGAAAAGAAGCCTGAAAAGAAACCCGAAAAGAAACAGGAAGAACCGACTGATTTCCTGGAGGAGTAGATAGATGGAAAGACTGACGGAATTCATAAAAATGTTTTGGTCAGGTTTTTCCATGCCGAAGTTCAGTTTTCTTGATTTTATCGAGATACTGATCATAGCATGGCTTATTTACTATGTTGCAAAGTGGATAAAGAACACCAGGGCGTGGGTCATCGTAAAGGGCCTGCTCGTGATCGCACTGTTCTGGATACTTGCCGAATTGCTTCATTTTGACGTTATCCTGTGGATACTGGAAAAGACCATCGGAGTAGGTATCACGGCGATCATAATCCTCTTCCAGCCCGAACTCAGAAAGGCACTGGAGAACCTGGGACAGAGAAAGATCGTGCCGTTTGCTTTTCTCGGGGATCCGAGATCAGGACGCGATCAGTTTAACGAGAAGACCGTAGATGAACTCATCAAGGGATGTTTTGACCTTGCAAAGACACGTACCGGCGCTCTCATAGTCATTGAGCAGGAAGTGCCTCTCACTGAGTATGAGGAGACGGGTATCGAGGTTGACGGCGTTGTTTCTGCGGCACTCTTGATAAACATTTTTGAAAAGAACACGCCGCTTCACGACGGCGCGGTTACGGTGCGCGGAAACAGAGTGACCGCGGCGACCTGTTATCTTCCTCTTTCCGACAACATGAAACTCAGTAAAGACCTTGGAACAAGGCACAGAGCGGCTGTAGGTGTCAGCGAAGTGACGGACGCTTTTGTCATCATCGTTTCCGAGGAGACGGGTAAGGTTTCCGTTGCAAGGAACGGCGCCCTGGTCTACAACGTTGACGGAGATTACCTTAGGACCAAGCTTTCAGAGCTTATCATCAAAAAGAAGAAGGGAGGCAAGGCATGAAAAAAGTACTTGGCTTCCTGTGGAGCAAATTCAGTCACAACTGGTGGTTGAAGGTCCTCGCGATCGTGATATCGACGGTTATGTGGTTTATGATCACAAACAACGAGAATCCCGTGGGCGACATGACCTTTTATGACGTGCCTGTAAATATCGTGAACGAGTCTCATATCACGCAGATGGAAAAGACCTACGACATCCTGTCGGGTGAAGCCATCGATGTGGTTGTAAAGGGAAGGACATCGGCGCTCGCAGCGCTTGAGGAGTCGGATATCATTGTCACTGCGGATTTTGATAAGATCTCGATGACCGGAAATGTGCCGATCGATGTCACGATACAGGGACAGAACGGAAAAGACATCGAAGTAGTCCGCAAATCCAACGATTACATGAAGCTTTCCATAGAGGATTATTCCTTCAAGGAGTACAAGGTTTCGGTGGATACGATAGGAGAACCTGCCGAAGGCTATGTAAAGGGGAACATCGAGGTGAGCCCCAGCGTCATCACGATATCCGGCACAAAGACACAGCTCAGCCGCATCCGCAAAGTGGCTGTGACCGTTGTGCTTGACGATCTTGCGGGAAATACCACGCTCTCGCTTAAGCCCATTGCCTATGACAATGACAACGAGGTCATAAACAGCGACAAGCTGGATCTGAGCGTGAGCACCGTGCAGGTGACCGCAAACATCTATAAGACAAAGACAGTGAATATCTACGGCTATACTTTGGGAGAAGTGGCCGAAGGGTACGAGCTCGGAAGTGTTCTCTGCTATCCCTCGACCATTGAGATTGCCGGAACGACAGAGGATCTCAAGGAGATCGGCTATAATCTTAAGGCATATGTCGATGTTACAGGCGCAACACAAGACGTTGAGAAGTCAGTACGTGTGGATGATCTGATCGACGAGACGCTCTATCCGAGCGTTGTCATCCTTACCGATGACGCGACTGTAGTCGTAAAGGCGGGCGTTACCGAGCAGCAGCAGAAGGAACTTACTCTTTCCGCGGCGGATATTGCCATCCAGGGGCTTGGCGAAGGGCTTAAAGCCGATATAAGGAGTCTCACAACGAGGAAAGTCGTTGTAAAGGCTACGCGCGGCTGGCTTGAAGGCCTCACGATATCGGGCATCTCCCCTGCGATAGACCTTTCCGACATCACTGTTCCCGGCAGATACATGATACCTGTCACATTTGCGGATTATCAGGGCATCGATATCCTTACCGATGTGACCGCAGTGATACTTGTGGAGCCTGTCGAGCCCGGAGAAAAGGGAGCGGAGGATTAGTTTTTCTTGAAGGAATTTGTTGAAAGCTTTAAAAAATATGCTTTTTTCCTTTCACAGCTCGTGAAAAAGGAGATAAAGCTGAAATACAGAAGTTCGTATCTTGGAGTGATATGGACGCTGCTGGAGCCGCTTCTCACGATGATCGTGCTCACGGTGGTGTTTACAAGGCTGTTTGGAAGAGATACAAACGACTATCCTGTCTATATCCTTACGGGACGCCTTTTGTTCACGTTTTACTCGGGTTCCACCATGGCTGCATTAAAGTCTGTGAGGAGCCATGCGGGGATGATCAAAAAAGTATATGTCCCTAAGTACATGTATCCGCTTTCTGGCATACTCTCAAACTATGTGACTTTTCTCATCTCGCTGATAGTGCTTGCTGTGGTGTCGCTGGTAAGAGGAGTTTATCCGACTCTCTGGCTGTTCCAGGCGCTCGTGCCGCTCATCGTGGTATTTTTCCTGGCGCTGGGAACGGGGCTCATACTCTCGACGGTCGCCGTGTTTTTCAGGGACCTGGAATATCTCTGGGGCGTGGCGACAATGATCATCATGTATGCGAGCGCGATCTTTTACAAGACCGAGACTGTCGCGACCGAGCGGAATATATGGATATTCAGGCTGAATCCGGTCTATGCGGTGATCGATAATTTCCGCTCGGCGGTATTCGGCGGTCCGATGGACCTTGGGCTCACGGCTTATGCAGCCGGCGTTTCCGCGGCTCTTGTGGTGCTCGGAGCGTTCGTGTTCAGTAAGAATCAGGACAGATTTATCCTGCATCTGTGATACAGAAACAGGAAAACAAGGAAGGAATGCCGTAACATGGCAGATAAAGAAACAGTTTTGACCGTTGACAATGTCTCGGTAAAGTACAGGCTTACCGAGGAAAAAGTCGACAATCTCAAGGAATATGTCATACGCTTTTTGAAGCGTGACCTGAAATACAAGGATTTTCTGGCGCTTGACGGCGTTTCGTTCTCTCTTGAAAAAGGGGACAGGCTTGCGATACTTGGTTCGAACGGCGCGGGAAAATCAACACTTTTGAAGGTGATTGCAGGAGTGCTGAAGCAGAGCGAGGGCGAAGTCACAAAGACAGGGAACGTGGTGCCGCTTTTGGAGCTCGGAGCGGGCTTTGACATGCAATATTCGGGCGCCGAAAATATCTATCTCTACGGCTCGATGCTCGGCTATCCCAAGGATTTCATCAAAGCGAAATACGATGAGATAGTGGAGTTTGCAGATCTTGGTGAATTCATAAACATGCCGGTAAAGAACTATTCCTCCGGAATGCGCGCGCGCCTTGGTTTTGCGATAGCAACGGTGGTGGAGCCGGATATCCTGATCCTCGACGAGGTGCTGTCTGTCGGAGACGCGGCCTTCAAGAAAAAGAGCGAAAAGAAGATCATGGACATGTTTGACAAGGGGACCACGGTATTATTTGTGTCCCACAATGAGGACCAGGTGAGAAAACTCTGCTCAAAGGGCATAGTCCTGAAACGCGGAAAGCTTGTATATTCAGGCACTGCGAACGAAGCGATGGATTTTTATCTCGGAAAAAATTATCAGGGCAATTCACAGAAATAACAGTTTTTAATCACAATTACGTCACATATGGCAAATATAATCTGAGCATAGACTTCGGAAAGACGTTCCGGAGAAGTGCTCAGATTTTTTTGAGGGAAAGGATGAGATTATGGACGAGAACAATATTCAGGAAAACGGTTTTCAGGAAAACATTGTTCAGGAGAACAACATTCAGGAAAATGCTGCTCAGGAAAACACGGTTCAGGAAAGCACTGCCATGACCGACGAAGAGATAAGAGCGGCGGCGGAGAACATAGGAAGCACACCTTATTCCAACTATGTATATGCAAACAATGCTTCAAACGAAGCATATGGCGCAGGCTGTGAGAATGTATACAGAGCTGAAACAAATGCAACACCGAACTATGGCGCAAAGGAACCCAAGAAGAAAGGCGGAGCGGCCAAGGTCGCCAAGCTCCTTGCGGGCGCTGCCTGCTTCGGACTGATCGCCGGAGCCTGCTTCTTTGGCACGGAGAGAGCGCTCAGCATCTTCTTTGAAAGCAGTGAGACAAAAGACACATCAATCGTTTCGGATGCGTCGACAAGCAACGTGACCACAGTATCCTCCACCGGTACGGGCAATGGAGTAACAAGTCTTGTGATCGCGGGAACTGATGTCACGGAAGAAGGCAGATCCGATGATTCCGTTGTGGTGAACGTTGTAAAGGAAAACATGAGCAGTGCGGTTGCGATATCCGCTACTTATGTGACGACATCAAGATATTTCGGACAGGTTTATTCCTATGAATCCGAAGGCGGCGGCTCGGGCTTCATTGTAGGCACGAACGACACGGAGCTTCTTGTCGCGACAAACAATCACGTTGTTGAAAACACCAGCGCTCTTCAGGTCGTTTTCTGCGATGATACAAAAGTAGCAGCAACTGTCAGGGCGACAGATCCTGACAATGATCTTGCCATAGTCTCCGTACCTCTTTCAGAGATACCCAAGTCGACCATGGACAGCATCACGATAGCCACACTTGGAAATTCCGACAACAGCGAGATAGGCGAGATGGTGATCGCGATCGGAAACGCGCTCGGTTATGGACAGTCTGTCACAGTCGGATATCTTTCCGCAAAAGACCGTTCCGTTACGGTCGACAACAAGACCTTAAGCCTTCTCCAGACCGATGCGGCGATCAATGAGGGTAACTCCGGCGGACCTCTTTTCAACACTTCCGGCGAAGTCATCGGAATAAACTGCGCGAAGTATTCGGATACGAGCGTAGAGGGTATGTGCTTTGCAATCCCCATCTCCGCAGCCATCCCGATCCTTCAGGACCTCATGACTCAGGAGATCGTTACCGAAGCGGATCAGGGTTATCTCGGTGTCAGCATAAAGACCATAACGGATGAGGTAGCATCCTTCTACGGATGGCCTACAGGTGTGTATGTTTACTCTGTAAACGAAGGCAGTGCTGCCGAAAAGGCGGGTATTTTCACAGGTGACATCATCGTTGCCGTAAACGGCAGGAAAACACTTACTTCCGAAGCGTTAAAGAATGCCGTGAACAGCTATAAATACGGCACAACTGTGAGCGTAAGCATTCTCAGATACAGTGAACAGGGCAAATATGAAGAGATGACGGTCGATGTGACACTCATGAAAAAACCTGAGTAAGATCGCCGCCGACACAACTAAAAACTTGCATTTTCAACGGTTTTGCGTTATTATAAAGGGTACTTGTGGAAAAGTACCCTTTTTTCGATCTGACAGGGGTTTTGTGCGGGATGATAAAGGAAAATCGTAACTCACTGAGAAGTATATACATGGTCTTGGATCTGCTGCTGGTGCCTCTTGCCTACAGCCTCGCTTACTTTATCCGTTTTGTTGCGATCCATGAGGAATCGGAACACCTTACGTATGCGCAGTACATGGCATATATAATCTACATCATGGTAGGGTATCTTGCCATTTTTGCGTGGGGCGGAATTTACGCCTCAAGGCGCAACAGCACGCGGCTCAAACAGATATTTGCGGTGATACGTGTCAATGCCGTTGGCGTGTTCTATATACTTGCACTCCTCTATCTGTTAAAAGAGGTCGACATTTCACGAAGCTTTCTCGCACTCTTTGCCGCGTTGAACACATTGGCGGATCTGGCTCTCAGGAAGTTCAACTCCATAGTGCTGCAGTTCATGCGGCGCCACGAGAAAAACCTGAAAGACGTGCTGATAGTCGGATATT
>JAEENL010000066.1 GCA_016283775.1 Lachnospiraceae bacterium | reverse complement strand
AGGTAGTCGTTTTCAAAATCCTTCATCTGTACAGGCCCGAGCTGGTTCTCGTGCAGCATCGCGACAGTGCCGCTGCCGAGGAATTTACGGCCCTTGTAGGTCCCGCCGTTTGCCAGCATCTGCATGAAAACGGCGAAATCGTGCGCGCTGATGTACAGGTTCGGGCGGGCGCCGGCAGGCACCTTTTCCGGATCGAGATCAAGGAATCCCGACGAAGCCTCGAACTGTCCGGGGCCCTTTTTCGCGTAGTTTGTGACGATGCGGTCCTTATTCGACGGCCTCGCGAATGTGTCGGCATCTTCCAGCTCGAGCGGATCGATGAGCCTGTCGACAAATACCTCACGCAAAGGCTTTCCCTCAAATGTCTCCACGAGCACGCCGGTGATCTCCGAACCGAAGCCGTACAGCCAGTGCGAGCCGGGTTCAAACATGACCGGAACCTCAGACATCGCGTGTACCTCCTGCGCGATAGTGGTCGGTCCCTGTTTTAACAGCTCCTCCATCTGCCTGCTCATGGCCGCCAGCGTGGGCGTCGATGCGCCCGCCGACGGCATCATGCAGTACGGCAGTCCGCACATCATGGCCACCGCGTCACGGATCGTGATAGGTTTTTCGAGCGGCGCCGTGTCGATATCCCCGCTCGGCTTTACAACATATTTCTGCGTATTCTTCCACTCCGGCAGATAATAATACAGTGGGTCGCTGAAGAGGAACTTTCCCTCCTCATAGAGCATCCCGAGTATCGCGTAGGTAAACAGCTTTGTCGTGGATGC
The DNA here is from genome assembly GCA_016283775.1 of Lachnospiraceae bacterium. Taxonomy (GTDB): domain Bacteria; phylum Bacillota; class Clostridia; order Lachnospirales; family Lachnospiraceae; genus RGIG3528. The sequence goes on along the minus strand of JAEENL010000066.1, from coordinate 27,504 downwards.
CTGGCTGAACATGCTGTGCACGTCTACCTTCCGCCCCGAGGCGATATCCGCATATCCCGCCTCACCGTGGTAGATCAGCTCATCTCCCTGCATGACGGCGACCGCGCAGCCCGGGTTCGAGCCCTCGTCCACAAACCGCCGCAGCAGGTTGTCAAGTCTCGTAAAATCCTTCATTTGTGCCCCTCCTTATATAGTTTCCACATAGTACCTTTTAGCATATTTATTTTATCACTCCTCCCCGGCACCGCCAAGTATCGGAGGCTTTATCGATAAAGAGCATTTGACAAAATATCTAACATGTTATAATAACGGCAGGAAAAGCCTGTATGTCCCATAAAAACTATTTTGAAAATGGAAAGGAATCTGAGTGAACTATGAAAACACTGATCATTTACACATCACAGACAGGATTTACCAAAAAATACGCGGAAATACTGCAAGTAAGAGAATAGCGTCATCAGATCACGATGACGCTATTTTCTTGTATTCACTCGGAGTAATACCCTCGTAGCGTTTAAATGCTCTGATCATTGTGAGACTGTTTGTGTAGCCAACCTCGGCGGCAACCGCGTTGATGGATTTATCGGTGGTCTCAAGGAGAATCTTCGCCCTTTGTATCCTCAGAGAGTGTATATAATCAAGCAATCCCACTCCGGCAACGCGCTTGAAGGATTTTGAAAAATATGAAGTACTCATCCCGTGCATTTCAGCCAGCTGCAAAATATTAATATTGGGATCGGTAAAGTGGGTATTTACATATGACAGGAGTCTGTCGTCCTTCTCACGGATAGCATTCGCGTCCGCAGAGTCAGCAGCTTTGATCAGGTCATCCAGGATCAGATTTACACTCTCTGAGATCGCATCTATGCTCGCAGCTTCATAGATACGTTTATCAACCTTAAGTTTTTGCCATTCCTCCTCGGGCAACAGGCCGCGGATCTCATAGAATGCCTCAAGAAGAACATCACGCAGAAGCTCCAGTTTCAGTCTGGAGCTTCTCGCACCGGAGCGGTTCTTTTTAAGAGGCAGGAGCAGCCGGTCATTGAATATCTCACGGGCATTTTCATAGTTCCCAAGGCGCAGGCAGTTTATCAGCATCGTCTGATTGCCCGTCATTGTCCTTAAGCTGTCAGCGGCACTTGTATCTTCAAAAGGAAGAAGCGTACTGTCGAGGATCTTGTTTTTTTCTCCGGTCAGCGTAGCATACTCTATGATTTCCGCAGCTTCCGTGTATGCATGCTGTAAGCCTGCCGGAGAGTAGTAGATATCGCTTATTCCCACATAAATATCTATGCCGAAACGCTTTCTGATCTTTTCAGCGATCCTTTTTGCGTATTCAATTCCTTTAAGCCTCTGCTCGCCTTCACCGGTCTCTTCGCCCGGATAACTGATGATACATGCGATATAGCCGCGCACCTCACAGAAAAGAGTTGTATTTTCGTCAAAAGAAACGGAGCCTAAGACTTCGGTTATATAAGAAAGAATAAAAGAAAACGCAGAATCTCCGTTCTCATCGTTAACATCGGTATCCAAAAGGGAAGCTTCATCTATGGAAAGAAGGATCACCTGACACTCCTCCGACAATAAGTTGAGGGAGTGCTTTTCGGACAGGGACATGAGCGATGCATCCTCATTTACGAGACCGAGCAGCATGTTTCTCACGGAGGCATCTTTTACCATTGCGCGGTATCTGGAGAGAGAGCTTTCGGCATTTGACTTTTGGGCCTGCAGCTTTGCAAGTGCCTTGTCGATGCTTTCATACTCGCTTGCCTCTTCGCTGACAGCCTCACCCGAGAGGGACATAAGTTGTTCAACCAATCGCTGGAGTGGCTTATACTGACTTCTCGCGGCATAGAAAATAAACACGTTTCCGATCACGATGATAAGCAGCGTAAGAACGATAAATATCGTGAACAGCTGCCTAAGAGCCACACGATATTCCGTGTTCTCGGAAAAGAAGTGCCACGTAAATCCGGTATAATCGGATACAGCGGTCAGGTGAAGCGGCTGTTTCGAAAAGAGCATTGACAAGCCGCTGACCTTTGACGATGCCCCGGCATCAGTCATATCCGGAGTAAATGTATCGTCAGTTTCTATGCGTGCGTTTTCGGACTCAATAGCTATATGCACATAGCCGCCCTTCTGCATCGCATTTACCATTTCCCATACTTTATCAATGTTTACCTCAAAGATAACAACACAGGAAGCATTGTCTTTTTTTGTTGTCTGGTACTTATTGACGATGAGAAAGGTCTGTACAGGCTTACCGTTTCTGTCTGTCCCGTTTATGAGGCGGGCTGCTCTTGTGCCGTCAAACGAAAGAGCGTCCTTCCATTGTTCATAGGTTATTCCCATATTGGTCTTAAGCCGGTACTCAAAAGAATAGCGCTTAAAAAAACCGCTGGTATTCAGCACACAGCCGGTTTTTTCAAAGACAACATGGATCTCTTTTATCAGATTCTCCCGGACCAGTTCCTGTATTAATGTTTTTGTAAGCTGCATCAGCAGAACGGTTTCATCAGGGGTATATTCATCAACATTTTTAAGGTGCCGAAGCCTTTCATCGGCAAGTATAAGACCGGTACGTGTAAAACATGAGTCTGTTTCCGAATCGATCATGTCTACGGCCTTTTGGGATATATCATTGCCGGCCTGACGCAGCTGTTCGGTTATAGAACCCGCCGACAAAAGAAAAAGACCGACCATTGCCCCTATAAGTAAAACGAGCAATGCCCCGTAGGATATAAGAAGTGTTATGAATACTTTTCTGTTCTTTTTCAGGCCGCGTCCGGTCGCCTTGATCTTTTGCATATCCATGAATAAATTATATTCGAATGCTTTTTAAAGTTCAACTTGTACGGTTACTGCATGCGGCCGGGCTAATTTCAAAACATCCCGTAAAATCAAGGCTTTATGAGGATCAGGAAAAAAATGATAGCTTACTATGCAGCTTTTTTTCCGACAGATTCCGATACTTTTTGCCATAAAAAATAAAAAAATGAAACCATGGAAAAAAAGCAGACTTGATGAGTCAAAAACGAGTTTGATATATAAGTCTTGTGAGGCGGATACCCGTAGAGGTATATTTATTCTATGGATATGGGTAGCCTCTGGCAAAGCAACACAATTTAATGTATGGGAGGTTTACAAAACTATGAAACAGAAAAAGGCGGCAGTGTTTTTCCTTGTCGCGGCAACAGTGCTCTTATTGGCTGTAGGCTGTACAAAGGAAAATGCCAATCAGACCGATGCAGCAGCAAAAGCAGCTGCATCAAACGCAGCTTCGCAGGACACTGCGAAACCCGACACACAAACAGCTTCGCAGGATGAGATAATCTCTACCTTTACAGGAATAGACGGTGATCCCATCCAAGTAAAGAGCGGCGTACAGTTCCCGCTCAAAGACACCGTTACACTTACATTCTGGTACGATCCGGGTTGGAATTTCATCGGAGAGATGCAGTCACTCGGAGAAGGTGAAGTCTGGAAATGGATGGAAGAACAGACCAATGTACATATAGAATTTATTCATCCCGCCTCGGGAACGGGCGAACAAAGCTATCAGCTGCTCTTTGCCAGCGATAAGATGCCCGATATCCTCTATGCAACACCCAAATATGAGTATACTTATGGAGCGCAGGCCGCCGTCGATGACGGATATTATTATGACCTGACCGAATATGTGGCCAAGTATGCGCCCAATTATACAAAGATTCTTGAAACATATCCTGTTATAAACAGTAATGTTAAGACAGATGACGGAAAGATCCTCTCCTTTAATCAGATGTACATGCCCGAGCACAGCAAGGCATGTAATGCCGGACCATCCATTCGCGCGGATCTGCTAGAAAAGATTGGCATGAAGGTAGAAGACCTTGTAACCTACGACGATTGGCACACGGCACTTACCAAACTTAAGGATGCCGGGCTTTGCGAGGTTCCGCTTCACATCTCCAAGACAGGCAGCATGGAGTACGATGAGTTCCTTGCCGGTTACAATACAGCCCAGGATTTCATCGTGGTTGACGGGACAGTCAAATACGGACCTATCGAAGACGGCTACGGCGAATACATCGATATGCTCAAGCAGTGGTACAACGAAGGCCTTATCGATTCTGACTTCGGTCTTAACGCCAGAGATCCCGAAGAAGTAGATGTTATCAATAATAAATATGCGGCATGGTGGTCTTACTGCTCCTGGAACGGAACCAAAAAGTGGAATGCTTCCATGGGAGTTGCCGACGGTTTTAATCTCATCGGAACAAGACTTCCCGTGAAGGAAGCGGGACAGATCGCGCATTACAGGACTCCCGATCTTATCAACAACGAATATGGTTTCCACATTACCGCCGATTGTGAGAATGTGGAAGTGGCGGTAGCATGGTTCGACCTTTGGTATGATGCGAATGTATCTCTGGTAGCCAACTACGGACTCGGGGACACGCATATAAAAAACGCGGATGGTACCTATGACTGGAGCGAGAAGCTTACAAAGGCAGAAGACGCGTCGGCCGCAAGAGGCAGATATGTTCTCCCGGTGTGCCCTTTTGAGAATTATACAAGAATAAGCAATGCATGGAGCGATGCGCAGAAGGAATCGCAGAAGAACTGGCTCGCAAGTTCGGATTATGCATATTTCTATCCGAATTATGTTGTTATGACGGCCGAAGAGAACACGGAATGCTCTACTATCATGGCTGACATAAAGACCTTCGTGGAGGAAGAAACTTATAAGATGGTTGCAGGAAACAGCAGCTATACCTTTGAAACCTTTAAAGATCATATCATCAAAATGGGAATCGAAGATGCGGTAAAGATAAAGCAGGACGCTTATATAAGATACATCAACCGCTGAGTTCATCCTTCTTACCGGGTGGGGCGATAAAACCGCCCCGCCCGTTTTTAAAATACGGAGGTTCTTTGTGAAAAAAGAGATAAAAAAATACCAAAAACCTTTTAAAGAACGCGTAGTACGGGATTTCAAGATGAATAAGGCCGTATATTTCATGCTTCTCCCGGTGATCGTTTATTTCGTGGTTTATCATTATGTTCCGATGGCAGGCCTTATTGCCGCCTTCCAGGACTACAAGATCAAGCTCGGATATTTTCACAGCCATTTTGTGGGATTGAAGCATTTTAAACGTTTCTTTGAAAGTATTTACGCATGGAGACTGATAAAGAATACATTTCTGATAAGTATCAAAGATATCGTCTGGTCATATCCCCTTACCATAGGATTTGCGCTTCTTCTAAACGAGGTAAGGAACAAAGGCTATAAGAAATTCGTTCAGACGGTTTCATATCTTCCGCACTTTATCTCAATGGTAGTTGTGTGTGGTCTTGTTATGGATTTTTGCAAAAAAGGCGGGATCCTTTCGATCATCGTAAGCTTCTTTACAGGTACCGAATCGAGCCTTTTGAGCGAGGCAGCCAATTTCCAGGGAATCTTTGTCGGAACAGGTATCTGGCAGGGAATAGGCTACGGAACGATAGTGTATCTTTCCGCCATTTCAGGCATCAGCCCTGAACTTTACGAAGCGGCAAAGGTCGACGGCGCAGGCAGGCTTAAGCAGACATGGCACATCACGCTGCCGGGGATCCTTCCGACTGTAGTGATCATGCTGATCTTGAGGGTTGGCAGCATAATGAGCGTAAGCTACCAGAAGATCATTCTTCTTTACTCTCCCGCAGTTTATGAAACCGCAGATGTCATCAGTTCGTATGTATACAGGGTAGGTATAGCCGAAGGTGCCGAGTACGGATTTTCCAGCGCCGTCGGTCTGTTCCAGTCGGTTGTCAACCTGGCCCTGATAATAATTGCGAACAAGATAAGTGCAAAGATCACGGAAACAAGCCTTTGGTAGGAGGGTAAAAAAGTGAAAAAGCTTAGTGAGGAAAATATAACAGTTAAAAAACGCTCTAAAGGCGAGCGTATATTCTCGTATTTTAATACCGTATTTCTTGCATGTGTAACACTTGTGTTTCTTTTGCCCATCTGGCATGTGTTCTGCGCATCTGCAAGCGATCCGGCAAAACTGATCCAGGCGAGAGGACTTCTGCTCAAGCCGGCAGGTAGTATAACCCTTACCGGATACAGGCTTGCTTTAAAAAACGGAACAATAATCAGGGGTTACCTCAACACGATCTTCTATACGACAGCAGCGACTCTTATCGGAATGTTCGGGTCAGCTGCTGCGGCATATGCCCTTTCAAGACCGAACCTCATGTGGAAGAAGCCTATCGCTTTCATATTGTCTTTTACAATGCTGTTTAACGGTGGTATCATACCTACGTATCTTCTGGTGCGCAACCTCCACATGCTGAACTCGATCTGGGCGGTTATACTTCCCGGCTGCCTGTCGGTATATAATATCCTTGTAATGAGGACCTCCTTTCAGGCACTTCCCGAAGGATTGATCGAGGCCGCAAGGATAGACGGCGCAGGGCACATGCGGATCCTTTTCCAGATCGTAATGCCTTGTTCAAAAGCGATAATTGCGGTAATAACACTTTTTTATGTTGTTACGCACTGGAACTCCTGGTTTCATGCATCTCTGTATGTGGACGGGCAGCACAGGGAACTCTACCCTCTTCAGCTTCTGCTGAGAGAAATCGTTATCATGAACTCCCAATCCGCGCTGGAGCTTGCCGGCGAGAACGGTGCACTAAACCTGGGCAAAGAGCTGACCAAGTATGCTGTGATAGTTGTGTCCATGCTGCCTATGATGGTTGTATATCCCTTCATACAGAAGTATTTTGTATCCGGGGTTATGATCGGTTCAATAAAAGAATAAACAGGAGAAAACCGGAATGCGCATTTTCTTTATAAGACACGGTGAACCCAATTACGAAAAGGATATTTTGACCGAAAAAGGGAATATGCAGGCGCTTGCGGTCGCAAAGCGCCTTAAGGACGAGGGAATAGACGAAATATACTCGTCACCGATGGGCCGGGCGGCAGAAACAGCCGCCCGAACCGCCGAAATCCTGAACCTTCCGGTTACGATCCTAGATTATATGCATGAGATATCATGGGGCGGCGATGGAATTCCGCATGAAGGCCATCCCTGGACCCTGAGTGAAAAGATGATAAACGAAGAAAACTTTGATTTTTACGGAAAAGACTGGCGAGAGCACCCTTATTATAAGGGGAACGCCGCTGTGGATCTTTATGACCTGATAGCGGGAAAGATCGATGATTTTCTTAAAGCCAAAGGGTATACTCACGACCAAAGCCGCTTCTTTTGTTCCGCAAGCGCAGAAAAGAATATCGCTATATTCAGCCACGGAGGTTCGGGAGCCTGTGTTCTCTCGCACCTTTTAAGCCTGCCCTTTCCTTATGTCACGACGGTACTCCCCTATGATTTTACTTCCGTGACCATACTTAATTTCCCCGTACTTCCGGGCGAATATGTTCATCCCCGCCTGGAACTGTTTAATGATATACACCATATCCCGAGGGATAACAGAGGGCTTGTTATTCAAAAAGACCTGTAAGTATATTACATGTCTTTACTCCGATCCTTTTTCTCCCCCGGTGTGTTCACCACTCCATAGATTCCCAACAGTATCATGGCGCAGCACAGCAGCCCCAGCCAGGAAAACGGTTCATGCAGAAACACAGCACCGGCAAATACAGAGATGGCGGTCGTGAAATTCGCGAACACCGAGGTCTGCGCCACGCTCAGGCCGGTAAGCGTATAGTTTGACAGAAAAAAGCTGATGACTGAGCAGCATACTCCCAGGAAAAGGATAGGGACTATATACCGTGGATCCTTAAGCGGCACGAGATAGTCGATCGGATTCTCCCGGACCGAGACAAGGGCGGGTATCGTGAAGGCCACCGCTCCGAGGCAAATCATCGCGTATGCGCGCTCAAAAGGCGTGAAACGGGGCGCTATATTGCGGCCCAAGAGCAGATATGCAGCCGCCGAGCACACTGCCACGACGAGTCCCGTTACTCCTATCCAGTCGAGGCTTCCGCTGTTGTTTGTGAGCATTCCTATCCCGATCACGCCTCCGACCGAGAGCAGGCTGAATATAAACTGTCTGAGGCTCGGTTTCTCTCCGAGCACGGGAATGGCCGCCAGACTGGAGACTATGGGTATGAGCGCGATCATCACGCCCGAAAAAATGGTGCTGGAATGCAAGATCCCGTACTGCTCTCCGAAAAAGTATATGACCGGCTGAAACAGCCCGAGCAGGATCAGCGGGAGCAGCGGCTTCCCCTTAAGCCGGCAGTCGCCGAGCGGCGTGAAGCACAGCACGGTCATGACCAGAAAAGCCAGTACAAAACGGTGGCTCAGCACCGTAAATACCGAGGTAATACTGAGCGCCGTCCGCGACGCCATGAAACTGATACCCCAAAAAAAGTAGCAAACTATCGCCGCTATGATGGCTTTTCTTTTTGTAACACTGTGTCCGTTCATACTGTTCCCGTTATCCCTTAAATATCTCTCTCCACAATTCTTCGTGCGCCGGTGAATCGAGCTCCGGCTTCTCATCCTTTGAGAAGTATCTGAGTTCCAGAGTCTCTTCCCGGTCACAGGTCAGCGTCCCGCCGACCACTGTAAGTCTGTACGCGATCGCAATACACTGCGCCACGTCCCCGCTCGGATAATGAACATCAATATCCGTAAAGACTCCGATCAGATCACCGACCTCGACATCCAGCCCTGTCTCCTCTTTGAGCTCCCGGACCGCAGTCATTTGCGGAGTCTCACCGAGCTCAAGCATGCCCCCCGGGAATCCCCACTTATGATTGTCGCCCCTGCGCTGCAGCAGAACCGCGCCGTCATCGTTGAAAATGCACCCGCCCGCGCACGTCAATATGATCTTCTCGTGCCCGACTTTGCTTCTGATCCATTTGATATAGTTTTTAGTTTGGTCCATGGGTTTCTCTTTCACAAAGAACGATGATACAAACAGAAAGGCCATCACAATCACATAGATCGCATAGCAGACACGCCATTGCTTCGCCCCAAATTCGTAACTGCCGATATAAATTGTATGACCCAAAGTAGGTACAGACAAGGCAATCACAACAAAAACAATGGCAATTATCAGCATTATCAGACTAATGATCCTGAGTATCTTTTTCATGCATACTCCTTTCAAGCACTTCACCCCTCAAATTATACCATCACCATAACCTGACATAAAGATTTTTATGTTATAATAGCAGTGGTCCAACGGCCGGAAAAGAGGGGGAACAATGACACAAAACACAGGCATCGAAAGCAAACACAGCGCAAAAAAGATAATACTCAGGATACTGGCGGGGCTGGGGATACTCGTCGTGCTTTTGCTGGCGTTCGTGGGATTTTTGTATTTCCACTTAAAGAGTTTCTATACCGCGCCGCAGAGGGTGGATGACCGCGGGCGCCTCTATTATACGGAGTATACGGGCAACTACGATTCGCCCTTTGTCACGTTCATATTTGATAAGATCAAGCCGGTCAGGGACGGCGGGTGCTCGGCGTTTTATGCCGAGGGCAGCGGCGGAGGTTACCGGACCGGGCGCAACTACGATCTGCCGCACAAAGATAAAAACGGCAACACCACAGGCCTTAACCTCATCGTCAGGTGCAATCCCGAAGGCAGGTACAGCTCTGTAGGCGTCGCCGATATAGCCATGCTCTCGCGCATCGGCCTGAATTATACCGAAGGTGCGCTCGACAAGGGGCAGCTCACGGACGTGCTTTTGTCGCTGGCCCCGTATATCTGCGTGGACGGGATCAACGAAAAGGGGCTCTGCGTATCTATCCTCGCCCTCGATCTGAAGGAAGGGGAAACTGCCGTATTCCAGACCGCTGCAGGGAAAGAATCGGACATCATCACCGGTCTGCTGAGGCGTATCCTCGACAACTGCGCCTCTGTTGACGAGGCTGTCAAGCTGGCAGAAAACATCAACCTGGTCAATACATTCGGCGCGGATTTCCATCTGTTCGTTACGGATGATCTCGGCAGCAGCGCGGTGTTCGAATGGCGGTACAATACCCTCGTTGTGACATATACGGACATGATCACAAATTTCTATGTAGCCTTCGACGATGCCGAGGACTGCTATATAAACGGCGGTCTGAAGGAAAAATATGTCGCGCCGTCTGAAAATCTCGGAAACTACAAATTCGGCTACGGTCACGGATACGAGAGGTTCAAGACGATCATGGCGTATAAGGCAGAGCACGCCGCGGACGGCATCCTCACGATGGACAAGAGTGAGATAACCGCGCTCCTTAAGTCGGTGTCGCAGGAATATACGGACGAGCTGACTTCGCTCACCCAGTACAGCGCCGTCTACGACAACAGCGGCCGGTGCGTGGATATCTGTGTTTATCCTGATTATTCGACCGTGTATCATTACGAGGTGAGCGACTGAATCAGGCAGTTGGGAAATATCGGAAAATGAGAAAGGGAGCATGCCATGGATCAGCATACCGAAATAGCGCTTTTGGATGAAGCGACAGAGAAATTGAACGGATATGTCCGCGCTCTCGTCAGAAATAAAAAGGTGAAAGAAGCAGATGCATTTTGCGATGAGAAGTATGCGCAGATCGCGGCAACAGGCTTCTTTAAGAGTATCCTTGCGCATTTCACGGAACGCGGCAACGACGATGATGTCTGTGCCGGAGCAGATACGGCAGGCATATACGAATTTGTGAGCGCAAAGCTGCCGGGCAGAGCCGGTTTTGTGCAAAATACCGCTCTCGGCAAAGACTGCGGTTCAGGCGGGGACGGTGCTGCCGGCGACGGATACATCAGTATCGATGTCGGAGAAAAGGTTACCCTTAAGCTTTGGATATCCGGTCCCGGAACACTTGCGGCCACGGTCTGCGTGCCTCCTCCCGAGGTATGGAAGGTTCCGGCCGAAAACGAAGCAACGGGGACACAGCCCGACGATCCGCAGACACAGGCTCCCGACGGACAGGAGGAAAAAGCCCCTCTCATATTCCCGATACGCAGGATAGCTGCATTCTGCGAGGCTGCGGAGCATATTTATAAAAATGCCCACCGCCTGACCGAATGGGTGGGACTCCGCTGCTGGAGGCTGGCGGAGAAATACGAATATCTGGACTATCCGAAGGAGGACGTACTCGAGAGCGTTCCCGAAGTATGGTGGGATGACTGGCTCGCGGAGGCTTCGGATAAAGATAAGTCCGACCTCGATTTTGTGAAAAAACTTATATCGGGGCGCGGCGAATGTCTGAGATACGCGCCGGAAATACTTAAATCGGACCGAAAGACTGTACTTAAAGCCATTAAAGACTTCAGTTATTCCATAACCTTTGCGTCAGAAGAACTGCAGAACGACAAGGGATTCATACTGGAGGGCATAAAAAAGAACAGTCAATTGTTTGAAGATATAAGCGAAAAGTTCAGGGACGACCGGGAGATCGCCGTTGCCGCAATAAAGAAGCGCGTATATAACTACGAATACGCTTCTGACAGGCTCAAACGTGACCGCGAGGTCATAGAGACAGTGATGGCCGGCAATATCTACTATCTTCGTTATGCACCCGCAGATGTTCTGGAGGATAAGGATCTGGCAATGAGGATCGTCTCCGAACGCGGGGATATGTTTCAGTATCTGCCGTCAGGCATGCGCGCGGACAAAGATATCGTTATGACTGCAGTAGCCTCGCGCGGAGCCTGCGCAGCTGAAGAATACGTTTTGGGCGGTATAGCGCTTTCACACGCTCTGGGAGATCTTAACCGCGACCGTGAAGTGGTTCTTGCTGCTGTCCGTTTCTGTGGGCTTGCGTTAGAAGCCGCTTCCGATGAGCTGAAGGACGACAGGGAGATCGTCCGTATCGCGGTACAGAATTACGGTCGTGCTCTTGACAGTGCTTCAAAAAGACTCCGGGATGACAGGGAAATCGTATGTGAAGCGATCAGGAATGACGGAACTGCATTTTGCTTTGCCTCCGAGCGCTTAAGGCATGACAGGGAACTCATCATGGCCGCGGTCCGGTCCGCGGCAGAGATATACGAAGACCATGAAGAGGCCTTCTTTAATATTGTTGAAAGCATACCCGCAGCACAGCTCAGGGCGGACCCTGAGCTTGTTCAGAAAATATACAGCCTCGCTCTCGATGCGGACAGTGAGTATTATGATGAGGAAAGTGATCCGGATGAAGACCCTGACGAGCGGCTGCCCGGCATCTTAAGGGAGTACTTAGAGCAGAACGGTATCCCCTGCGGTTAAGCTCCGGTCAAAGGACCGGGTCATGCGTCATTCCCTGTTCTTGAGCACTTCGGCAGGCGTCATGCGGTTTAGCCTGCCGGTGAGCAGGAGGCTTACAAAACTGTAGAATACCATGATCGCCGCCCAGATGACCGGATAATAGTACCATTTAAAAGCCAGCGGCAGGCCGCAGGCTACGTTCGCCACGAACATGGGGAACATCCTGTCGGTGATCAGTTTGGCAACGGGAATGCTGATGAGCGCTCCGACCATGATCACCGCTTTGTTGCCGTCCAGATAGAGTTTTTTGATCTCCTTCCTGTTGAACCCGAATATCTTCATCAGCGATATGCCGAATGAGGCTTTATCGATCATCACGGATGTCATCAGGAATATAACCAGGCAGAATACCACTGTGCTCATGATCATCAGCAGCGTGAACAGGGGCGCCATCAGGTCGACAAATATTCCCGAGGCCTTATCTACGTCCTCTTTGGTCGTGACGGCGTATACACGCTCTTCTTCCACGTCGAGTTCCTTATCGGCCATGACCGTGTTATAGTAGCCATCGGCTTTGCCGAACAGGTCTCTCGCGCTGTCTATGTCCATGAACACGGTCAGGCCCACGCAGTACGGCACGATGTCTTCCACCGTAAACGCATAGTCCATATCTTCGGCCTTATCGGTGAGTATCAGTTTGTCGCCCTTCTTCAGGCCGTATTTGCCCGCAACGGCGTCGGATATCACTGCTTTGTTCTTTCCTTTGACGGTCTTTACGGGGATATACGGATTATCGCCGTCTATGCCCATCACGGTCACATCCAGCGTGTACCCGAAGCTTTCCTTTTTCAGATTGGTGGCAAAGCACGCCTCCCCGCCTTCGGGAACCTCATCCGAGGGATACTTATAGGTATACATGTATTTATAGCGCGTATCCTCACTCGCCCGCTCTCCTACGCTTTTGCACAGGACATAGCAATCGAGTCCCAGCATGAATATCAGCAGGGAAACGACCATTCCGATGACGACCGTCAGGGCTATCCTTCTCTCACGGAGCATCTGCCTGATCTTGAATTTCCTCATAAAAGGCATGTCGGGGAGTCTGATATCCTTGGCCCGTGATATCTTCTGTTCGTTCCTGATGAGTGAAAGCGCGGTCCGCGACAGGCTCCTGTTGATAACGAGGAAATTGACTATCACGCTCACGACAGGGGGCATGACTACGGCATATACGATGAGGTACGGCGGGATCACTTTGTCAAAGGCGGGGATCGAATAATAATTATACGAATCCGACATCTGCCAGCTGCTGCCGATGCCGCTCAGTCCGAACGCAGCGCCCACGGCTCCGCCCAGGAAAGAGATCACTGTAGGCATGAATATGTAATGCCTCATGAGGTCTTTTTTCTTTACGCCCAGGGCGTAGAGCGCGCCTATCGTGCTGCTCTCCTCCTGTATCTGGTGTATCACGAACACGGACAGGACGTATGTAAAAAGAATGATGACCACGATGCCCGCGACCATTCCCACGGTCTTGTTGATCTCTATGTCTCCGGCCGCCCCGCCAATCCTTAAGTTGTCTTCTTTCAGCAGAAACGCGGTCAGATTGTACGGAAAATCAGGGGTCAGGTCCCTGATCTCCTGCTTCAGGTCATCCGCGCTCATGGCTCCGTTTAACAGGAAAGCATAGGTCAGTTCCTCGGTACCCGCTTTTCCGATGTCCTTTAGATGCTCATAGCCCTTAGGCGAGGCAAATCCTGTACCGAATATCTTGCTGTCCACGGCGGTATCGGACAGGTTCCTCAAAACGGCGTCGTAATCGACACTGCTGCCTATGCCGGTCACGGTTATGTCCTCTCCGCCGATGCGCAAAGTATCGCCAATGCTGATGTCATGCTCTTCGCAGTATCTTTTTTCCAGAACGATCTCAGTATCTGAGGTCGCCTCTCTTCCCGTATCGAGCACTGCCCGGTCTATCAGCTCCCTGTTCTTAAAGACGCGGATGACCGAGCCGTCGCCCAGCGTTAAGTCATAGGAGGTATGCGCCTCCACGGTGACGCCCTTATCGGTTATGCTCTTTAACTGCTCATCGGTAAGCGCATTAAATACCGTGAACTGCCCGTCCTCGAGGCACATCGCGGTCTGGTTTTTTGCGGTACCGCTTATCACTATCTCGGCCGCATCGACCAGCGCTATGACAATATACATGCACAGCGCGATTATCAGGAACAGCGATCCGAGCCTGAAGAAATCGGCCTTTATCTGTCTGGGAAATCTTTTCTTTAGTATCCTGTTCATCACAGATCCTCCAATTCGCACGCCGGAACCCTCGTCTCGTTAAGGTACTCGTTTTTGACGATCCCGTCTTTTAGAAAGATCACTTTGTGGACCATGTTCTTGATCGAATTGTTGTGCGTAACGATCAGCATGGTCGTGCCGTATTTTGCGTTTATCTTCTCGAGCAGTACCAGGATATCCCTGGATGTGTTGGAGTCGAGCGCGCCCGTAGGCTCGTCGCAGAGCAGGAGCTTCGGGTTCTTGATAAGAGCCCTCGCTATGGCGCATCTCTGCTGCTGTCCGCCCGAGAGCTGCGCCGGGAACTTGTTCTGATGCTCCGTAAGCCCCAGCACTTCGAGGAGATCATCCATATCGAGAGGCTCCTTTGTCAGGTATTCGCAGACCTGGATGTTTTCCTTAACCGTCAGGTTCGGCACGAGATTATAGAACTGAAAGATAAACCCTAAGTTGTCCCTCCTGTAATCGGAAAGCGCGTCTCCTTTCATGCCGAATACCTCCGTACCGTCCACCCTGATGGAACCGGAGTCCATCTCGTCGAGCCCTCCGATGCAGTTAAGGAGTGTCGACTTGCCCGAACCCGAAGTTCCCTGTATGACGCACATCTGCCCCTTTTCGACTCCGGTGGTGACGCCCTTAAGGACCTGTACGTAGCTTCCGCCGGAACCGTAACTCTTTTTGACATTCTCAATTTCCAGATACATAATTGCCTCCTAAGTTTACTCTATATCTAACATAACGATGTTATGTTGATGTTATTTTTTTCCGCTTCCCGGTGAAAGTGTATTTTCCGGGAAGCGGTCATATAACCACTGTTTCGTCTGCGGTATTATTCTTTGACCAGCGCGAGCTTAACCCAGCCCAGCACCAGATAGTTGAGGATGGCGCGAAGCCTGATCTTTGCCTTCTCCACGTCTGTCTCATGCCTGATCACGTGGATAAAAGCGTCTATTGAGATATGCGACATCCAGTGGGACATGTACTCATCGACGGTATACCCGTTAAGCGCAGCCATCATCGGCGGGATCGATCTTTCGATCATGGAAACGACATCATCCACCACATTCTCATAAACGGTGTTCTCGGTCGCTGTGAGCAGCAGCATGAAGCTGTCATAGTTCTCGTATATATATCCGACTATCCTGTCACAGATCTCGGTATGGTCCATATCTATGTCGTCCGGGGATGCGATCCCTGACATCTCCTCGATATCGTCCTTGAAATGCCGGACCAGGATGCCCTTGAGCCCGTTTAGCGGAGGATCGACTATCGCCGCAAAGAGTGCCTCTTTATTTTCAAAGAAAAAATACAGGGCGCCGGTAGTGACTCCCGCATTGGCGCAGATGCTGCGCAGGGAGGCCTTTGCGTATCCCTTTTCGAGGAATTCCTTTTTGGCACAGTCTATGAGTTTTTGTCTGGTCTGTTTTTCGTCCTGCATGGTTTGATAAGTGGTCCGATCATGTCGGAAATAAAAATAACGGTGTTATGTACGGTCATATTATTACATAACACCGTTATCCTGTCAACTCTTTTTTCAGGTCCGTACTTTATTTGTCCAGTCTGTACTCTTTCTCGATGTACTCCGGCGGGTCGTTTATGTACTCATCCTTCCATTTGAGGCCGTTGATGAGCTCCCCGTAATCGTAGTATACCTTAACCGTATCACCGACACGCTCCACCTTATACTGGCCGTTACGGACCATATTGTTATGGGCGTAGTAGTATTCGGTCTGCCTGCCGATCTTTTTGAGCCGCAGCCCCTCACGGCAGTAGAGCGTGATCTCGAAGAAGCTGTCCTCCGATAAGGAAAACTGCTCCTCATTCTCGACCAGAAGGATGCTTTGTCCTTCACCGATGTCGATTTCGGCGATCGCGGCTTTCCTGCTGCGCTCCGCATAACCTGCCACGATCCGTGAAACAAACACCAGCATGATCAGCAGGAACGCGCTTACCCCTATGATGGATATCTTTATTCTCCTGCGTTCTTTTTCATCCACGGCCTTTTTCAGGTTCGTCACGCTGACCGGTATAACTATGATGAGCACCAGTATCTCAAATACTATCCCGACCAGGGTATGTACGTTGCTCAGTATCACTCCGCCGATATACAGCTCACAGTCCTTCAGGTAAATGAAAACGAAAGCCATAGCCGCAAGGACCGCTATGACCGCGGCAGCCGTTAACCAGCCCGATCTTTTATTCATATGCTCCTCAACCCCCTTAAGAACGTAAAAACCAGATTTCTCCGTTCGGCATCCGCATCGCGTCACCCGGGAACGTCTCTGTCTCATTCCCGGCCGGATCCCTGATCACGGTCTCCTCCCAGTACCTGTAATCCGCTCCCTCGCCCTCTTCATGCCATCTGTTAAAGAACAGCCGCTCGCCGTCCCGCATGAAAAATGAGTCGTGCGCATCCATCGCGATGTCTGCCTTCTCCGGCCATACGATCTGAAACTCGCTGCCGCACTGCCTCGAAAGCGTGAGCGGCGCGGTATGCAGCTGCAGGTTGTAGCAGTCCTTAACAGATGCGAGCGGCAGCTCGGCATGGATACTAATCTGATAATCAGTACAGTCGAATCTCACGATCCGGATCGATCCGTTGGGGAAATCCACGTCGATTATATAGATCGCGCCGTCAAGATATACCGGTTTTTCACTGTAATGCCCTTCCGTCTCAGGCACAGGCCTAAATACCCGGCCGTCCGGATACCGGACCAGACAGAGTTTTCTCCCTTTTACGGCATGACCGAGACGAAACAGTTCCTCCGCCTCATACAGGTCGCCGTGTTCATTATCCATACCGAAATACCATTTGTTCGCGGCTCCCGGAACCGGCTCAATATATCCGATCCCGTCTGTTTCTATTATCCTTGCCATACCTTACCCGACCTTTCGTTGCTCCCTTTATTTTTCAACAGCTTGCCGATCAGCATCCGCAGCAGGCAGGCCCCGGCGATACCGAGTACAAATACCACCGCCACGAAAAGCAGCTGGTTCTTTATGTACCAGAGGGGTTTTAATGTGCCCGTAAACTTAAAGCAGAACAATTCCACGAACAGTCCGTGGATCAGATAGAATTCCAGGGTTATCTTACCCATAAACTTAAGGAATCCGTTGCCGATCCTGACTTTCATGCCCAGAAGGAAGGATAGGAATACGACCGCCGAGGAATAGAGTATGTCTCCGGACAGAGTGAGCCGCCTTCTGAGTACAGTGTCGGGCGCACCCCAGTTTTCCCCGTAGTATGAGAAGGCGCTTCTCGCATACTGCCAGAACTTATGCCCTCCGAATACCAGGACCGCTCCGGCGATCAGATAGACAATATAGTATTTTTTGATATGCGGTATGATCCTGTCCTCAAACATGGCAAAGAATACTCCGACAGGGAAGAGATGAATGGAGTTATACCACCACTCTCCGGTAATCCACCAGTCATTATGGTTGATCGCCGTACCCAGAAGCTGGTAAGCGACAGTAAAGGCAAAAACGACAGCTAATGCCAGCTTTTCATTTTTGCAGTATTTGAACGCAAGATAGAAGCACAGATAGAAAAACGGGATTATGCACACATACCATCCGTTGGGATTGCAGAGCTTGATCCCGCTCAGATAAAAGAAAAGCTGCTTCCCGCCGATAGTCTCGCCCAGGAGATACCTGCAGGGAAGATAGAGCCATGTGACAATATATCCCAGTATCACAAGGGGTACTATGCGCTTTAAGAAATAACCCTTGCCCAGGTAACCGGGTTTGGTCTTGAAGCTCTTGTACAATCCGTAGCCGGAGCAGAATGTGAAGAACGTAACCAGCACAAAGCCTATCTCCACAAAAAAATCCAGCCCGCCGATATAGTATTTCTTGTCTATCCATGACGCGCTGGTCTTCTGCCCGCAATGGTGGAACATGATGAGCAGCGCCACGAACCCCTGCATGGCCTTCATCTGTCTCAGAGAAAAAGCCTCCTCATTGAACGCTCCGGGCCTGCTGACCTTCGCGCCCCAGAAAAGAACAACAAGTAAAACCGGATAAACTATATATATCAGCTGCATAACTGTGTTCCTTTGTAATTAGTCTGTTGTTTTTCAGGTCAGGGTCGTTCTGCATTTGTCCGGTACTGCTGCCGCGGGATTGCAGGATACATCAGCGCCGGCCTTAATGAACTCTCCTATGTTGTCAACCAGCTCGTTTTCCGTCGTATTTCTGAACACTGTGCACCCGCAGAATGTCATCAGGCTGGTGGACTCTTCCGTTATCTGGAATACATATACGCGTTTGCCCTTTGCGTAAGAGTATCCCTGTTCCCAGTTCGTTCCTGCCGAGCTGATCCGTCCGGGTGAGATCACGATCACCGTATCCGAGCCGTCCAGGGCTTTTATATCACTATCAAAGACCATTTTGGCCCAGTCTTCCTGCGAGTAATCCCATGCGTTTTCGATCTTCAGCTCGAAAGGGCAATACACCGTTTCACCGAGCTCCCTTAATTTTCCCGCGATCTTTCTCATGAATGTTCTGTGCTCCGATGAGCATGAACCTGCAAGATATATCATAGCTGATCACCTCCCGGCCCTTAGTTCAGCCTCCATACATGTTTCTTGGATGCATCGGCTCTTTTATTCTGTGCCATAACACCTGTAAGAGGGTGCGGAACATACGGCTCTTCGAGGTATTTAAGCTCCTCATCCGTCAGCTCCAGATCGACCGCTTTGGCTGCGCCTTCTATATGGTGGAGCTTGGTCGCGCCTGTCACGGGTGATGTTACCCTGGTAAGGAGCCATGCCAGGGAAACCTCCGTCATGGTCACGCCGTGCCTTTCGGCTATCTCTGCCACACGGTCTATGATCACACTGTCCTGCTCTCTTGTCGCATCGTATTTGAACTTAGCATATGCATCTTCGGCAGCCCGCTTTGTGTCACCTTCGCCGGGCTTTCTCGAAAGCCTTCCGCCGGCCAGCGCGCTGTATGGAGTAAGCGCGATATTCTCCTCATCACAGTAAGGAACCATCTCACGCTCTTCTTCCCTGAAGATCAGATTGTAATGCCCCTGAATGGAGACAAACTTCGCAAAGCCTTCTTTTTCAGCCAGGGCATTGGCCTTTGCGATCTGCCATGCGAAACAGTTTGAGATACCGATATATCTAGCTTTGCCGGCTTTTACGATACGGTTTAAGCCATCCATGATATCGCAGATATCCGTATTCCAGTCCCACATGTGATAGATATACAGATCCACATAATCCATGCCGAGGTTCTTAAGGCTGGTGTTTATCATGTTTTCTATGTGCTGCCGGCCGGTTATGCCTTTTTCGATCTCCTCCGGGGTTCTGGGAAGGAATTTCGTTGCAACAACCACATCCTCCCTTTTCGCAAAATCCCTGAGCGCCCTGCCAACGTACTGCTCGCTGGTTCCGCTCTGATAAGCGATCGCGGTGTCATAGAAATTGACTCCCAGGTCAAGGCCTCTTTTTATGATCTCTCTGGAGTGCTCCTCATCTATGGTCCAGCTGTGCTGTCCTCTTGCCGCGTCGCCGAATCCCATGCATCCCATGCAGATACGGGATACATTCAGATCCGAGTTTCCGAGTCTGGTATATTTCATCGCCGTGCTCCTTTCCCTGCCGCTCTACAAAAGCCTCATCAGACAGTTATCGGTTATCTCAAATACGGACCGGTATACAAAGTCCACATCTGCCTCTTTCATGGCTTCCCGCTGTTTATCCGTTACTGCGGTATAAGGATATATCCCGAACATGAACGGGAAGAATACGTAGATAAAATCCCTGATCTCCTGCTCCGATTTCTCGGGACAGAACTTTTTGATTATACTGCATACGATCTTCATGGACTCGCCATAAGCCACTTTAAAGGATGTCAACAGCTCCGGCCTGCTGTTTTCTTCCATGTCGTAGTTATTCATGGAAAGAAGCTTTAAGAGCTGCTGCCTGTTAGCGATGGACGAGGCCAGTTTCTCGGCGATCTGTTTTTTTGTAAGCTTTTCATTATCCTGAAGGATAGACTGCAGTTCCTCATTCCAGCGGATATACTCCCTTTCAAAAAGAGCCAGGAATATCTCCTCTTTGGTCTGGTAGTAGTTATATATGGTGGGTCTGGAGAAGGATGTCTCATTCCCGATCTCTTTGAGCGTGATATCCTTAAAGCTCATTGTCTGATACAGTTTCTCGCAGGCGTTTATGATCTCTTCTTTTCTCGCTGCGGTTCTTTCAGGTGATCCTTTCGGCATGGCAGCCCTCCAAACAGTTCATTCTGACCTCGTGTCAATATAGATTATAGTCAATATCTGACACCGTGTCAATATCTATTCAAAAAACCTGCCCGCCATGGAACTGACCTCACTTTCGGGCGATAACGGTAATCCACGGTTTGCCTTTATAATGATCGGATTTTATCGTACTAAATCCGGCCGCCTTAAGTGCTTCTTCTATTTCCTCGACAGTATGGCATTTCATTCCGTCAATTATCTTTTCAAATTTCAGGCCGGTCTCATCAGTACCGTCCGACTCATTTACTATAAGGAATGTTCCGCCCGGTTTCAGTATCTTTGCCACCTGTGCAAAGCATACTTTTAGCCCCGGCCAAAAGTATATCGTTTCAAACGCTGTGGCAAGGTCATACTTTCCCTCCGGAAGCGTCAGTGCCGAAACATCTCCCTGTATGACTTCACATCGCCCGCCCTTTATTGCATCCGCATTGTAAGCAGATGCTTTCTTCACCGAAACATCGGAATAGTCGACAGCGGTAACATGCGAAAGCGGATACCTTTTAAGCAGTGCTCCCGCATTTCTTCCTCCTCCGCATCCGAGTTCAGCGATCCTCTCCGGCGCAATGGATGTAAGATGAGAAAGTCCCCAGTCCGCCATCTTGGCATGCCCGCCGTTCATACCGTTCACCATCATCTTTCCCAGAAAGCCCTCAGGTTTTCTTGTCTGGCTCACATAATCCTTAAAAAGTCCCATTGCCTGTTCCCTCCGTTAATACCTTATTCACCGCAGCAAATGCGTCTTGGCGCTGCGTCTGTTAGCCATTGCTAACTATAGTAAATTATAAATACTTGCCTGCGGTTTTCAAGTGTTTTTTCAAGCAGAAAACACTACTTTTAATTCATTTTTAATCTTTCCTAAAAGACTATTTAAGAATGCCCGGGTATATTTATTCTTGTCACGAGGCCAATGACATGAAAAGCAAAACAAAACTCATACACATACAAAGAAAGGTTGGATACGATTATGGAAATGTTTGAAAAGGTTGATGCATTAAGAGAAAGAGCAAATGTAAGTTACGAGGAAGCAAAGAACGCACTCGACAGAACCGGCGGTGATGTCCTTGAGGCAATGATCCTCCTAGAGCGCGAGGGCAAGACCCGCAGCTTCGGTACAGAGAGTTCCGTCAGCTCCGGTACCGATAACGCTGCCGGCAATAAGAATGACGGAAAGACTTTCGGGGATAAACTGAAGTCTCTTTTCCACAAGAGCACCGTCAACTACGTTGTGATCGACCGCAAAGATGAAAGGATCTTAAAGATCCCCGTTCTCGCAATGGTCCTTGCGTTCTGCATCGCATTACCCGCAGCCGTTATCGCGATCGTAGTATCACTGTTCCTTGACTGCAGGTACTCCTTCGAAGGTCAGGACGAGATGAAGGCCGCCAACGATGTCTGCGCGAAGGCAAGCGATATCGCCGGACAGGTTAAAGAAAAAGTCGTTACAGAGTACAATGCTCTGTAATATATGATCATACTTCCTACGAGGCCGATAAACAGTGCTTTATCGGCCTCATTCTTTCTTTACTGCAAACCCTCTATCCAGGATCTGATCTCATCCTCCGATGCCCCGGCATCGAATCGCTTTCCATCGAGCCATGTGCCGCTTCCCGCATTATTTGCAAGGTTCTTACCGCTTCTGCCTATTCCGCTGCTGCCTGAAGTGCAGAAGGGTATCATGGTAATGCCGTCAAAGCTGTAGCTCTCCACGAATGTATCCATGATGCGCGGCGCTTCTCCCCACCATATAGGGTATCCGATATAGACCGTTGTATATCCGTCCAGCGATATCGCATCACTTCCGATCTCCGGTCTTGCGGATGGATCATTCTGTTCCTTAGTTGAGCGGCTCTTCGAATCATTCCAGTTCAGATCGGCATCTGTATACTCCTGCGCCGCCTTTATCTCATATGTATCCGCACCTGTGATCCCTGCGATTTTTTCAGCAACACCCTTTGTGTTTCCGGTCGCTGAGAAATATACGACAAGAACGTCACTGTGTTCATTCGTACTTTCTGTATCTTCTGAAGAATTATCTCCGGCTGTCTCATTTGCTGTATTCGAAGGAGATTCGCTTATCACGGCCTGATCTGCTTTCTCTTCAGGATTACTCTTAGTTTCTGCATTCTTAGGGCTCTCTGTCAGTATCGTCTGAGCAGTATCATTTGTTGCCTGTGTTTGGTTATTCCCACATGCCGTAAGACCAATGGCTAATAAAACCGCTGCAAGTACTGCTATCTTTCTCTTCATCTTGTGTCCGCCTCCTATTTCAATCTGCCGCAGCATCCGTCACTTCATTCCATACTTCCTTTGCCTGGCGGAATACTGCCCATCCCTTCGGCCATCCTACATACATGGTGGCATGGGTGATGATCGCTGCGATCTCTTCCCTGGTTACTCCGTGAGCCTTCGCATTCTGAAGATGATAGGTCAGTGAAGAATCTGTGATACCGGAAGCCATAAGTGAAACCACCGTAATAATGCATTTGGTCTTCACATCGATCGCTTCTTCATTCCATACTTCACCGAAGAGCACATCATCATTCAAATGCGCGAACATCGGCGCAAATTCTCCGAGCTGATTTCTTCCTGCTGTCTGTACGATTTTTTCTGCCATTTTATTTCATCTCCTTTTAGTATATCCTTACTCCGAATGTTTCATTTTGACATCGTGTCAAGTAAAATTATAACTGCATTCTGACATTGTGTCAAGATGTTTTTAAACAAATAATGCGGCTACAAGAATTCTCTTATAACCGCCATCTGTTCTTTTTATGTTCCGGAGTTCACCCCGCAAACCCGGATTTATCAGCCTCATTTTGCTTTCTTCGGTTTCTTTTCCGGAAATTCATCATACATACCATTCAATAGTTCCTAAATCAGAGCCTTATCGTCAAACATTGATCTTATTACAGTTCCGATATCCCCATCGATACAGATGGAACGCTTACTGATATCCTCCGGGCAGACTGCTTCACCATAGTTTACGCAAGCATAGGTGGCATCCGGGTTGTCCGCAGTCATCTGCCAGAAAGGGTACTTGATGATTCCCGGAGTATTATAACCTACACCAAGTTCCAGGAACAGTACTTTTCCTTTATGGACATTCAAAAAGTCGCGATATCGCTTTGCAGCCTCATGCCAGCCTTTGTCCTCAACAAATTTATCATCCGATCTCAGATTCATCGTAAGAGGCTTGCCGCATTTCGGACATTTGGGGATCAGCTCCGTCGGGATCTTCATATCCTTCTGCTGCTCTACCATGTTTCTTACCATTTCTTCATTTTCATAAGTCTCCTCATGGCATGGTTCGCTGCACTGGAACAGCCCGTAATCACCCTGGGTATAAAACAGTCTCTTCTTATCAAAGCCCGCCTTCTGGAAGCAATGATCGACATTCGTTGTGATAACGAAATAATCCTTATCCTTTACCAGGGAAAGCAGATGCTCATACACAGGCTTAGGTGCATCCATATATCTGTTGACGAAGATGAACTTCGACCAGTAAGCCCACATCTCCTCCGGAGTCTCATAAGGATAGAATCCACCGGAGTACATATCCTTAAAGCCATACTTTTTGCCGAATTCCGAGAAATATTTCTCAAAACGCTCTCCGTTATAAACAAATCCTGCCGAAGTTGAAAGCCCTGCTCCTGCTCCGATCACAACAGCATCCGACTCTTCTATTGCCTTCTGCAGTTTTTGAATTTCATCCGAGTAATTCCCGGTAGATCTCATAGTCGATATCCTTCCAAACATTAAATATCACCTCGATTCCGTTGCCGTGTTTCTTCCTGTAATCCCGAACTGTTTGAACCGCGATCTTAGCGGCTCTTTCATTTGGAAACATAAATACACCCGTTGAAATACAGCAGAAGGCAATGCTCTTCACATCGTTCTTATCTGTCAGCTCCAGACACGATCTGTAACACGATGCCAGTAGTTCTTCATGCTCTTTTGTTAAGGGTCCGCTCACGATAGGCCCAACTGTATGAAGCACATATTTGCAGGGAAGATTGAATCCCGGCGTGATCTTCGCCTGTCCTGTCGGTTCCTCATACCCCTGCTTTTCCATCATCTCAGCGCAAGCATTTCTAAGCTGAATCCCGGCATAGGTATGAATACAGTTATCGATACAGTTATGACAAGGCTGATAACAACCGGTCATCCCACTGTTGGCAGCATTCACGATCGCATCACAACGAAGTGTCGTGATATCACCCTGCCAGAGATAAATGCCTTCTTCGATCGGCTGCAGGTCTTTAATATCCGTAACACCTTTTTCTTTCGTTGCTTCCCGAAGGTATTCATCCTGAACCGTAAGGAAATCCTCACTGATCTTACCGGGCAGGCGCACGTTAAACAGACTTCTGAGGAGTCTTTTCTGTTCCCCCGTTTCTTCGGGGATCTCCATATCTTTGTATCTTGACTGTTCAGCCAAAAGTGTTTTTATCAAGTATTTTCTCTTCTCTGCCTGTTCCATCATTTCCTCAGATCGCTTTCTCTCATCCCTTAAACTCTATCTTTACGATGATCATTTTTACCAGCTTGTCACAGAAATGGATCATCAGTTTATGAAGGAAGCTCACATCTTTGTAGATATCCCTGTAACCGCGCATGTAACTTTTGGCAGATACATTTTTAAAATAACTGCTCCAGCTTTCAAGCACGGCCACATCTTCAAGAGAGAAGAATGCTCCAACATTACTTATCCCGGCCTCTTTTAGCCAGGTTTTGGTCATCATCTTTGCTCCGCGCCTGTTGCATGCATCAAATACAAGTACCGCTCCCGGAAAGCGCTCTGCCAGCCGGCCAAACAGAACTTTTACGTCCTCTGTTTTAAAATAATAGAACACGCCTGTAGCATAGAATATCGCACCTTCACCGGCATCGATCTCATCCATCCACTTTTCGTCATTCAGGTCAAAACCGAGATTCTTCTCCCTGTCCTTTTCAGGCAGAAGCTCGTTTCTTACCTTTATCACATCCGGCATATCTATGTTGTAGCCCCTGCAGGTTCCGTTATCGCACTTACGGAAAGTATCATCCAATCCGCATCCGAGATTTACGACAGCAGCATTAGGGCGAACCTTAAGATAATCCTTCACTTCACAGGCGATATCGTACTGGCGCTGCGCGACTTCAAGCGCACCAAACAATCCCACGCCCGATTCCATCCTCTTGCCTTTTTCGGCAAAGTCATAATCAAGCATGCTGCAGATGCGCTCTGCTTCAGGATCTTTAAACAGCTCCGGAAAACAATCCGAGCAAACCTTTCTGCCATACAGTGGAATTATCAATGTCTCTTGAACGGTATTTTTTTCGATATGATATTTTTGCCCGGTTGGATTAAAAACGTCCATTTCACACCTCCATATGATCAGATCCTCAGGATCCTTTTTCAGGTTAGGCATCGCTAACCCAAATGTAATTATATATACCTGCGTGCCATTTATCAATTACCGCTCCGCAAGGCTCTTACCCATCTCGAATGCTTTCTTACATTCCTCCGGGAATACGGTCTCTCTGCGCTCCTTTTTCTTATCGGGATCGAACATCGTCCACTCCCAGTCCAGTTTACTGTAATCAGCCACCTGAAGCGTATCGCCGCTTACCAGCACATCACAAGGGCCAACGAATGCACTGAATGTCTGCTGATAACTGTTCAGCAGATCTGAATACATCGTGTCCGGCGCATTGCTCGTCATGATAAAAAGAACAGGGACATCCTTTTCCTTGCAGCATGGATTCTCGCGATTATAGGTAAGGTTCTGGAAGATCAGCCTTTCGTATAATGCCCGGAAAGAAGCCGTGACATTGGAAAGATAATTCGGAGATCCGATGATCAGCCCATCAGACTCCCTTATGGCATCCAAAACGGGAGTTAATCCGTCTTTACAGATGCAGTGCCCCTTGAACTTTTCTCTCTTGCAGCCAAAACAGGAAATGCAGCCTGTATATCTCTCAAGTTTAAACAGATCAAAGCGGATGATCTCAGCACCGGCTTCTTCTGCGCCCTTAGCTGCTTCCGACAGTAAGATGTCAGTATTCCAGCCCTTTCTGGGGCCTGCGTTTACAACAACAATTCTTTTTCCCATAATGATCACTCCCACTTCTTCCACACATCCGGCTGGTATAGCAGCCATCCATCAACTGATAAAAGAATCCTCTCTGGCATACAGAGTTTTTCTACCTGCACCAATTCTTACCAGCGTTCCATCCTCAACAAGTTTCTTCAAAGCTGACTCTACAGATGAACTTCCCAAACTTGGGCAGCCCATAAGAACTTCCTGCTTAGAGAACTTACCAATACGTTCGCTGACATAAGCCTTTACAACATCGTAAGATGTACTCTTTGCCATATATAAACCCCTTAATTTTTTATTATATTTTAGCTGATATGCCTATAATCATCAATGAAAAAACGGTCAGATTTCAAATCTAACCGTTTTATTTAAGCTTGTTAAGTATTTTTTTCTTGAAAAAAGTATGTTACCTGTCAAGATAAGTGGACTCTTTTTTGATAGAAGTAGACTCTGTTTTTACAGAAGTAGACGTTTGCGGGTGGATTCGAACCACCGGTGCGTGTTAGCGCACACTTCCTTAGCAGGGAAGCACCTTAAGCCTCTCGGACACGCAAACATAAGTGGGCAGGGTTGGACTCGAACCAACGGTGACCGAAGTCGACGGATTTACAGTCCGCTGCACTAGCCGCTATGCGACCTACCCATAATGACCCCTGCGAGACTTG